>DCGT01000016.1:0-266 GCA_002315315.1 Faecalibacterium sp. UBA1771
CGACCTTCACGTTTATATGGTTAAGGGTTCGGCAGAATTAAAGCCGCACAGAAAAGCCGTTATGGAAACTTATGGTGCGTCCGTAATTCCGTCTCCGTCCGACACAACCGCAGTCGGCAGAAAGATTCTCGAAGAAAAACCCGGTACAAGCGGTTCTCTCGGCTGTGCCATTTCCGAAGCTGTCGAATATGTAACGACACACGAAAATTCACGTTATCTTCTCGGTTCTGTTCTCAATCACGTTCTGCTTCATCAGTCGGTTATCG
>DCGT01000016.1:322-583 GCA_002315315.1 Faecalibacterium sp. UBA1771
ATATTATCATCGGATGTGCCGGTGGCGGCTCTAACCTCGGCGGTCTTATCGCTCCGTTTATGGCAGACAGAATCTGCGGCAGAACAAAAACGCAGTTTATCGCAGTAGAACCGGCTTCGTGTCCGTCGCTTACAAGAGGCGTCTACGCTTACGACTTCGGCGATACCGGCAAGATGACTCCGCTTATGAAGATGTACACGCTCGGTTCGGGCTTCATTCCGTCCTCAAACCATGCGGGCGGTCTTCGTTACCACGGCATGA
>DCGT01000016.1:617-4509 GCA_002315315.1 Faecalibacterium sp. UBA1771
TGCTATATTTCAGCAGTTTCCTACGAACAGACAAAGGTTTTCGATGCCGCAGTTCAGTTTGCACGCTGCGAAGGCACGTTGCCTGCTCCCGAATCGTCTCACGCAATCCGTGCCGCAATCGACGAAGCACTCAAATGCAAAGAAACCGGCGAAGCAAAGAATATTCTCTTCGGTCTTACCGGTACGGGCTATTTCGATATGCCGGCTTATATGTCATATCACGCAGGTACAATGAGCGACTATATCCCGACGGACGAAGAGCTTCAGCACGGCTTTGACTCACTTCCGAAAATCAACTGATTATCAAATAATACGAAACACCTTTCGTCGAACTGCCCAATTGTGCAGACAGCATAAAATTGGGCAGTTCATATTTCGAAAGGTGTTTTCTGTTTATTTATTGAATTTTTCAAGCCGCACTACATTAAATTCGTCTGGCGTTGTCACTCCGTTTTTGAACGTGTAGCCCATTTTTCTGTAAAAATTTACTGCGGTTATCGACGAGCCGACCTCCGTCCTCCATGCACGCTTAAAGTATTCGTCATTTTCGAGCGTTTCTACGATTTTTCTGCCGATTCCCATACTCTGATATTCGGGAAGAACGAAAATCGTAAGCAGATAGCTTTCCGTCTCGCTTCCCCAATAGCCCGTAATTCCGCCGCAGCCGATTATTTTTTCACCGTCGCAGACAACATAAAAATGTGCGTCCTTTGCACGCTCTGCAATTACTTCGGGCGAATGGCTTTTGACGTTTTCCTCTATAAATTCGGGCGGATAGTCGTTTTTATTGCTTATCGCAATAGTTTTACAGACGACCTTTGAAACCTCTGTTTCGTCTCCGTTTACGAACGGACGGATTGATATTTTATCATTCATTTTATTGTCATTTTCCCTTTGAAAACGGACACCGTTTTCCTATACACTGATTGTTTTTCGACGAAAAATCGCATATCGGCGTTGTCTTTTCCATCTTGATACCGAAATGTTCGCTTACGTAATCTATTGCCTCAATAATCGACAGATACGAATCTCTTTTACAGCACCGAGGACCGCCGACTTTTCCGATTGCTTCAAGCGATTTTGCCGTCATTCCGTTGGAAAGTCCGAACGGCTCGTTCGACAGCNNGACAGCGGTGTCGAGCCGGAAATTATCGAAATAAATATTCCCGTGCTTATTCCCGCACCGCACGCACCCCAGAAGCCGCACGCACCGCCGGGAACCGACTTGCCCCTGTTTTTCATTTCTGTAAGTGCTTTTTTAAGGTCGATTTCACCGCCTGCGTTTTTATATGCGGTCAGAAGTGATGCCCCGACCATAATATGATGCTCCGGTCCGTGCATATGGCAAAATTCAAGCGACATCATTTTATTCATGATTTCTATCGGATTTTTCGATGTTTCCGCAAGACATACCCCGAAAATCCCGTCAATTCCCTGCGAATGACATTCGTTGCAGATGTAATGACCGTTTTTACATCTCGTTTTGCTCGGTTCTTTTTTATGGCAAATTGCACATTCCATCTCAATATCTTCATTCAGATATTCAAGCGGTGCTTTGCAGATAAGGCATTCTTCATTCATTTTACTTACCTCTTTTGCAATTAACGAACAGATTTTGCCGTAAAAGCATTTTCTGTTCGTTATTTTTTGTTATTTAATTTCAATCAGCGGATTTCTCGTTGCCGTTCCCGCTTTTCGGGGATATACAACCGGCGTTTTTGCGATTTTTTCGATAACCGTCACGTTTCTCTCATTCGTGCCGACGTTCTCCGCATTGCCGCCGCCCAAAAGCTTTATTGCATACATCGCTTCGTCAAGTTCCTCTTTTGCGGTAAGCGATTTAAGAGCAAGCATTTTGCCTCCGACCTTTACAAGTGGAAGGCAAAGCTCCGTCAAAGACACCGTTCTTGCAACTGCTCTTGAAAGTGCGATTTCGTATTTTTCCCTGTATTCCTTCGTTTTTGCCGCATCCTCGGCACGTATATGAACGGTTTCGCAGTTCGTAATTCCTGTTTCGTAAGTTACTGCATTGAGAAAATCAAGCCGTTTTTGAAGCGAATCGATAAGCGTTATTTTAATATCGGGACGCATAATCGCAATAGGCACACCAGGAAAGCCCGCACCCGTTCCGACATCGGCACAAACCGAATTTTCGGGAATAAGTCCGAGCGTTACCGGCAGTAAACTGTCGATAAAATGACGTGTGACTATTTCGTTTTCGTCGGTTACGGCGGTAAGATTCATCTTTTTGCCCCAGGAAACGAGCATATTGCAATAAACCGCAAACTTTTCGGCGTTTTCGGTGCTTATTTCGATATTGCTTTCGCCGAATTTGTTAAGTATATAATTCTTATCCATTTTTACTCCAAAGAAGCAACCGCATCGAGAATTTTTGTCGGGTCTCCGTCGAAGACAAGCCCCCTTATTCCGAGCTTTGCCGCCCCCTCGATATTTGCCGCCGAATCGTCAATGAAAAAGCACTCTTCGGCTTTCAGATTATATCTGTCAAGCAAAACCTGATAAATTCTTCTGTCGGGTTTCAATAGCTTTTCTTCTGCCGATACGACAAAGCCGTCCATAAGCTCGAAAGCCGGATTGTTAAGGTAGTATACACGGAAACGCTCTGCGGCGTTAGTAAGAGTATACAGCTTATAGCCCCTGTCTTTCAGCTCTTTTACAACGGGATATGTCGATTCAATCGGCAGAAAATGCTCGTGCCACGTCATCAGAATTTCCGCACATAACGGATAGAGCCGTTCGGGGATTCGTTTGCAAATTCCCTTATATGCCTGACTTTCGTCAATAAGCCCTTCGTCCAAAAGAATCCATTCCTTATTGGAAAACAGCTCATGCGTAAGAATTTTTACGGCTTCTTCATCGTCCGTGTAGCAACGTGTCATTTTTTCGGGTTTGTAATCGAGGATTACATTCCCCATATCGAAAATTATATTTTTTATCATTTTTTATTCCGCACTGTTTCTTCCGCAGCAGTTTTTGTATTTTTTGCCGCTTCCGCAGGGGCATGGGTCGTTGCGACCGGGCTTTTTCTCGACCTTGACAGGCTCACGACGTTCGGAACGGTTGCTTTGCGGCAAAGCATCCTCCGATTTGCGGGCATTCATAACCGGAGCGGAGCGCTGTTGAGCATTCTGCTGCTGTACAAGCTCGGCAGTCATCATCAGCTTTGCGGTATCCTCGCGTATTGAATCGACCATGGCATCGAACATTTCATAACCGACCATGCGGTATTCAACGACGGGGTTGTGCTGACCGTAGGATTGCAGGTACATACCCTTTCGGAGCTGATCCATATCGTCGATGTGATCCATCCACTTGTCATCGACACAGCGCAGCAGTACAAGCCTTTCGAGTCTGCGCATATTTTCGCTTCCGATTCGCTTTTCCTTGTCTTCGTAAATTTTATGAGCCTTCTCGGCAAGCATGGCAGTGATATCGTTGCGTTCGAGCTCGCGGAGCTGCTCCTTGGTGTAGTTCAGCTCGTCGGATGAAATGAGCCAGCCGAGATAGTGACCCTTTAAGCCGGCAATATTCCAGTCGGCGTGGTCATCGGTATCGGCAAGATAAAGAGAGGTGTTGCCGGCAATCGACTCATCGACCATACCGAGTATTTTCTCCTTGATGTCCTCTCCGTTGAGCACCATATCGCGCTGTTCGTAAATCGTCTCGCGCTGATGATTCATTACATCGTCGTAGTCGAGAACATTTTTGCGGATAGAGAAGTTCCGACCCTCAACCTTTTTCTGTGCGCTCTCGATGACGCCGGTCAGCATTCGGTTTTCAATCGGCATATTTTCTTCAACACGAAGCGTGTTCATCATTGCAGTCAGGCGTTCACCGCCGAACAGCCTCATAAGGTCATCCTCAAGAGAAA
>DCGT01000016.1:4573-4839 GCA_002315315.1 Faecalibacterium sp. UBA1771
GACCGCGAAGCTGGTTGTCGATACGCCGGCTTTCGTGCCTTTCCGTACCTATGATAAACAGACCGCCGGCTTCCTTGACCTTCTCGTAGTCGGGCTTTATCTGCTCTGAATATTCTGCAAGAAGCTGTTTGTAGAGCTCACGATGAGCGAGAATTTCCTCGTCCTCGGTATCAAAATAACCGGTGGCATTGAGTATCATTTCATCGTCGAAGCCTCGCTTTTGCAGCTCGCTTCTTGCCATATATTCGGCATTGCCTCCGAGCAGT
>DCGT01000016.1:4864-8116 GCA_002315315.1 Faecalibacterium sp. UBA1771
ATCGGTACCGCGTCCCGCCATATTTGTGGCAATGGTTACGGCGTTAAGCTTGCCTGCCTGTGCGACTATCATAGCCTCACGCTCGTGCTGTTTGGCGTTCAGAACCTCGTGCTTGATTCCGCGTCTTGACAGCATACGGCTGAGAAGCTCCGATTTCTCGATGGTGACGGTACCGACCAGCACCGGCTGTCCCTTTTCACGGCACTTGATAATCTGTTCGATGACCGCTTCGAATTTGGCACGCTCTGTCTTGTAGATGACATCGTCCATATCGACACGGATAACGGGACGATTGGTTGGAATTTCAATTACGTCAAGACCGTAGATCTGAGAAAATTCATCCTGCTCGGTCAACGCGGTACCAGTCATACCGGCAAGTTTTTTGTACATTCTGAAATAATTTTGGAAGGTTACGGTGGCAAGCGTCTTGCTCTCGTGAGCAACCGTTACGCCCTCCTTTGCCTCGATAGCCTGATGCAGACCCTCGTTAAAGCGTCTGCCTATCATCAGACGACCGGTAAATTCGTCTACGATTATTACCTCTCCGTCTTTGACAACATAGTCGACGTCTCTCGTCATCAGTCCTCTTGCACGCATAGCCTGATTAATATGATGCGAAAGGGTCATATTTTCTGGGTCGGACAGATTCTCTACATTGAAATAGCGCTGTGCCTTTTCGATACCGCTCTGAGTCAGCGAAACGCTTTTCGCTTTTTCGTCGATAATGCAGTCGCCCTCCATTGTTTCCAGCTCAACCTTGTCATCGGTCTCGGTGATTTTTCTGATGGTCAGCGTTTTGGCAAAATCGTTTGCACGCTTGTAAAGGTCGGTCGACTTATCTCCCTGACCGGAAATGATGAGCGGGGTTCTCGCCTCGTCTATCAGTATCGAGTCCACCTCGTCGATTATGGCATAGGCGTGACCGCGCTGTACCTTGCTCTCAAGACTTACAACCATATTATCGCGCAGATAATCGAAGCCGAATTCGTTGTTGGTGCCGTATGTGATGTCGGCGGCATAGGCGATTTTCTTGTCGGCAGATTTCATACCCGCGATAACAAGACCGACGGTCAGACCGAGGAATTGGAACACCTTTCCCATCCACTCACTGTCTCGACGGGCAAGGTAATCATTTACGGTTACGATATGAACGCCGCAACCGGTAAGAGCATTCAGATATGCGGGAAAAGTTTCGGCGAGTGTTTTGCCCTCACCGGTTTTCATTTCGGCTATTTTGCCCTCGTGCAGAACGATACCGCCGATAAGCTGAACGGGGTACGCTTTTTGACCGAGCACACGAACACCCGCTTCACGGCAGACGGCGAAAGCATCGGGCAGAATGTCATCGACCGTTTTGCCGTCTGCAAGCTCCGCTTTAAAGTGGTCGGTCATCGCTTTCAGCTCGACGTCGGTGTATGCGGCATATTTTTCCTCAAGCGAGAGGATTTTCTGTTGAATGGGAGTAATTCTTTTCAGCTCACGTTTGCTTACGGAACCGAACAAAGCTTCTATAAGACTCAAATTAACACCTCTTAATTATAGTATTAATATTTAATATCAGTATGACTGTGATATTCTGCCGAAATTTGTTTTAAGGCGGTTTCAAAAAATTTCCGACTCCGAATGACGTCTGCTGTTTTGCCGCACCGATAATTCTCGGTGTGATTTACGTTATACAAAATCTATTTGATATTTTTTAATCAAATTTGACCGCTTCGCACTTGAAATCGGGCAACAATCAAATTATACTATAAAAAGCGGTAAAAAGCGAGAATATCCCGAAAGGAGTTTATTATGAATTTAACTAATGATGTGGAACGTATGTGTCCCATCGCCAAGGGTCCCAACCACGGACCTGCTCCCATTCCCGAAGAGGGTAAATGGGTAAAGGCAACCCAAATCAGCGACATCAGCGGTCTGTCTCACGGTATCGGTTGGTGCGCTCCTCAGCAGGGCGGCTGCAAGCTGACCCTCAACGTCAAGAACGGAATCATCGAGGAAGCTCTCGTCGAGACACTCGGCTGCTCCGGTATGACCCATTCGGCTGCCATGGCGGCTGAAATTCTGCCCAAGAAGACCCTTCTTGAGGCTCTCAACACCGACCTTGTCTGCGACGCCATCAACGTAGCTATGCGAGAGATTTTCCTGCAGCTCGTTTACGGTCGTACCCAGACTGCCTTCTCCGAGAACGGACTTCCCATCGGCTCGTCTCTTGACGACCTCGGCAAGGGTCTGCGCTCTCAGATAGGCACAATGTTCGGAACCTCCGTCAAGGGCGTTCGTTATCTCGAAATGGCAGAGGGCTATGTTCTCTCGCTGGCTCTTGATGATAACGACGAGGTTATCGGCTACAAGTTCTGCCGCGTAGGCAAGATGCTCGAGGAAATCCGTCACGGCTCCGACCCGAAGGAAGCTTTCGAGAAGAATGTCGGCACATACGGCAGATATGACGGCGCGGCGAAGTATGTCGACCCGCGTGAAGAATAATTAAGGAGGGAAAACAAATGGCTGAATTCGAAGGCAAAGAGAGAAGAATGGACAAAATCAACGCCTTTTTGAAGGAATACGGTTTTTCCTCTATGGAAGATGCCAGAGACCTTTGCCTGTCAAAGGGCGTTGACGTCGAAAAGATAGTCAAGGGCGTACAGCCCATCGCATTTGAGAACGCTGTCTGGGCTTATACCCTCGGCACCGCTCTCGCCATCAAGCAAAAGGCCACCGCCGCCGACAGAGCTGCAGAGCTTATCGGTGAGGGACTTGAGGCCTTCTGTATCCCCGGCTCAGTTGCCGAACAGCGCGCTGTCGGTCGTGGACACGGCAACCTCGGCGCCATGCTACTGCGTGACGAAACAAAGTGCTTCTGCTTCCTGGCGGGACACGAGTCCTTCGCTGCTGCGGAAGGTGCTATCGGCATCGCAAACAACGCAAACAAGGTTCGTAAGAATCCTCTGCGTGTCATTCTGAACGGTCTCGGAAAAGACGCAGCTCTGATCATTTCCCGTATCAACGGATTCACCTTTGTTGAGACCGAATATGATCCCTACTCCAATACCGTAAAAGAAGTATACCGTAAGGCATATTCCGACGGCCCCAGAGCAAAGGTTAACTGCTACGGTTCCAACTCCGTACNNATCAACGGCTTCACCTATGTCGAGACCGATTACGATTTCTATACCGGCGAGCTTAAGATTGTCCGCACCGTACCCTTCTCCGAGGGTGAGCGTGCCGCCGTTAAGTGCTACGGCGCCAACG
>DCGT01000016.1:8199-9349 GCA_002315315.1 Faecalibacterium sp. UBA1771
ACCGGCAACTCCACCAACCCGACACGCTTCCAGCACCTCGTAGCCGGCACCTATAAGAAGTGGGCTTACGAGAACGACGTCAAGTACTTCTCCGTCGCTTCCGGCGGTGGTACGGGACGTACCCTGCATCCGGACAACGTCGCCGCCGGTCCTGCCTCCTACGGTCTTACCGATTCTATGGGCAGAATGCACGGTGATGCTCAGTTCGCCGGCTCCTCCAGCGTTCCCGCACACGTCGAGATGATGGGGCTCATCGGCATGGGCAACAACCCTATGGTCGGTGCTACCGTCGCCTGCGCCGTTGCCGCCGCCGAAGCCGCCGCGAAGTAATTCGTGCAGTAGTTTCAGAATTTTACCGCATCGGAATGTTTTTCATTTCGATGCGGATTTTTTATTGACAAAAATAAAAAGTCTATGTATAATTATAACAAAAATAATACTTTAAACCGTTGACGCGGAGATAACGGCAATGATGCCTTTACAGAGAACCCGTGGTGCTGAGAGTCGGGTGAGAAACAGGTTGTCAAATGGACCGCCGAGGGTGCAGTCAAACGAATGTACTTCGGATTAAACTGCAACGTGTGGGCATACGTCAGTTGTCGGGGATATGCAGGTATCCCGCAGAGTGCACAGCTCAGGCTGTGAATCAAGGTGGCACCACGGATAAGATTTTATTGTTCGTCCTTGACAGAAAATTTTCTGTCAAGGATTTTTTGTTGTATATTCGGAGGTAATAAATGAATAAACGATGGTGACGCAGGTCGTCAATAATACACCGGCAAAAACGGGACAATCACCCGCAATAAATAAAAAAATTACGGAGATATAAAAATGATAATTAACGATGTCGATTTTGAAACCTATTTCAAAAACTATCCCGACGCCAACGGCTATTTCGGAAAATACGGTGGCTCGTATATTCCCGAAGAGCTTCAGGCGGCTATGAATGAAATCAATGCGGCTTACCACACTATCTGCAAGTCCACGAGATTTATCGGTGAGCTTCGTAGAATACGCAGAGAATTTCAAGGCAGGCCCACACCGATTTCGCACCTTGAAAGACTTTCCAACCGAATCGGTACGGGCGTACAGCTTTATGTTAAGCGCGAGGACTTAAACCATACCGGTGCTCATAAGCTCAATCACTGTA
>DCGT01000036.1:0-382 GCA_002315315.1 Faecalibacterium sp. UBA1771
GGCAAAATCGCGGTCGGAAACGCCGTCCATACTGTTCATACATACGCTGTCCAATCCGAGCAGACCCGCCTCGTATTCGCGGTCGGTGTCGTAGGTAGTTCCGGCGAGTGCACAGCTCCCTATCGGGGAAATGTTTATGCGGTTGAGGCAGTCATCGAGCCTGCCGATGTCGCGCTCAAGCATCATTGCGTATGCGAGCAGATGATGTGAGAACAGCACCGGCTGCGCCCTTTGCAGATGGGTGTAACCCGGCATAATGGCGGTCTGATTTCGTTCTGCCTGACCGACCGCCGCCGACATAAGCGCCAGCAGCCGTCGTCGGATTTCTCCGGTCTCATCGCGTAGCCATAGCCGTAGGTCGAGCGCGACCTGGTCGTTGCGG
>DCGT01000036.1:451-4769 GCA_002315315.1 Faecalibacterium sp. UBA1771
CCACGAACATATGGATATCCTCGGCGGTATCGTCGATTTCGAGCGCGCCGCCCTGCAGGTCGGTAAGAATTCCGTTAAGACCCGCGATTATAGTTTCCGCGTCCTGCGGCGTCAGGATTCCGGTTTTGCCCAGCATATCGGCGTGGGCAATGCTGCCGGTTATGTCCTGCACCGCCATTCGGCGGTCAAAGCGTATTGATGAATTGAAGTCGTCGGCAAGCGTGTCAAGCAGACCCGCCGTCCGACCCTGCCACATTTTTGACATAACGGACTCCGTAAATGTGTTTTGTAAATAATTTATGATGCGGTAAGCAAAAACACCCGCTTTATGCAAGAGCATCGTTCCTCGCCCCGCAAAATCCCGCACGCGGAGGTTTTACTCCTCGATACCGTTCTTTTTCTTCATAGCCGCCATAACCCTTGTCGGCAGGCTGTAAAGGTTAATGAAGCCGCCGGCGTCGCTCTGGTCGTAAACATCGTCCTCGTTGAAGGTGGCAATTTCGGAATCGTAGAGCGAATACGGCGAGGTCACGCCGGCGTTAATCATATTGCCCTTATAGAGCTTGAGTGTAACATCGCCGGTGACGGTCGTCTGCGTCTGCTTGACAAACGCCAAAATCGCCTGAGTGAGCGGAGTGAACCACTGTGCATTGTAGACCAGCTCCGCCAGCTTCTGCGCCACAAGTGCCTTGTAATGCGCGGTGTCCTTGTCGAGGCAGATTGTTTCCAAAACCTTGTGAGCCTTGTACAAAATCGCTCCGCCCGGGGTTTCGTATACGCCGCGGCACTTCATACCGACAAGGCGGTTCTCGACGATATCGAGCAGACCTATACCGTTTGCGCCGCCCAGCTCGTTCAGCTTGGTAACCAGCGCGGTCGAGTTCATCTCAACACCGTCAACGGCAGTCGGAATGCCCTTTTCAAAGTGAATTTTGACGTAGGTCGGAGTATCGGGAGCCTGCTCGGGCGAAACACCCATCTCCAAAAATCCCTTTTTGTTGTACTGCGGCTCGTTGGCGGGGTCCTCCAAATCCATTCCCTCGTGGGAAAGATGCCAGATGTTTTTATCCTTGGAATAGTTCGTCTCGCGGCTGATTTTCAGAGGAACATTATGCGCCTCGGCGTAGTCGATTTCCTCCTCGCGCGACTTGATGCTCCACTCACGCCACGGCGCGATGATGTGCATATTCGGCGCAAACGCCTTTATTGCCATCTCGAAGCGCACCTGGTCGTTTCCCTTGCCGGTACAGCCGTGGCAGACGGCGTCGGCACCCTCGGCAAGTGCGATTTCGGCAACGCGCTTGGCAATAGGAGGACGCGCAAACGCCGTGCCGAGCATATAATCCTCATACAAGGCTCCCGCCTGAACGCAGGGGAAAACATAGTTATCCAAAAAGTCCTCGGTCAAATCCTCAACATACAGCTTGCTTGCACCGGTCTTGAGTGCCTTTTCCTCCAAGCCCTCCAGCTCGTCCGCCTGACCGACATTACCGGAAACGCAGATGATTTCGGGGTTGCCGTAATTCTCCTTGAGCCACGGAATTATAACGGAGGTATCCAGACCGCCGGAATATGCAAGAACTATCTTTTTGTATTTTTTGTCGTTATTATTCATTTTATGCCTCGTTATATTTAATATAATTGTATCAACACGCATATTATACCGTATCGGCGAATATTTGTCAACGATTATTCGGAATATTTATTCTATAAATGTTAAATAAAATGCAAAAAGAAAAGGGTCCTCCGCGTCATACGGGGGACCCGAGTACGAAATATCCGCGCCGTGCGGTTACTGCAGCAGGAGCAGGCAGAAAACGAGAGTGAAAAGCGCGACGGTTTCGATGATACCGATGACGATAAAGAAGTTGGCGGTACCCTTGCCGGTTTCGCCGAGTGCGTCGGCGGAGGCAGCGGCGACCTTGCCCTGGAAAAAGGCGGACAAACCGATTGCAAGACCGCCGAAAATTCCCGCGAACATGGCGAGGGTGCTGTCGGCACCGCTCTGCACGGCGTTGCGGATAAAGTTCATAAGCAGAAAGCCGTAGATAGTCTGGGTGAGCGGCGCGCCCGAAAAGGCGACCATGATAAAGGGCGCGGGCTTGCCGTTGGCGTAGCATTTCTTCCACGCGCCGACCGAGGACAGCGCCGCAAAGCTTGCGCCGAAAGCCGACCCGATTGCCGACAGACCGAGCGCGCAGACCATTCCGATGAATTGGATTCCCATAATTTATTCTCCTTTTATTTAAGATGACTTTGAATGATTATTTAAATGCAGGTATTAAAGAGGGCTGTCCGCTCTCTGCTTCCTGCGGTCATTTTTTCAGCTTGTCACGCTTGCGGAACGGGTCATAGGCTGTGCCCGCCCATTCCATTCCGAGCTGACCGGAAAATTCCAGCAGGTTGAGTCTTACGCCGTGGACGACGACTGACAGCAGACCCATTACGATATTCAGCGCGTGACCGACTATCATAATCAGTGCACCCGCGGGGGCAAGCGCGCCGCTGAAGCCCGCCGCCATATCGTTAAAGCTCTGCGCTATGGCGAGCGACGCCATACCGACGGCAAACAGGCGAATATAGCTCATAATATTTCCGAATGCGCTTATTGTATTGAGAAAGACGGTGAAGGCGTCGCCGAGTCCCGCCTTTAGACCCTGACCGAACGACCTGTCCGGCGACATTCCGCCGAAGGTCACGACAAGCAGGAAGCCCGCCGCAACTATCACGGCAATCGGCAAAAGGTTGACCCGCATACCGATTACGAGGTACAGCACGACGAAATACAGCGCGTCAATGGCACACAGCCAGCCGATATCGGCGATAAAGCTCAAATCGCGCTCTCTCAGCTTGCGCCGAATATTCATAACGCAGGCGAGCGAGAGCTGAACCGTACCGAGGATAAAGCAGAATTTCATAATGCTGTTCTGTTGCTCGGTCGCCGCCACACCGAAATATTCGGGATAGTTGGCAAAGGTCGGTATCACCAGACGGCGGAGAAGCGGGATTTTCATTGCGCCCTCCAGACCGAACCACGTTCCCGTCAGCGCGCCCCACACGACCGTCGCGGCGGACAGCACCCACAGCAGCATGGTGATATCGTCCGTCTTTTTGTTCCTGACCGTCAGCAGCACCGCCGCGAGCAGGAATATAAGACCGTAGCCGGCGTCGCCGATTATCATTGCAAAAAACAGCGTGAAGAAGCCGAGAAACCAGAACGAAATATCGTATTCGCGGTAGCCGGGGACCGTTCCGAGAATATCGAAAACGGGTATCATCAGCCGTGTTATTCTGTTGTATTTGACCTTGGTCGGCACATTTTCATCGTCGGGGGCGGGGTCGTCGATTGCCCACGCCCAGCCGTTCTCCGCCGCCGCAGTCTTGAAGCAGTCTATCTGCTCGGCGGGGATATAACCCTTGAGCCACACCAGACCGCCGTCAGCCGTCACGGTATTGCCCGCGGCGGAATATTCCGCATCGTTCTGCGCCTTTAAAAGCTGTGCGCGGAAGCTGTCGAGATACCGCGCGGCGTTGTCGGCAACGGCGCTGCACCGTGCAATTTCCGCGTTACATTCGTCAAGCTCCGCTTGAAGTCGGGAGAGACTTTTCTCGGGCAGATTGAATTCGTTGAGCGAATATCCCTGCGGAGGCTCACCCATTACGGCAATCGTTGTCATACCGTCGACCGGCGCAAGGGTGAAAAACCTCACATTTTCGTCCTTTTTAAGCGCGGAAAGCGTCTTTTTGTCGACACGGCACAGCGTCAGCGCAATTCCCCTCTGACTCAGCAGCTCCAAATCGTCGAGGCTGAAATCGCCCCACGGAAGCAGTCGGTTTATCTCGCCCGTCAGCTCGGTACGCTTTTCCTCCGACCTTTCCGACCGCTTGAGTGCGTCGGTCAGCTCCGAGTACAGCTTTTCAAAATCACCGTCCGACAACAGCTCCGCGCTCTGCTCCGCCCTTCGCTCCTGCAACAGAAGTAAAAGCCGCGACAGGTCGTTGAAGCGTTCGGTGCGGGAGATATCGCAGTCTGCTTTTTCGGACAAATGAAGCAGTCCCAAATCGCATAGCCGCCGAAGCAGACGCTCCTTGTTTTTTTCCGAAGCAACGATGTGAACGACCTTCATTTTTTCTATCATTCGCTCACCCCCTGCAGCTTTTTCTTGGCAATCTTGCCGCGAACGACGGCGGCGGTGTCGCGGTCGCCGAGGTAGATGCCTATTACCCGAATATTCTCTTTTGTTTCGGGAATTTTAACCTTTTCAAAGAGGTTGACGCGCTGAGAGGTAGACCGAAGCTCCTCTGACAGAAGCTCCTA
>DCGT01000036.1:4781-7168 GCA_002315315.1 Faecalibacterium sp. UBA1771
CCGTTGCAGGGTTTTGACCGTCGCATCGAGCCGCGCAATTTCACGCAGCTTGACGACGGCGGTATCCACCCACAGCGGGTAATCCTCAACGTCGTATTCAATATCGCAAAAGGTCAGGTCGCGGAACACCGGCACGGTGACTCCGGCGATATTCTGTTCATCATAAATCACCCTGTCGGGGTTAATGAGGTTGAGCAGACCCTTCTCCGGCGAAAAGCTGCGGTTTTCGGCAAAGACGGCAATCCAGTCGTCGATGCCGTCTGCCGCCGCCGCGCGCTCCGATTCCACCCGCTCACGCTCGGCGGCAACCTTCATCAGCACCGATTGAAGCTGCTGCTTTTTCATTGTCAGCGTCGGCAGATATCGCTGATACTGCTCCAGCTTGTCCTTTTGCGTTTTAAGCTCGTTTTTTGTCAGTTTGACTGCCATATTACATATTCTCCGGCACGGGCTTGCGCCAGCGCTCGTTCAGCAGAGACGATTTAAGCCCCGTTTCGTTCGGCTCAAAGCAGTCCGACAGTATTTCCCAACCGAGGTCGAGTGCCTCCTCAAGCGGAATGTTGACCGACAAATCCATAAGCTTGCTTTCAAACAATGCGCCGTATTTCAGCAGCTTTTCGTCCCATTCGGTCATCGCAAAGCCCATCGACTGCTTTTCCAGACTCTCGCGGTAGGAGCTGTAAAGGCGAATCATACAGTCCATCAGCGCCCGGTGGTCATCGCGGGTCTTGCCGTTTACGTTCTGTTTAAGACGGGACAGCGAACCGAATGGCTCGATGTGACCGTCCTTGAGATAATACTGACCCTCGGTGATATAGCCGGTATTGTCCGGCACGGGGTGGGTAACGTCGTCGCCCGGCATGGTGGTGACGCTCAAAATGGTTATCGAGCCGGCGTCCTCAAAGTCGACCGCCTTCTCATAGCGCGACGCAAGCACACTGTAAAGGTCGCCGGGGTAGCCTCGGTTGGAGGGCACCTGCTCCATCGTGATTGCCATTTCCTTTTGTGCGTCGGCATAGCTTGTCATATCGGTCAACAGCACCAGCACGCGCTTGCCGGTAAGTGCAAACTGCTCGGCAACCGCAAGCGAGAGGTCGGGCACAAGGGTACACTCGACAACGGGGTCGGACGCAGTGTGAATGAACATAACCGTGTGACCCATCGCTCCGTTTTTTTCCAGCGTTTCACGGAAAAACAGATAATCGTCGTATTTAAGACCCATACCGCCGAGAACGATAATATCGACCTGCGCCTGCATGGCAATGCGGGCAAGAAGCCGGTTGTACGGCTCTCCCGATACCGAGAAAATCGGGAGCTTCTGACTCTCGACAAGCGTATTGAAAACGTCAATCATCGGTATTCCGGTATGAATCATCTTGTCGGGGACAGTTCTTTTGGAGGGATTGACCGACGGTCCGCCGACGGGAATCATATTCTCGGTCAGCGCTGGTCCGTTGTCGCGCGGCACGCCTGCGCCGTCAAAAATTCTGCCGAGCAGGTTGTCGGTAAAGGACACCATCATCGGACGGCCGAGAAAGCGCACGCTATCGGTGGTGCTCACGCCCTGCGTACCCGCAAAGACCTGCAGTGACACCTTGTCCCTATCCAGCTTAATGACGTTGGCGTAGCTGTCGCCGACCAGCGCAAGGTCGCCGCTGCGAACGCCCTCGGCACGCACCGTAACGACATTGCCGACTATCGAATCAATCTTTGTATATATCTTTTGCATATCCGCTCCTTTTTCTTTTTGCACGGATGGATTTTGTTTGCCGGTTTATTAAAAAATATATCTGCACCATTGGCAGGTGCTTTACCGAAGCAACGCCGGTCAAGCGTCGCTTCCGATATCACCGAAGCACGCCATAACCCGCTTTTCCTGCTCATCATAAGCCTCGGACGGATATTCAAAGCCGTGCCAATCGAGCAGCTCCTGACGAAGCCGGTTGAAATAGCTTCTGATGTCCTTTTTATCGGTCAAAGCTATCGTCGAGGTGAGAATTTCGTACATCACCTCAAACTCGTGGCGCTGACGCTCGGGCGAACAGCTTGCATCAATAGGGTCAAAGGAGTTCTGCTGTAAATAAACCGAGTCCAACAGCTCCGCTTTTTGGTAAATAATATAATCCTGCGCCGTCGTGCCCTCTTCGCCGACGACCATCATCATACGGTCGACCTCATTGCCGCGGCGCAGAATGCTCCGAGCCTTTTCGACCTTTTTCATATCGGCTATGCCGTCGTATTTCGACCACGAATCAATGGGGTGGATAGAGGGATATTTTCTCGCGTCACTGCGCTCTCTCGACAGACCGTGGAACGCGCCCACGACCTTGAGTGTCGCCTGCGTGACGGGTTCCTCGAAGTTTCCGCCGGCGGGCGACACGGTGCCG
>DCGT01000025.1:0-13023 GCA_002315315.1 Faecalibacterium sp. UBA1771
CGAGGCAGAAGCTAAGTTCAAGGAGCTCGGAGAGGCGTATGAGGTGCTGTCGGATAAGGATAAGAGGGCGAGATACGACCAGTTCGGTCACGCCGGAGTAGACCCGTCATACGGCGGAGGATACGGCGGCGCGGGCGGATTTGACGTCGACCTCGGCGATTTGTTCGGCTCGATTTTCNNCTTTCACCTTCGGAATCTCCGGCAAGGGCAAGAGCGGTTGCTTGGGCTTGCGCGGCGGCTTGGGCGGCTTCGGCGGCTTCGGCGGGTCGAGACGTTCCGCCAATCCCAATGCGCCGAGAAAAGGCTCAGATATACATGTAAGCATACCGCTTTCCTTTATGGAGGCGGCACACGGATGCAAAAAGAAAATCACCGTAGACCCGCTTGAATCCTGTCCCGACTGCGGCGGAAGCGGTGCTGCCGGCGGAAGCAGCCAGACTGTCTGCCCCGACTGCCGCGGTACCGGATATGTAACGGTGCAGCAGTCTATGGGTATGTTCGGCACGGTGCAGAATACCCGTCCCTGCACACGCTGTGCGGGCAAGGGCAAGATTATCGACAAGCCCTGCACAACCTGTTCCGGAAGAGGAACGGTCAGCAAGCGCAGAAGTCTTGAAATAGACATTCCCGCCGGCATTAACGACGATCAGTCCATTCAGCTTCGCGGCAGGGGCAACGCCGGTGCAAACGGCGGTCCTGCGGGAGATTTGATAGCGGTTGTGACGGTGCGTCCCGACCCATTGTTTGAGCGCGACGGGTACGATGTTTATGTGAGCGTGCCTATCGGCTATTCTCAGGCGGTGCTCGGAGATAAGGTGGTTGTTCCGACTATCGACGGCAAAATAGAGTTTACGGTGCCTGACGGAACACAGCCCGGTACAACCTTCCGTCTGAGAGATAAGGGTATAAAATATCTGAACGGCAAGGGTAGAGGCGACCAGTACGTAAAGGTCGAAATCGAGGTTCCGAAAAAGCTGAACCGCGACCAGAAGGCGGCGTTGACGGCTTTTGAATCGACACTCTCTGTCGATAAAAACTACGAGTCACGCAAGAGCTTTGCCGACCGCATAAAACGCGCCTTCGGCAAAGAGGACAAGGAATAATGATTAAGGGCAAGCCTCACGGTCTGCCCTTTGATTTTTCTAAATCGTCAGAGCGGGGAATATCCGCTCAAAACAATGTTCTATGCCTATTGCCTATCGTCAAACAACAATATACAATATAATACAGAATATAAAGCCGAAAGGAATCTCAATATGGAGCTTCATGATATTGCGATAAGGGTTGCGACAGCCGACTGTGATCGTGCGGCTGCGGTCGCAACTATGGTGGACAGCGGCGGTCTGTATATCGAGGACTATTCCGATATGCTTGAGCAGCTGCCCGAAATCGCACATTTTGATTATATCGACGACAGCTTGCTCGGCAAGGATACCAACCATGCGCTGATACACGTCTATGTTCCGGTCAACGATAACCCGGCCGAAAAGAAAGCATATCTTGAACAGCTTCTCACTGCGGCAGACATAGAGTTCACCTCGTCGGTCAACACGGTTGCCGATGACGATTGGGCGGAGAATTGGAAAAAGTTTTACAAGCCCTTTAAAATAGGAAAACGTCTCGTTGTTCGTCCGTCTTGGGAGGAATATACTACTGTCGACGGCGAAACGGTGCTGACGCTTGATCCCGGTATGGCGTTCGGAACGGGAGAACACGAAACGACCCGTTTGTGTCTTGAACAGCTTGAACGCCTTACCCGCGACGGAGACACGGTATTGGACGTAGGATGCGGAAGCGGCATTTTGGGAATAGGCGCGCTCCTGCTCGGAGCAAAATCGGTCACGGCGGTTGACATTGACCTCAATTCTGTGGCAACGGCAAAGGAGAATGCTTCCATAAACGGCGTGGGTGATCGCTTTATTGCTGTAACCGGCAATGCAACGGAAAAGGCTTTTGCCGATACTCTGCCGAAGGATGTCGATATTATTGCGGCAAACATAGTCGCCGATGTTATCATTCCGCTGTCCGACTTTTTCTTCGGCGCATTGAGAGACGGCGGATATCTCATTACCGGCGGAGTTATTGATATACGCGAGGATGAGGTTCGCACGGCTCTCGAGAAAGCGGGTTTTGTAATAGAACAGCGCACCGAGCTGAAGGGCTGGGTAACCTATGCCGCGGTAAAAAGCAAATAAAAAGGATATTTCCGAAAAAATTTTGCATATTCATATTTTGTTAAATAATTTATGGTATTTTCGGTATAAAGAGCATAATTTTTTATCGTCTGTAAAAGACAGCACATCGAAACAATAAAGAAACGGAGCCATTGACAATGAAAAACAACAAGATTCTTGTCGTCGATGACGAAAAAAACATCTGTGAGCTTCTGCGCCTTTATCTCGAAAAAGACGGCTATGAGGTTATTATGGCGCACAACGGACTTGATGCGGTTGAATTGCAGAAAAAGGAAAATCCCGCACTTGTTCTTCTTGACATTCTTATGCCCAAGCTTGACGGCTGGGAGGTTTGTCGCCGTATCCGTGCGCGCAGTAAGGTGCCTGTCATTATGCTCACGGCAAAGGGTGAGACCTTTGACAAGATTATGGGTCTTGACCTCGGAGCAGATGACTATATTGTCAAGCCGTTTGATGCCAAAGAGGTCGTCGCCCGCGTGCGTGCCGTTCTTCGCCGCACTGAGAGCGAGGAGGACTCTAACGAGCTGAATTTCGATAAGCTTACGATAAATATTTCCAAGTACGAGCTGACGGTTGACGGTGTAAATGTCGACACGCCGCCGCGCGAGCTGGAGCTGCTGTTCCATCTTGCGAGCAATCCCAACCGTGTTTTTACCCGTGACCAGCTTCTTGACGAGGTCTGGGGCTTTGAATACTACGGAGATTCAAGAACCGTTGATGTGCATATTAAGCGTCTGCGCGAGAAGCTTGAGGACGTTTCCGATCGGTGGTCGCTCAAAACCGTCTGGGGTGTGGGATATAAATTCGAGGTAAAGTAAGTAATGAAGCATGGCAGTATATTTAAAAGATATATAAAAATATACAGCGCGATGCTGTTGTCGTGTACCGCAATTCTCGGCATTATTATGATGCTGTTTACGGTGAAGTATGTACGGCAGGATAAGATGGAAATACTCTCCGTGGCTTCGGACAGGGCGATTGAAGCGACTATCGGCGGTTTTGACGCCGACAGCGGTGAGTATATTCTACAGACCGATGTGGAAAAAAGCTATGAGATGATTTCCGAAACGACCGACGTTACCGTGTTTTTCGTTAATACCGACGGCAATGTGGTGATTTGCTCGGAAAAAGGTGGCTGTGTTCATTCTTCCGATACCGTTCCCCAAAAAATCCGCTCCGAAATTGATGAAAACGGACAGATTATCGAATTCGGTTCTATGAACGGATTTTACGATAACGGCGGCCATTATACCTGCGGCACAGTCGTAAAAGACGGTGAAAGCATCGTCGGATATGTGCTTGCGGAGCTGACATTAACGCAGATTATCGGATTATTTTTGCGCTCGGTAAGAACGTTCCTTATTGCCGTGCTTATAATGCTGACCGTGTCGTCGTTTATTATTTACAGAATGACAAAGAAGCTCAGCGACCCGATTGAGGAGATGAGCAAAACGGCGGAGAGCTTTTCACAGGGCAATTTCGGTAACCGCGTTTCTTTGCCGAACAGAGATGACGAGATAGGCAGACTTGCCGATAATTTTAACCGTATGGCAGATTCTCTTGAATCACTCGAAAGCACGAGAAGGAGCTTTGTCGCCAACGTTTCGCATGAGCTGCGCACGCCTATGACCACCATAGGCGGATATATCGACGGTATTCGCGACGGTACTATACCGCTCGATGAGCAGGGAAAATATCTTGAAATCGTTTCAAACGAGATTAAGAGATTGTCCCGCCTTACGACATCTTTGCTCGGTATCGCCAGAATGGAAGCGGGAGAGCAGGAGGTCAAGTTAGAAAACCAAAACGTATGGGATATCATTATCAACGTTATGCTCAGTGCCGAGCGCCGTATCAGCGGTAAAAACATCGAGGTTTCCGATATGGACCCCGAGCCGTGCTTTGCGCTGTGCGACGGTGATATGCTCCATCAGGTAATTTACAATCTTATCGACAATGCCATTAAATTTACGCCCGAGTACGGTACACTGACCGTAAGGGTGTATGAGGTTGCGGGACGGGTAAATATATCAATCCGCAACAGCGGTGAAGGCGTCGATGCAGAGGAGCTTAACCGTATTTTCGACCGATTCTATAAAACCGATAAATCAAGAAGCGCCGACCGTGTCGGCGTGGGGCTCGGACTGTATATAGTAAAGACGCTGACGGGCAGAATGAACGGTACTATTACCGCCGACAGCGTAAAGGGCGAGTATACACAGTTCACGCTGTCGCTGCAAAAGAGCACGGATAAAAAGGACAGCGAGAAGAGCCGCAACGCAAGCTGGCGCGACAAGCTGACAAGAGGCTTCCGAAAGGACGGCAGACCCGGAAAATAAGACAGTCGGTTCCGACACAATATAAAAAACGGGGTTGAGCGATGCTCACTCCGTTTTTTCAATATGCAGAGATGTCTGCCGCAGACACGAGCGGGGCATATCGAAATTGACATACCGTTTTCACGACAATATAATTTTGTTATAACGATTTCAGGAGGATGCCGTGTCTGTCGGTCTTTACATACATATTCCGTTTTGCCTGCGCAAATGTCCGTACTGTGATTTTTATTCGCTCACCGATTTTTCACTCCGCGAGCGGTATATTTCCGCCTGCGTGAATGAAATCTCGTTGCTGTCGGGTACAGTCGACAGTATCTATTTGGGCGGCGGCACACCGTCGCTTCTGACTGCCGACGAGGTTGAACGCCTGCTTGCGGCGGCAGACAGGTATCTGACGGTAACCTCCGACTGTGAAATTACGCTCGAATGCAATCCCGCTACCGCAGACCTTGTCCGTATGCGTGAATTTCGCAATGCGGGCATAAACCGCCTTTCGGTCGGTGTTCAGCGTCTTGACGATTCTATGCTTCGTAGCCTCGGACGACTGCACGATACCGCTCAGGCACTTGCCGCACTCCGTGATGCGGTAGTAGCTTTCGACAATGTATCCGCCGACCTTATGCTCGGTCTGCCCTACGACACGCTCGAATCGGCTAACAAGTCGATAAAGCAGTTGTCCGAGGCGGGTGTAAACCATATTTCGGCATATCTTTTAAAGCTTATGGAGGGTACCCCGTTCGGTGAACACACGCCCGATGGTATCCCCGACGACGACTGTCAGGCGGATATATACAAATCCGCCGTGTCCTGTTTTTCAATGTACGGCTTTTCGAGATATGAAATTTCGAATTTTGCGCAAAAAGGCTATGAGAGTCGGCACAATATGCGGTACTGGGACTGCGGTGAATGGTACGGAGTCGGTGCGGCGGCACATTCGTCGCAGGGCGGCAGACGTTACTCACATCCGCGCGACATAAAAAAGTATATTGAATGCTTTTCATCTGCGAATGTCGACCGCATTGCCGTGTCCGAGCTTGAAGGTGTTGTTGATGCCGAGGAATACATTATGCTCAGACTCCGCACCGACGCGGGACTGTCACCGGCAGAGCTGAAAAAACGGTTTGGCTTTGTGCTTTCGGACGGTCAGCGCAAATTCCTTGCAAGCTGTCAGACGGCGGGTCTTTGTACCTGCGACGAAAAAACGGTTCGGCTGACGACGGACGGTATGCTCGTATCCAATCAGTTCATTGAGCGTCTGCTCTGATTTTTATTTACCTTACAATTAATATATGATAAAATGATTTTGAAAAAAAGAATCCGCTAAATGACGAAGTAATAATTTTGGAGGATAATATGGATATCAACACCGCAAGACAGACGCTCGACGATATCGAGCGCAAGCTTTACGCCTATAAGCACGCAATGGCAATAATCTCAAACGACGCCGAAACCGCCGCTCCCGCCGAAAGTCAGCAGGGCAGAGGTGTGGCACTCGGTATACTGTCGGGCGAAGCATACAAGCTGACCACCTCTGCCGAGCTTGCCGCCGCCGCCGAATATGTATTGTCTCATAAAGACGAAGCCGATGCCGAGCTTTTGCGCCGTGCAGAAATCATAAAGAGAGACGCACGTGAGACCGCTTGTATACCCATCGACGAATACACGGCTTTTACCGAGCTTACCAACGAGAGCTATTATGTTTGGTACAACGCCAAGCTGAACAACGATTTTGCCTCATACGCTCCCTATCTCGAAAAGCTTGTCGAGACAATGAAGCGCTTTTCCAAGTACATTGACCCCGAAAAGGATACCTATGACTATCTGCTCGATTCATTTGAGGAGGGCACAAGCCGTGAGTATTACGACAAGTTTTTTGACGATGTAAAAGCGGTCCTCGTTCCGCTTATCGCCAAAATAAACGACAAAAAGCAGCCCGATTCGGATTGGCTGCAAAACGGAAGCTACCCCGTCGAGGGACAGCGCAGGCTTACAGAGCTGATGTTTGACGCTTTTTGTCTTGACCGCAATCACTGTACCTGCGCCGAAACCGAGCATCCGTACACCAACGGTACCGATTCGCAGAATGTGAGAATAACGACTCATTACCATACAGAGGACCCCACCTCGTCGCTGTTCAGCGTTATACACGAGGGCGGTCACGCCAACTATGAGCTGCACATTAATCCCGAATACGATTACAACTGTCTCGGTGGCGGTGTATCAATGGCGGTGCATGAGAGCCAGAGCCGCTTCTATGAGAATTATGTCGGGCGTTCCCGCGAGTTTGTAGAGTGGCTGTGGCCGCGATTCGCCGAGATATTCCCCGAGCAGACCGCAGGTCATACCGCCGAGGAATTCTATCGCATTGTCAACGCCGCCCGTCCGTCGCTTATCAGAACGGAAGCCGATGAGCTGACCTATTCTATGCATATCGTAATTCGATACGAGATTGAAAAAAAGCTGTTTGCCGGTGAAATCGCCGTTGCCGATCTGCCCGCCGAATGGAACAGACTTTACAAGGAATATCTCGGAGTCGACGTTCCCGACGATACCCGGGGAATCCTGCAGGATGTTCATTGGAGCGGGGCACAGTTCGGATATTTCCCGACCTATTCGCTCGGCACCGCATATTCCGCTCAGATTCTCGAAACGCTCAAAAAGGAGCTTGATTTCAAGACTCTGGTTGCCGCCGATAATATGCATCCGATTATCGACTGGCTCAGTGAGCGCATCTACCGCTTCGGATGCCTGAATAAGCCCGCCACATACGTTCCCGCCATAACCGGCGAGCCGTTCTCCGCCAAGTATTACACCGACTATCTCACCGAGAAATACACCGAGCTTTACAATTTGTAATTATTCACATTGCGAAAACGGAACTGCTCAAAAAGCGGCTCCGTTTTTGATTAACGAGGATAAGGCCTATATATCCGCCGATTAACCGTCATTTTAAAATGTAATTACTTATTTACCGTTGTCGGTTTCAATAAAAGCCGTCGGAGATACAATTAATTACGGTAAATATCTTGCAAAACAGCGCTTGGTTTGTTATAATATTCTTTGCGTCACCTGCCCACAGTTGTGCGGATTGATTCCCGTCTATGGGAATTCACCTACTCCCGTTACCGTGAGCAAGGCTTGTGCAAAATAATTTATAAAGGTGAAAGACAATGCTGAAGGACAAAAAAGAAGTCATCGAAAGCGCTCGTCTGCACGAGACCGATACCGGTTCTCCCGAAGTGCAGATCGCTCTGCTTACCAATCGTATCAACCATTTGAACGAGCACCTCAAGACCCATAAGCAGGACCATCATTCCCGCCGCGGACTGCTCAAAATGGTCGGTCACCGCCGCAATCTGCTCGCTTATCTGCAGAAAAAGGATATCGAGCGCTATCGTGCAATCGTAGCCGAGCTCGGACTGCGTAAATAATCACGCTTATGAGAGGGCAGACGAATATAGTAGTCTGCCTTCTTATTTGGATAATACCGTTCAATGATTGGTATTATACGTTAATGGTCGTTTTCGGTGATTAGCATTAAATTCAGTATCCGAAGCTCGGATTTTGAATTTTGTGTTAATCCCGAGACCGACAAAAATTATTTAAACAATTTTTATGGAGGTCATACAGTATGTTTGAAAATGCAAGACGTTTTGAAACCGAGTTTGCGGGCAGAAAGCTGGTTGTGGAAACCGGCAAGCTTGCTCAGCTCGCCAACGGCTCGTGCATGATGCGCTACGGCGAGACAGCCGTGCTTTGCACTGCCACTATGAGTCAGAAGCCGAGAGACGGCATCGACTTTTTCCCTCTTTCGGTAGATTTTGAAGAGAAGCTTTATTCGGTCGGCAGAATCCCCGGCTCGTTTTTGCGCCGTGAGAGCCGTCCGTCCGACAAGGCGGTGCTCGCTTCCCGCGTAG
Organism: Faecalibacterium sp. UBA1771; assembly: GCA_002315315.1. GTDB lineage: Bacteria > Bacillota > Clostridia > Oscillospirales > Ruminococcaceae > UBA1771. Next base: position 8,452 of record DCGT01000025.1, read on the forward strand.
TCGATCGCCCCATGCGTCCGCTTTTCCCCAAGGATATGCGCAACGATGTTTCCATTGTTATGACAGTTATGTCGGTTGACCAGGACTGCTCGCCCGAAATCACCGGTATGATCGGTGCTTCCATCGCCGTTGCAATCTCCGATATTCCGTGGAACGGACCTATCGCCGGCGTGGCTACCGGACTTGTCGACGGTGAAATCGTCATCAATCCGACCGCCGAGCAGAGAGAGAAATCCGACCTGCAGCTCACCGTTGCCGGTACTGCCGAAAAGGTCGTTATGATTGAGGCGGGAGCCAACGAAATCGACAACGAAACAATGCTCAAGGCCATTATCAAGAGCCACGAAGAAATTCAGAAGCTTGTCGCCTTCATCAACGAAATCGTCGCCGCAGTCGGCAAGGAAAAGAAGCCGTTTGAGAGCGTCGAGGTTCCTCACGAGATGTTCGACGAGGTTTCCGCTCTTGTCATCGACAAGGTTCGTATCGCAATGGATACCGACGACAAGACTGTCCGGGACGCCGCACTGCTTCCGATTTACGAGGAGGTTCACGCCGCCTTTGACGAAAAATATGCCGACAATATCGGTATGCTCGACGAGTGCCTGTATAAGCTGCAGAAGTTCGTCGTTCGCCGTTGGTTGCTTGACGACGGCAAGCGCGTAGACGGAAGAGCAATAAACGAAATACGTCCTCTCGCCGCCGAGGTAGATCTGTTGCCCCGTGTACATGGCAGCGGTCTTTTCACCAGAGGTCAGACACAGGTTCTGACAACCGCTACACTCGCCATGACCAGCGAAGCTCAGCTTCTTGACGGTATCGACAACGAAACCGAAAAGAGATATATTCACCACTACAATTTCCCGTCCTACTCGGTCGGTGAAACTCGCCCGTCCAGGGGTCCCGGTCGCCGCGAAATCGGTCACGGTGCTCTCGCCGAGCGTGCTCTTGTCCCCGTGATTCCGAGCATTGACGAATTCCCGTATACAATTCGTCTTGTCTCCGAGGTTCTGTCCTCCAACGGCTCAACCTCTCAGGGCTCTGTCTGTGGCTCTACCCTTGCTCTTATGGACGCCGGTGTTCCCATCAAGGCTCCCGTTGCCGGTATCTCCTGCGGTCTTATCACCGAGGGTGAGCGCTGGATGACAATGGTTGACATTCAGGGCGTCGAGGATTTCTTCGGCGATATGGACTTTAAGGTTGCCGGTACTCACAAGGGAATCACCGCCATTCAGATGGATATCAAGATAGACGGTCTTACCTATGACATTATCAAGGAAGCTCTTGAAAAATGCTATAAGGCACGTCTGTACATCCTCGATGAAATTATGCTCAAGGCTATCGACAAGCCGAGAGAGGAGCTGTCCAAGTACGCTCCCAAGATGCGCACCGTTACCATTGATGTTGACAAGATTTCCGATGTCATCGGCAAGGGCGGCAAGGTTATTCAGAGAATCTGTGCCGAATGTGAGGTCAAAATCGACGTTGAAGAGGACGGCAGAGTATTCGTCAGCGGCACCGATTCGGACAATGTGCAGCGCGCCATCACCATCATCGAAACCATCGTCGCCGACCCCGAAGAGGGTGCAATGTACTACGGCAAGGTCACCCGTATCATCAATATCGGCGCCTTTGTCGAAATTGCCCCGGGCAAAGAGGGTATGGTTCACATCAGCAAGCTTGAGGACCACCGTGTCGAAAAGGTCGAGGATGTTGTATCTGTCGGAGATGTTATCCCCGTCAAGGTACTCGGAATTGACGACCGCGGTCGTCTCAACCTCTCCCGCAAGGATGCTATCGCCGCTATCAAGGCAAAGCAGTCCAATCAGTAACTATTTCGATGTTGAAGAAACCGGCTTGAAAAGGTCGGTTTCTTTTTTACAATATTAATCGCGGTTGATTTACTTTAAATGATATCGAGATAAAATACCGTTATCATTGACACAGACGGATTTCGAATATATAATAGTTAACGATAGATAACTTTGATCGGAGCTTAAACCATGACTACCAAGGAACGAATACTCGACTCTGCACTGACGCTGTTCTCCGAAAAAGGCTATGACGGTGTGGGAGTTGACCTTATCGCGGAGATGGCAGGCATTAAAGGACCTGCAATTTACAAGCATTTTAAGGGAAAGGAGCATATTCTCAATATTATAATTGAGAATGGAGAACAGTATTACGACAGGCATTTCGAAGCAGAAGAGGAGCAGAATATGCCCGATTCGCTTGCTGAGCTTGCCGAGAGCACGCTCAAACGGTTTGAGTTTACCGTAAAGGATGATAAAATCGGTCGTATTCGCCGTATGCTTACAATAGAGCAGTTTCGCAGAGAGGATATTGCCGCCTTGCTCGAAAAACATTCGCTGTCGGGACTTGTTATCCGGTACAAGGATGTTTTTGCACATTTTATCGAACAAGGTCTGGTAAAAGAATATGATCCCGAGCTGCTCGCGTTTGAGTTTGTCACACCTGTTTCCGTGCTGGTTTCGGTCTGTGATCGTGATGCCGCCAAAACAGAGCAGGCGGCCGAAGCTGTCAGACGGCATATAGAACATTTTATCGGAATGTACGGGGCAAAATAACGGTCGTTGCGATTTTTCAACATTGGTGTTATAATGGAAATCAGTCAATAAAACCTCAGAGGAAACAAAATGATAGAGTACAGATATGATACACAGCTTCTCATAGAGGGTGAAAATCTCGACGAGGACAAGATCAACGACTACATAGTTGCTAACTTTAAGGGCGACAGTCTGCTTGCGGTGGGCGATGAAACGCTTATAAAAATCCATTATCATACCAACGAGCCGTGGAAGCTGTTGGAATACTGTGCGGGACTCGGTGAAATTTTCGACATAGTAGTTGAGGATATGGACAGACAGTCGAGAGGTCTCAAGGGCTGACAGAGTAAAAAAACGACGTCTGTTAACAAAACATTTTAAAGACCGTTCAATTTTGTTCGGTCTTTTTTATGCTTTTTGTTTTCATTTTGTTGAAAACCGATCTGATTTTTGTTATTATATCATTGTATATGCTCATATATTTAAGGAGCTGTTATGAAAGATAAATTTGACGGAAGATTTTTCGTTACCGATGATAACGAAACCGAACAGCGTTCGGACAGTATGTCGCAAAAAGATTTTATAAGGAAAATGTTTCCCGACATGGCGCCTAAACAGCCCGATACGGATGCTTTTAAACAAAGCGATTCTCAGGATAATAAGCCGCAGACATTAAATTTTTTCTCTACAGCCGAATTTGAAGCGGCTCGCCGCCGTCAGCGCTTGGAGGCAATGGGTGTGCATGAGCCTCAAATCAAAGACGAGCATCAGACGTCAATGCAGCCGAACGAGGTTGAGCAGCAGCGTATGAGGGAACAGATAGACGCTAATCGTCGCAAGGCGGCACGGGAAGCGGCTATTCGGTTCGCTATGGAGAATATTGATAATCAGCACAGTGAACAGAATCTGCCCGACAACAGACCCGTTGCGCCCGAGGTCAATCCGGCTTTTTCCGACAGACGCAGTGAGCAGGAGCAGAACAGACTTGATATGTCAGCTCGCGAAGCCGCAATACGTACCGCGGCGAACGCAGCTGCCCCCGAGGTAAAGAGCTATGCCGCGGATTTCGCGCCCGAGGTCAATCCGGCGTTTTCCGACAGACGCAGTGAGCAGGATCATAACCGCCGCGATATTTCGGTTCGAGAGGCGGCAATCCGAATGGCAGGTACTGCTGTTCCCGAGGTGAAGGAGATTGTCCGTCAGCTGCCGGAAATCAATCCCGCATTTGCCGATACAGACGCATTTCGCGGAAGCGCAACGAGCAGAGTTGAGGCACGCAATGCCGCTATTGAACGTTTTGAGCAGTCGGCTCAAGAGGAGGCTCGACGCAGAATGGCAGAGCGTCAAGCGGCACAGCTTGCCGCCGCCAGAGAGCAGGCACAGAGGCAGGCTCTTGCGCGTGAACAGTCTGCCGATAGTGATAATTCCGCTGATGATGAGCTGCCGGCGGGAAATCTGCAGATAAAACAGCCCGTCAACATCGTTTCAAAGTCCGAGCCGGTTTTCGGTGAAGATTTTGACCGTTATAATACACTTCCCTACAAGTTCATAAAGGGTGCCGAAAAGCTGTTCGGAGAACAGGCAAGTCACGAGAACGAACCCGAGCAGAAGGACGACGGACTTGACCGTTATGACCGAATCGAGATGGAGAGAATCCGCAAGGCTCGTCTCGAGCTGGAACAGCGCCGTAAAGAACAGCAGGAAGCGGAACAGCGTCGTCTTGCCGCAGAGCAGGCGGCAAGAGAGGAAGCGGAGCGCAGAGCGGCTGAGCTCGAGGCACAGCGTCTTGAGGCAGAGAGAAAAGCCGCCGCCGAGCGGGAAGAAGCCGAACGTGTTGAAAACGAACGGCGCATAGCCGAACAAAAGGCAAGAGAAGATGCGGAACAGCGCCGTCTTGCCGCAGAGCAGGCGGCAAGAGAGGAAGCGGAGCGCAGGGCGGCTGAGCTTGAGGCACAGCGTCTTGAAGCAGAGAGAAAAGCCGCTGCCGAGCGGGAAGAAGCCGAACGTG
>DCGT01000025.1:13085-13432 GCA_002315315.1 Faecalibacterium sp. UBA1771
AGCGTCTTGAAGCAGAGAGAAAAGCTGCCGAGCAGGAGAAAAAGGAACGTGCCGAATCGGAGCAGCGCAGAGCCGCGGCAGCGGAGATACAGCGTCTTGCCGATGCAAATGCCGAGGTTGAACGCATCCGTGCCGATAAAAGCGTCGCCGAACAAGCAGAAAAGCGCCGCATAGCCGCTATGGAGGCAGAACGTCTTATCGCCGCACAGGTAGCTGCACGCAAGCAGACGAGCAGTGCCGACGAGGATGTTCCCGTCGCCATTCCCGTTACATACGCCGACAATCGTAATGTTTCGGATGACGATTTGGAAAACAGGCGTATCGAGATAAAGCAGGCAATGGAACAG
>DCGT01000025.1:13443-14009 GCA_002315315.1 Faecalibacterium sp. UBA1771
CAGCGCAGAGAAAATATGCTCAAGACCGCGCGCGAGCAGGCGATGAAGCAGGAAGCGGCGAGGGAAGAACATAAGTCAAGGCAAGCCGAAAAGTCCGCCGACAGCGTATGGTCAATAGAGAACTTTGAGGCAATAAAGCGCAAAAGTCCCGCCAATGAGCTTACCGAGCTGGTGCGTGAGATGCACAGCGAGACAAACGCTTCGGAAGCAGTAGCTGCCGAACCCGTAAAAAAAGAAAAGAAAGTCAAACCCGAAAAAATAAATAAACCAAAGAAGAACAAAGAAATGAACAACACAAAAACCCAAAAGTCTAAGATATGGCTGATAATCATTATTATCGTTGCCGTTCTTCTCGCTCTTGCGGCGGGAGTATTCCTTATCACACGCAATGTGTTCGATTACTATCGCAGCGGAGACAAGCTTCTTGAAACGTCTCAGCCGCACAGCTACACCGCTTCGTCCGACAGCGAGCTGGTAACGCTGCTCACTCACCCGTCTCTGTGTGAGGGCGATACCATTACCGTGAACGGTGACTATACGGTTGATATTTCCGAATCATGCGACGG
>DCGT01000027.1:0-19515 GCA_002315315.1 Faecalibacterium sp. UBA1771
TATACCAATGGTGTTGGAGAGATAATTCCAGTTTGTCGCAATGGTCTGTTGTAGTGTGCTTGATAGAATGAATGTATCCGAGCACCTTCCCCGAACACGGCACAATCTCGCAAATGCAGTATGACAAGAGCCTGTATGACCTGATTGTTAAAATGGGGTACGGAGGACGAAATTTGCTCCATTTGCGGAGAGAAGTTGTATGAGATATCAAATGACTCAGGAGATGAGAAGAACGGAACCGAAGCCACGGAAATAGTGTCAACTATGATGGTAACTGGAATCCTTTGGCAAGAAATTCCAATAAAATTAGAGAAAACCGGCTTAGGAATGGTCGATGGGACTGTTTAGGAAGAGGTTTTTGCGTTCACCTGCATTTTTCGCGAACCTTTCAAATAAACTGAGCAAAGTTGGCGGAAAATGCAGGGAAGAGTGGATTTGAACTGAGGAACACCCGGAATATAGGATATTGATGTTCCTTTATAAAATTGTCATAATTGATTGTTGTAAAAACGTAGAAAGTGATGCTGTATTTTATTTGTATTATGCTTGCTTTGTGGCGGGCTGATCCTTTTTGCTCGTAAGGCAGGTATATTATGGATCAATTACGAAATAATGTTCAGCATGCTGGATCAACGACCGGAAGGACCAAAGAGAAGATCATTTCAAGTAATTAGGAGTACATACAATAGGTTTATATCGGGTTACAGAAAACAAATTTTACCCGAACAGGATCATCGCCCAGTGCATAACATATTCATACGGAAACGCAAAAAGCTTTTTGCAGAAAGTTCGCTATTATGTTTTCGGAATTTACTCAAGCTTATCATATCAGAGTCCCCAAATAACCCGTATGTACTCGTTATTGCAATGCACAAAGAAATCTGATCGCAGACCGGCTTGTACAAATTTGAAGGAATTGAAATGGAGAAATACTATTGTGAAAGAACCAATCAAAAATGACAAGAGAAAAATCATTGGATATGTAGAAAAATTTGGTGCAAAAATCTTGGTGTACAACCATACATATCGCAAAGTTGGTGAAATTAGATTTGAGTTCGGAAAGCAAGTTGCTTATGATACTCATTTAAAGCGTATTGCGGTGTACGAAGAGAAAATGAATGTTACGAAGGATGCTCGGCTTGTGAAAGTTGGCAAAGGGAATTTGCTCGTTCAGATAATTCTTCAGAACGATATGTGATTATATTAAAATAAGGTTCGCTGATTAGCAGGGAGTAAAATAGGCAGGGCAAAAGCCCGTAATTTCGGCGGCAAAAAATATCTGCGGAAATATGATTTTCGGAAGGAAAGCGCTGAATAACAGGAAACCCGAAACAGAGAACAGATCAAAACAAAGGAATTTTGCCGCTGATTCTGAAAGCGGTTGCTCTTGCGATGGGCGTCGTTGTCGTCCTATTCGTAATAGACAAAACATACCGCACCTCTGTCGTCACAATGCTCGCAATAGGCTTGGTGTGTACGTTTTTTTTGCGTTTATCGGCAAAGAAAAGTGACGGATTTTGGCGGAAAATCTGATTTGGCGCATCGCCCGACGGTGTGTGTTTTTGAGGCGGAAATCTGCCAAAGTTTGCAGCAAACACAGCGACGCCTTCATATTCGGATATGAGGGCTTTTATTTTTGTTGACAGTGTTTTGCTTCCATAGTAATATAAAAAACGAAAGGGAAACAAAAAATGAACAGCAAGGAAGTAAGAACAGGCGTCGGATTATGCGTCGGAGATGTCAAAGCAATGGTTGAGTTTTACCGCGATGTTCTCGGTTTAAATGCCAATTGGGACGGCGGAGACTTTGCCGATTTTGAAACCGCGAGCGGAAATCTTGCGCTTTTTATGTACAGTCGGGAGCAGTTTGCCAAGGCGTTTAATTGGGAATATGAGCCGCCGAAGGGTATCAATCAAAGCTTTGAAATAGGTCTTTGGCTTCCGACATACGCCGATGTTGATGCCGAATACGAGCGACTGTCAAAGCTCGGCGTTTCGCTTCCGTCCGGCGCACCGATAACCTATCCGTTCGGAATACGCAATTTCTATGTTGCCGACCCCGAGGGTAACCTGATTGAAATCGGGAGCGATAGGGCGGAGTAACGGGTTCCGTATATAAATGATGAAATAAAGAATAGAGTAAATACGACAAGAATCAAGTAGATAAAGGTTTTTATGTGCTGTGAGTTTTTAATTGCCGTTTACATTTGAAGTGATTTTTGAGGTAGTACGTTGAAAACAAAAAGCATATTATCTGAGCTACGTTACGGAGGTAACACACTTACAAAACGACAAATATTGTTGCTCGGTGCGATTATCGGTGTGATATTTTTCTTAATTTGTTTCGGTACGGCGTCATTAGATGTAACTGTTGACGCGTGGATTATCGAAGGTCACATTGAACGGGATATTACTTGTGATTACGCAAGCTGGATTAATTACCGCAATTCGGAGTGGGGATGGCCACTCGGTGTAAATAAGAATATGGGTTATCCGTATGGCAATGCAATTGCCGTATCTGGCAGTGGGTCTGCGCCTGTGTTGGCTATAATTCTTAAAGCTTTTAATTCGGTTTTGCCTGAAACCTTTCAGCTTTACGGCTGGTGGATGCTGTTGTGCTACTTGCTGCAGGGAATGTCTGCCGCGTTGTTAGGGAGCCTGTTTACTAAACGAGCTGTTTCGTTGGCTGCAATATCGGCTTTGTTCACCGCAAGTCCTATTTTGGGTGAGAGAGCATTTAGACATATTACGCTCTGTATTCATTATTTGATCTTGTTCGGGTTATATTTGTATATACAAAACAGCAGGGGAAACAGCAAGGGACAGTGGTGGAAATATGTAATTTTAACCAGTGTCGCACTGACAACATTTCCGTATTTTTATCCTATTTTAGTTGCGATAATTGCTGCTTCGTTACTGCAAACTGTGCGCCGACCGGGAGGTATACGCCGTATAGTGGGGTATGCAATATCCAATACGACTATCCCGTTTGCTCTTGCATGGATATGCGGTTTGTTCTATTCCAAGACCTCGGCGGCAAGAGAAGGCTACGGGGTTTATTCGATGAATTTGAATCAGCCTATAAATCCGGTAAGCTACAAAGGAATTATTTGGTCTCGGATTTTGAAGGAACGCCCATTGGTATTGGCGCAGTATGACGGCTTTAACTATCTGGGCTTTGGGATTTTGGCGGCGTTGATTGTTTTGCCGATAGCCTGCATTGTGATTTGGCGCAGGGATGTTTTTAAGAAGACATTGCCGGTTGTGCGGCGGCACTGGATTTTGATGCTTGTATTGTTAGGATTTACCGCTTATGCAGTAACTAATTGGGCGTTTTTTGATGAAATCGAATTGTGGAATTTCCGTTTACCGGCTATTGTAGGCTATGTTACCGGATTTTTCCGTTCCAGCGGTCGTATTTTCTATGGTACATACTATTTTTTGTTCCTGCTTGTTGTTGCGGTGGTATGCAGATTGTGCCGGAAAAAAGAGGGTCTTGCCTGCCTGCTTTTGATATTGATTTTGGCAGTGCAGTTATGGGACGTCAGTTCGGGATTTCAATGGAAACACGATTATTTCAGCCAAGAGCATAGTGATGCTACCGAATATGATACGGAACTGATGGATTATGTCGGGAACAACTGCGAAAAGCTTATATTCCTTGACAAAGTAAACTATAATTTTCATGAGCTCAGTGTGAAGCTTGCGAAATACGGTTTAATCACAAATGCCAATGCCAGCCCGCTTGAAGAAATATACGGCGCTGACGAATATGTTCAGCAAACTATTTCACAGCTTGAATATGGAAATGCAGAGCCAAATACCGCATATATTATCACAAATGAAGAGTTGTTTCTGCAGTTGACAAAAAGTACAAAAGGAATATTAGTTCCGATTAGCGATGCAAATTTTAATATGCTTGTTCCGCTTGCGGACGATTTACCCGATAGTGCCGCTACAGTACCGGATAATTAAAAAGAATTCGGATATCATCGTATAATTGAAATATGGTATATTATTTTGAATTGAAACGATAAAAACATACAATAGACAAACACCTCCTAAGTAGAAAACAGTCTACATAGGAGGTGTTATTATGTCAAAAAACTGAGACAATAAATCGAGTTTGTTTTTGCAGAGAAATGAGCGATATCATAACAAAGTTAATAAGATTTATGCTTTGTTACCGAGTTTTCTTGCCAAGCCGCGCAGCGAAAGGCGAAGGCGGCGGTATTTGGGAAGAAGTGTTTCGTAAAGCCAATAGAAAAGCGGATTGATGACAAGATCAAATTCACCAATGAATTCGATATAGCGACCTCCGAATTGTCGCTTAAATTCGTGGAGTGAGCGCAGCTTACCGTTTACGGGGTCTCCGATGGTGCCGAATTGGTCGAGCCAGACACTGCCCTTATGCTTCTCTGACAAAATTTTGCCGCAGTATACTCTATTGTTGATAAATGTTTCGCTCATCGCATTGTCACTGCCGGCGTGAACCGCCCACGAATGACCGCCGTAATGTACGACGAGATGTGCGCTGACGGTGTACGGTTCGGGATATCCGGCGGCGTATTTTTCGAATGCGGGGATTTCGCGTTCAAGTCTTGCCTCGGTCAGCTTGGCTTCGGCTATGCGGTTGGGCTTCTTCATTGTTTCCATTTTTTTTCGCAGGTCGGTAAGCTCGGATTTCAGGTCATTCAGAATTGATGCCGGATAAACCTTGCCGAGATATAGCGAAGCCATACCGTTTCGGGACAGAATGTCATAAAAATTCTTGTAGTATTCTAACGGATATGCGAAAAATTCATCGCGCTCACTTGTCTTGCCTATCAGACGGAAAAGCTCGGGGATATCGTCGATACCGCCCTCGACAACATCGGCACGGTAGTATTTTTCGCCCTTGCGAATATTTTTCATCACGTTTCCGACAAAACGGCGAGTCAGCTCGTCATCGGTGCAGTTGAGGTCGATTCGGAAGGTGAACCGCGGCTGACTGCCCTCAAAGCCGAGGTTGTAGCCGTGATGACGCCAACCGAGAGATTTGAGGTTGTCAATAATATATTCGTTGTCGAATTCTCCGCTTGCTTCGCCGTTTTCGTCAATGGAGCGGCGTTCAACGTCGGGATCTATTTTTACAAACATCGCACCGCATTTACGGGCGAAGGTTTTGACTGCCGCTGTCATTTCGTCGACAAGCTCGCTGTCGGTAAAATCTATCACAAAGCCTCGCGGACAATAGAGGTACGGGGGAAAACCGACCGGCGCACGGAGCAACAAAAGAGCCGCCGCCGCAATTGTGCCGTCGTCATTCTCAAGTACAGTATAAAAAGGACGCATTCCCTTTTGAACACGGCTAAATTCACCCCATGCTGTCGATTGCATAAAATGAGATTTTTGCGGATGGGAGGATACATATTCGTCAAATTTTTTCGGGTCGCAGTTTTCGTTAAATATCATATACAGCTCCTGCCGATGGTGTTTTCAACAATTTATTATATCATATATTATACAATATTACCTTAATTCAAGTGATAAAAATGTAGTATAATAAAAGCAATATATTATCAGGAGGACGGCACGAACGGTGCCGATAATGATTATGACAAAACAAGAGCTTATTCAACATGCCAGCAATGTTATGGCACTCGAAAGATGTGCGCCCGAGCTTAAGGACGCAGTGAAGGGCTGGCTTGATGCCGTAGGTACTGCCGAAGAGCACGCCGCCGCCGAGGTTTTAGCTGCCGAGCTTAAGGACGATGTGATGACGCTTGACATGGTGATTGAACACATGGGTTATCCCGATGTGATTGCCCGTCTGGGTGAGCGTGCCGCCGTGATAGCCGAAAATGCCAAGGCTGCCAAAGCCGAGGGCAAGGTATGGTGCACCTGCCCCGCCTGCCAGACAGCCCTGCCGTTGCTGCTCAATGTTGATGATTTGCTCGCGTAACGATAAGTGCGGTGTTCGGAAAGAAAATCACATTTTAATTTTTACGTATTTCAAAAACAAAAGCGAACATTCCGAGTGAATGTTCGCTTTTGCGTATATTGAGCTTTTTCGGGGAAAGCGAGTTATTTCACATTGCCTTTGGTGTTTTGGTTGGTCGGAGCCGCTTTATCTGTGGAAAGCTGCTCTCTTGCCTTCTGGCGGTTATCCAAAATCTGCTGACGTCTCTGACTGCGGACCTCGTCGGCTTTTTGCTTCTGTGCCGCCTTTAAGGTATTGTTGATCTGTTCTCGACTTCTCTTTGCTGCGTCCATACCCATTACCTTGTCGGGACCCATTTCTTTGATTTCCTTAATAAAATCCTCAAAGCCCGGCTGGTTCTTGGCAAACTCTGCAAGCGTTTTCATCTGCTTTTTATCGCTCAGCTTTTCAAACAAATCCTTGCTTCGCTGTTCAAGCTCGTTACGGTCGGCGCTGTTCTCTTTGTTTATGCGCATTTTGCTTTCTTTTTCCGTTTCGTTTGCAGGCGCCGGATTATTTTTTCTCGACTGCTCACGCTCTGCGGAAATATCGTTCTTTATGTTGTCGTTGAGTTCTCTCGCCATATCATGAACGGACTGCTTGGTAATCATTTCGGCAACAGCATTTCTCAAATCCTCTTCAAAATGGGGGTTCTTTTCCTGACCTCTCAGAATGGCGCTGATCTTGTACTGCTGATACATTACGTCTTCTTCAAGAGATTTTTCAATTTTGGAGGTGGTTCTATCGGCTTTTATTGATTCGAATTTGCTGTCGAAAATGAATTTGTTTGCGGTTATTTCTACGTTTTGACCGCCGTGTGGGAGGGTTTTCATTTCTGACTTTATAGAGTCGATAACCGTCTTTAAATCCTTGACTTTGGTGGCGCGGGGCATAATTTTGCCCGACTTGGTATCAAAAGAGGCTACTGTAGGCATACTGCCGTCTTCCGGTACAAAAATAAAGGATTTGCCTTGAGACGCCATCTCCATGATTTTTTCGGAGTCATTGTTTCGATCGAGACGGTTGCCCGATTCATCGTATATACCGATAAGGTTTTTATTGCCGATTGCCTCGTGAATGGCACTCTCTATCATGGCAAAGTCCGACTGCCCCCTTGCCGTGCGGCTTGCTTCAATGAACAGACGGGCGTTTCTGTCCGGCTCGGTTGTCAGATTCTTGAGCTGATCAGGATTAAGTGTCGTGGAAGGGTCAAGGTACTGATAATAGCCGTTAGCCATCATATCACCGCGGGTAACCATTATGCTGTTTACAATATTGCCGTGATAATATGCTTCCTCGGATTGGCTGACTATATCGGGGTCAAGTGTGATGCCGTTGTCCTCACACATATGGCGGAAGCCGGTCATCATATCTTTATATTCCATAGCGGCACCGCCGAAGCGACGAATATCGGCAAAGTTCTTTGCAATATCGGCATCGGTCGTGTTGGGATTTCTCATTATTTCAGTGTTGTCTGAGATGAAATTCTTAAGCGTCTGCTCTATTGCGGATTTGATTCTTTCAGGGTCGCCGCTGAAATAGTCCTCGAGCACACGGTTGTTCTCTGCAAAATCCTTGTCCGTGCGGATAAAGAATGCACGAATTTGGCGTCCGTAAGAATTGGTGGAAATCTTGTCCCTTATTTCGGGGCTGAGAGCCTCGGTGGAGGCTGCTCTTTTTTTGGTATAGTCGATTATCGAATCAGCTATTGTTTCGGTAATTTGACGGCGGTTTTTCTTCTCCGCGTCGCTGAATTTCGGAACATTGTTGCCTATGCCGTATGCTTTGCGAATACCGTCCTCGGTATAGGCGAGGTTGGAGGGATTGCACAGCATATCCTTAAAGGACTGATAAAACTCATCGTCGCTGACGACGGTTTGCGATGTGTCTGAACGGGCTTTGTGCAGACTCTCCACTCCCGACAACAGCATAAAGCTGGTCATACTGGAGTTGTTCTGGGCATACATTGCGCCCTTGAAGGTATTTATATCTTTTTTATTATTTTTAATTATATTATCTATATCAGAAGTGATTTTGGTTGAAACGGAACGGTTTAATACACCCTTCTCGTTGAAAATCGAGGAATAATCCCCGGGGATATTATTCGGCGCTCCCTGATAATAGTTATTGCCGTCCGAGAAAAAAACGCGTTTTGGCGCTTTGCTGTGATTTCCGCAGGTTGTGATGACCGGCTTTTTTTCAGATAACGCCTGTGACGCTTGATCCCCGGTGAGGGGGTTGCCTTCATGGTCGAAAAACGAGATGAAAGCAGGGTTGATGTTATCAAGTCCTGCTGCTATTTCCGCTATGCGGTTTGCCGCAGTGTAGTTGTCGACGGATGATAAAGCTTCCATAAACTGTCTCCTTTGCCGCGTTTGTAAAATAAAAGTCAGTCGATTATGTCATGAGGTACCGGGGTAACTGTACGGGTTTTCTCGGACGAGCCGGTCATTTCGGCTATCTTTATCTCGATTTCTCTGCCGCTGTGATAGATAAAACGGTGGAGATCGACGCGGGCGCCGGGATTGCTGTCGAGATAGTCGGCTATCTGCTTGATGTTTGCGTTGTCACTGCCGATTACCGTAAAGCGGACGCCGTCTGCCGTCAAAAGCTGTCCGCGGACAAAGGCGGCGGATACGGACCGGTCATCGCCGTACACCTGACGGAGAAGCTCACCGGTAACGGATACATCGTTCTCCGCATCGTCAACATTATTGGTCAGGTGCAGCATTCTGTCCATACGAACGCTGTTGCGGAAAAATGCAACTATTTGGTTCTGACCGAGATCCTTAATGCGACCGCTGTTCTTTTTGAGTATCTCAAATGCGTTGTTGAATTTCGTGCTGTCCATCATTGATTCTGCATAGTCGGTGCGGGGACGGTTGAGCGCGACATTGAGTGCGTAGAAGTTGAAATCGGACTTGGATATCTTTTTGCGTACGGTATAAAAATAGATAAAGTCCTCAACGGCCGTGCGCAGACTGTTGTCGAAGTTGCTGTCGTTAGGGAAGCTTGCGACGTTTTTGAGCCGTTCAAAGCTCTCATTTGCAACTGTATACAGACGGTATTTTGCCATATCCTTTTCACTCGGTGCGGAAAATACCATACCGACATCGGAACGATAGTTGACAATACCGATCAGCTCGCCCTCGTGTGAAAATACAGTTATTCCGTTTTCCGAAACGACGAGGTATGACGCGACCGACACCGAGTCGAGAATGGGATTGTCGGTAATGTCGAAGAACGAAAAATCGGATTTGCGGACATTGCCGGCGGTTACCTCGTTTTGCAGGTTGAAATTGCCGCCGATTTTCTTGCGCAACAGGTTGTTCAGGTCGGTTTCGTCCTCGTGATATATGCAGTCGACGGGGTAGGTATCGTAACCGAAGGCACTGTAAAGAATTGCCGCCTCGCCCATAAGTATCTGACGGCGCTCGGAGGAAATTCTGTTGTCGGTATAATAATGCGGATTATCGAAATAGTCCTTTAAAAGAACATTGTGAAAATGAGTATATGCGCTGTAATTGTCCGCATTCAGACCCATTGCCTCTGCCTTGCCCTCATCGTCGTGAGCGGAGCGAATTTGAGAGGTTACTTCGTTGAATATGAATTCCGCGATATCGGCATCGGGAACGGCATTCGATGGAGTGTAGCCGAAAATTTCATCGGCACACGGAGTGATGGCGGGCATACCGTCATCGGTGTTATAGATGAAGTATTTGCCGCTGTCCGACATGGTACGGTCGTTGAAATATAAATGACCCGTATCGGCGAGGTTGATAAGACGGTCGACTGCTTCTTCGCTCAGCTTGGCGAGCGGGGTAAAGGTTTTGAATACTCGTATGCTCTCGCCGTGTGAAATATCGGAGTTTGCGTTATATCCGGATATCTTGCCGTTCTCAATATAAAGGCTGTCCTCGATGCTGTTATCGTCTCCGAACTCGTACAGCGTATATCCTCTGACAAGTGCGCTTTGAACGGGGTCGTTTACGTTGAGCCCCTTTTCTGCAAGAATTTGAATAAAGCGGTAAAACCATCGGGATTGGTCTTCACGAATGTTTTTGTTGGGTCTGAACGATTCCATAAAGTCCTCCGGATATATTTATATAATGAAAATGTGAACTCATATTTAAGACAATGTAAAATAATTTGTTATAAGCAAATCGGCGAATTAACGGGTCTTTTATCTTAATATAATTATCTTTAGTATAACATAACTTTAAGAACAAAAAAATATCTTTTTCAGTTTTATTTGATAAATATTTATTCGTTTTTACGAAGCGTCGAGACGGAAATCGGCGCATATATAATGAAAAAAGGCGAGTTTTTAAACTCGCCTTTTTATGTATACAAATATTTTTTGCGAACGTTAATCCTCGCAGTAATAGTATCGGTAAATTTTCTTCATAAACGATTCGCTGACCGAGAGAGCCTCCGCAAGCTCAAAAATAGAGGTAACACCTCTCAAAATCTGTGTTTCTATCTTTTCCTTTGGTACAAGCTCGTTGATTGCCCAGTCGTCTGCCTTACGCTCGTGCTTCTCGCGCAAATCAAACGGACTGTAAGGATTGTAAAAAGAGCCTGTTTCGCAGTGACCGAGCTCGTGTGCGAGAATCTCAGCCTCCTGCGATTCGTTTTCGCATTGGCTGGTGTCGATACCGACCGCATAGCCGCCGTTGTCGTCTACTATCGAGACGGCTTTTATGGTACGAAACGGGTAGTTGTATATTTTTACACCGTCTCTCGACGCGTGTTCATACAGCTCATTTAGCTTGTTCGTCTCTTTTTTTCTTGATATATTCTGCAAATCTCTTGACCTCCTCCAAAAGGTCGTCGTCTACGGTGCGGACACCGAACAGCGCGTACTTGATATCCTCATCGTGAACGACGGGTTCTACATCGGTACCGTATATGAGATAGTCTAAGCTCTCGCCGAATATCTGTGACAGCTTGACGGCGTTTTTGCCGGAGGGAACTTTGCGACCGGATTCCCAATCGCTTACCGTGGGCTGTGATACTCCCATTGCCTTCGCCAGGTCTTTTTGGCTCATCTTTATTCTCATACGGGTTTCTTTAATCTTGTTCAAAATAATACTCCTTGTCAGTAGGTTGATTTTCTTACATCTTCATTATATAGCTGTCAGTAAATAAAGTCAAGAGAAATTTTAGCAATTAACTATTGACAAGCTGATTTTTAATGATAATATTATAGCTAAGAACTATTGAAATGGAGAAAATTGAACATGATAGAGCTTAAAACTATAAGAGAGGACGCCGGACTGTCGCAGAAGGAGGTTGCAGAGATAATAAGCGTGACACAGCCTTATTACTCGCAGATAGAGGTCCGACTTCGGCAGCCGAGCGTAAAACTCGCTAAGGAGATTGCCCGTGTATTCGGATTTGAGTGGTGGCGGATGTTTGATGAATAAATTTTATCATGTCAACTGTTATAAAAATCGGACAGTAAATAACGAACGGAGGAACAATATGAAATGTTTTGCCGACAAAGGCAGGGAATGCTCGATTCTCTACGAAAAAAGGTGTGCGGGATGTGCATTCAAAAAGTCATACACGCAGTTCAACAACGAGCGAAAGACCGCAAGGAAGAGAATAAACGGATTGCCCGAGGAAGTGAAGCGGAACATAAGCGCGAAATATTACTATGCGGAAAGGGGGTGATTGTTTGGCTGTCGACTACGAGGACAGAGTGATGAGGACGCTGTGGACTGCCGCTCCCAAGGCGGCTAAGTATTTGAAGCAGGTTATCGACGACGATGAGCTGCCCGCCAAGCTGAGATATGACGCCGCGACCGAGGTGCTTACGAGACTGCTCGGTAAGCAGGTGTTCAGTGCTGATACCGGCGGGAGCAGAGTAGAGGTGGTGTTCAAGAACGAGGCGGGAGAATATGCAAAGTAAGCTTATTGATTGTCCGAATGAACGGCAGAGGGAATTTTTCCTCTCGCGAACCCGCTTTACCGCTTACGGCGGAGCAAGGGGCGGCGGCAAATCGTGGGCGGTGCGGCACAAGGCAATGCTGATGGGACTTGCATATCCGGGTATAAGAATGTTGATAATAGATATTGCCGCCTGCTATTCCGACCCCGAGGTTATCGCCGCTCACGGAGGTACGGTGCTGTTGTCGGGATATGACAGCGGAGGCGGAAATTACGTCGTGTTGAGAGGAGAATTCTCCGACCGTTACGATGTAATCACGAGATATTTTCACCTTGCCAAGCGCAGTGTCGTGAAGGGAAGATACCTGCAGACGGGTGAAAGAATCGGTATCCAGGGAAACACGGGTACTCAGACAACAGGTCAGCATCTGCATTTCGAGGTGTGGATTGTGCCGAAAAATGTCGGGTATTCCGTTTCACTGAGAGAAAAATGAATGCACCGTTTAAGGGATTTTCAACGAGTCTTGCGTACATGTTCCCTATCAGAACGCATGGCGAAGTGCTTGGATTTGTGGGGCTGGCAGGCGGTTCAAAGGAGATGAACGGCAAGTCGGTGGAAACGGCTATGACGGCGGCAAGGGTGATTGGGCGATGCCTTGAAGAATAAAAACAAAAACAAAGTAAAAACCTCCGTTTAACAGCTCGGATGCTGTCAAACGGAGGTTTTATATGATAAAATAGCACAAATATATACAATCAGTATATTAATATAATAAGATTACTCTTCGTCATCATTTTCGTCGTCAGAACGGTCTACGGTGACACGGACCAGCTCGACGCGCATAGACTGTGCCTTGACAACCTCTACGGTAAGCTTTTCAAAGGTAAAGGAATCGCCTGCCTGCGGGAAGCGGTCGAGCATTTCGGTTGTCCAGCCGCCGACGGTGGTGTATTCGCTCTCAAAGTCCTTGGGTCGGTAGTCGATTTCATCGAACATATCGTCGATGTTCAAACCGCCGTCTACCTCAAAGCTGTCCTCGGCGACCTTGGTGACGTCGACCTCTATTTCATCGGTTTCATCGTAAATTTCACCGACGATTTCTTCAAGAATATCCTCCATTGTCACTATGCCCATCATTCCGCCGAATTCGTCTGCTACAACTGCGAGCTGTGTTTCGGAGCGGCGCAGCTCGTGAAGCACCGATGATATCATTCTCGTCATATGCACATACACCGGCGGGAGAAGCATCGCTTCAAGGTCGATTTCTCTGCCGGCGGCAAGTGCTTTGACGAGTGTTTTGACGGGAAGCACGCCGATAATATTGTCGATCGTGTCGCGAAAAACGGGTATTCGGGAATAGCTCATTAAGTCCTCATCGGCGAGTAGCTTGTCGAGTCCGTCGTCTATGTCAAAGGCGGCAACATCGACACGTGGGGTCATTATCTCGTGCGCGGTTTCATCGGTAAATTCGATTGCCGATCGTATAAGCTCGCTCTCCTGCTCGGTGAAAACGCCCTCGTCCTCGATGGTGTCGACCAGCTCGACCAGCTCCTCGGGGGTAGCGGTCGGCTCGGTATCCTCAGGAGTCCAGAGCGGTGAAAGTGCATCTACAAGCCGAGTTACGACCGATGCAACGGGCGAAAAAATTTTCATCGCAAGCCTGAGCGGGCGCGCAAATATCAGCACAGCGCCGTCGGCATATTCCGCCGACAGTATTTTAGGTATAATTTCACCGAAAATCAGTATTACAACAGTTATTCCGAGTGCGGCGAGAGTCTGTGAAGCTTCGCCCCAGCGTTCGATTGCAAATGCCGCCGTTATTGAAGATGCGGCGATGTTCACGAGGTTGTTGCCTACCAATATGGATGACAGCGCTTCGGTAAAGCTGTCGACTATGAAAAGTGCGGTTTTTGCCCTTGGAGAACCGCAGTCGGCTTGATTTTTGATGCGTATGCGGCTTGCCTCGGCAAATGCAATTTCACTTGCCGAAAAGAAGCCGGACAGCGACACAAGCACAATCACGGCAGGTATGAATATGTAAATGCTCATTGTGCCGCTCCCTTCTCGGGTCTTGAATCGTGCTCGTCGTATATTTCACCGACAATTTCTTCAAGTATATCCTCCATAGTGACTATGCCGAGGGTGCGTTTTTCATCGTCGCCCACAATTGCCATGTGGGTGCGCAGTCGACCCATTTCTTCAAAAATCGTTCCGAGCTTTTGATTCGGATTCACATAGTAGGTGCGGGTGAGGTATT
Source organism: Faecalibacterium sp. UBA1771 (assembly GCA_002315315.1). GTDB lineage: Bacteria > Bacillota > Clostridia > Oscillospirales > Ruminococcaceae > UBA1771. The sequence goes on from DCGT01000027.1 coordinate 14,115, forward strand.
GTGACACGGGCTTGACCTTGCCGTGAATGACATCGAAAAGATAATCCCTTGCCTGCAAAACACCGATGATTCGGTTGATGTCGCGGTCGTAGACGGGGAAGCGTGAATATTTTTCCTCGGTGACAAGCTCGCGGATTTCCCTGCGGCTGCGTGAACGGTCGACGGCTATGACCCTGTCAATGGGAATCATAACGTCCTTTGCCGTGAGATCGCCGAACTCGATGGCGGAGCGTATTATTTCGCTTTCCTCGTGGTCGATGACGCCCTCCTGCTCGACCTCGGTTATCATGCTTGCAAATTCGTCCTCGGTCATAGTCGGGGCGTCCTTTGCACCGAAAAGCTTTTTGATGGCGTTGCCGATGCCGATAAAGAAATATTCGACCGGCAGAAGAAGCAACATTAGGATTTTAAGCGGCAGCGAAAAGAGCATAGCGGTATCGTCCGCATTGGCACGGGCTATACTCTTGGGCAGCATTTCGCTGAACAAAAATACAAGCAGAGTCATAGCGACTGTCGAGATAAGTGTTCCCGAGCTGCCGAAAAGCCTGATTGCGAGCACCGTCGCAACGGTCGATGCGGCGACGTGCACAACATTGGTACCTACCAAAAGGGTTACGAGTGCGCGGTCGAAGCTGTCGACTATTGCGATGACGCGCTGAGCCTTTTTGTCGCCGTCATCTGCCAACATCTTAATTCTGATTTTATTGCAATAGGAAAAAGCCGTCTCGCAGGCTGCAAAAAAACCCGCGGACAGAATTAAAGCTATAAGTGCGATACTTCGGGGAATACTGTCGTCCGGCATAACTGCCTATCATCTCCTAAAATTAATATAGTCTATTATTACATAATTTCACCGAAATTGCAAATGCGGTACTTGTAGAAGGAAAAAGCATTTATAAACGGTTTTGAAATATATGAAATCACATCTTTGAAAAATGTCATTCCCAACAAGACAGAGAATATTGCCGATTATCCCTAAAATTCTGTCAGGACAACATTGACGGTTAAATATTTTCCGAGTTGACGGAATGACACTTTTATTAATATTTAAAAATATATTGACTCAGCTGTGATACAGCTTTTTTGTTTGATATTTCGGCTCGCAGGTGAGGTTTACGCCGAGCTTGCGGAAAACGTCGACATCAACCTGCGACAGGATTACGGTTGCGTGAGCTTCACAGCCGCGAAGCTTTTCGAGCTGCTGCATTGACAGCTCGGCAACCGGACTGGTGGCGGCGCATATCGACAGTGCAACGAGCATTTCGTCGACGTGCAGACGCGGGTTGTGACCGCCGAGATGATGCACCTTTAAATCCTGCACCGGCTCGATGATGAGCGGCGAAATAATGTGCATATCGTCGGGTATGCCGCCCAGCTCCTTGAGAGAGTTTATCAGCATTGCCGACGCCGCGCCCATAAGCTCGGAGGTTTTGCCGCTGATAAGCTTTCCGCTCGGTAGCTCGATGGCGCAGGCAGGTCCGTCGGTAGCCGCTTCCTTGTCAAGTGCCGCCTTGATTACGGGTCGATTCTCGATATCGGTTCCCGCCTGCTTCATAAGCAGCTCTATCTTGTTTACCTCATTTTCACTGCCGACGCCCTTGCGCAGATTGCACAGCGCGGCGTAGTAACGGCGGATGATTTCACATTTTGCGGCTTCCTCGACCGCGTCATTATCGAAAATCGCAAAGCCCGCCATATTTACGCCCATATCGGTCGGGGACTTGTATGGCGAATGACCGAGAATTTCGTTCATTATTTCATTTAGAACGGGGAATATTTCGACGTCTCGGTTGTAGTTGACCGAGGTTTTGCCGTATGCCTCGAGGTGGAACGGGTCAATCATATTGACATCGTCCAAATCGGCGGTTGCCGCTTCGTATGCGAGATTTACGGGGTGCTTGAGCGGGAGATTCCAAATAGGGAAGGTTTCATATTTCGCATAGCCCGCCTTCAGACCTCTTTTATGCTCGTGGTAGAGCTGAGACAGACAGGTTGCCATCTTGCCGCTGCCGGGACCGGGAGCGGTAACGACGACCAGAGAACGGGTTGTTTCGATATATTCGTTTTTGCCGAAGCCGTCATCGGAGCAGATATAGTCGACATTGGACGGATACCCCTTTATCGAGTAATGGCGGTAAACCTTTACGCCAAGCGACTCAAGACGGCGCTGAAAAGCCTCAGCGGCGGGCTGTGCGCTGTACTGTGTCATAACGACACTGCCGACATAAAGCCCTATTCCTCTGAAAGCGTCGATAAGGCGCAGAACATCCAGATCGTAGGTTATTCCGAGGTCGCCTCTGACCTTGTTTTTCTCGATATCAAAGGCGTTTATGGCAATGACGATTTCCGCCTTGTCGCGCAATGTCATCAGCATCTTCACCTTGCTGTCAGGCTCGAAGCCGGGCAGAACACGTGAAGCGTGATAATCATCGAACAGCTTGCCGCCGAACTCCAGATACAGCTTGCCGCCGAATTCGTTGATGCGTTCGGAAATTCTCTCCGACTGCATTTCTATATATTTTTCGTTGTCAAAACCCGTTTTTACCATAATACCGTTCCCTCTATACGCACATTTAATCCCACTAATTAATAATAAACTCGCTCAGACGATGTTTCAAGTGACAAAGCAAAATTGTTGAAAATTCGGCAATACCGCATAATTCTTAAGTCCCGATGACTTGTAAAATTGTGCTCCGCCGCACCGTGTGTTTCGTCACGAGCAACAGCCCGACTCACGGGCTTTGGCAATGACGTTTGCGGCAATCGTGCCGGAGGTGGTCAGACCCCATCCGCCGTTTTCCACTATCACCGCAAAGGCGAGCGGACATTCGGGGTCGTCGATAAATCCCACATACCACGAATGAGGCTCTTCACCCTCTCCGACCTCCGCCGTGCCGGATTTTGCACACATACCGTCGATATATCCGAGGGTGTAGCAGTAGTTGGAGGTGTAGTTATAGCTCAGCATATCCTTTAATTTGTCGGCAGTTTCCTTTGTCATAATGCGACTGCTGCCGCCCTTGCCGACCAAAGCAGTGGGCAAACCGCCCGAGGTTGTTATTCTGTCGACAAGATACGGCTCGCGCACGATGCCGCCGGAGGCTATTGCACCCATAAGCCGCATAGCGGCTACAGGGTTTACAAGGTCGTCATACTGACCTATGCCCGACCACGACAGGTCAGTCGAGCCGTCGGGAGCCTTTGTGAAGCTTCCCGCCGCAGTGGTTATTCCGCTTATACTGTGACTTTCGGTAAGACCGTATTTTTCGGCATATTTTGCGAGTGTGTTTGCTCCGACGAGCTGTGAAATCTCGGCAAAAGCGCAGTTGCAGGACTGCGCAAGCGCATCATAGAAGCCGACAGTGCCGTGATATCCGGAGCAGGTTATCGTTTCGCCGTCTATTTCGCATGAGCCGTCACATTCAAAGGTCATATTCTCTATTCCGTCCACCGTTTCGATTGCGGCGGCGGCGGTTACTATCTTGAAAATCGAGCCGGGAGTAAACGCGGACGACAGACAGCGGTTCATATAAGCACCGTCATAGCGCTCATCACCGTCCTCAATAACCGGCACATTGTCGGGGTCAAAGCCCGGTGTGCTGACAAGACACAGCAATTCGCCGGTTTTATAATTGTATACCGCAACCGCGCCCTTTCGGTATTTTATCTGCTCATAGGCGTATGCCGACAGCTCGGTGTCTACGGTCAGATGTACGGTATTCCCGTTTCCGCGCAGGGAATAGGTGCCGTTGATAAAATCGTAGCCCATAAGCTGTTTAGAGTAAAGGTTCAATATTCCGGTTCCGATGTTGCCCTCACGGTCACCGACAATATGAAGCAGTCCGCGGCGAGCGGATTCCGAGTCGGAAAAAACCCGCTGACCGTCCTCATCAACCGCCGAGATTATTTCTTCATTTCGGTCGGTGATTGTACCCTTTACCAGCACACCTGAGCGGTATGCGTGGCTGTTGACGGGGAACGAGGTCCATTCGTCGCCGTCGCGGGCAAGCCGGATTATATAAACAAACAGTCCGATACATATTACCGCGACGAGGAACAGCGCGGCGAGTGCTCTTGAAGCAGTCTTTCTCATTTGCCGCTCCTTTCCAGCTCGTGCCGCGCAATAACGGAAGCGGGTCGGAGCGCAAAGCCGGAGTTGCGGCGAACGTCTGCCGCTTTTACGAATGCAAGCATTGCAAAAGCGGACATAAGGCTCGAACCGCCGTTGGAGATGAACGGGAAGGTAACGCCGGTCAACGGAAGAAGGTCGATACTGCCGAAAACGTTGAGAATAATCTGAAAGCAGAACATAGACATAGTCGCAACGGAGGCAATGGTATAAAAGGTTGAACGTCCGTTCCTCGCCGAACGAATGGCGAAGACGGTCAGAATTATGATACAGGCTATGGCGCTGAGTGCTACAATCAGACCCAGCTCTTCGCAGACCACGCCGAAAACGAGGTCGGTGTCGGCGGCGGAGATATATTTGAGCCAGCCGTTGCCCGCGCCCAAGCCGAGCAGACCGCCGCTCGCCGCGGCAGACATTGTTCTTGTCTGCTGATAGCCGGCATCGTGAGCGAACTGCCATGCGTGACCCCAAGCCGAAAATCTCGCGGCAATATACGGCTTGAATTTGATGGCTATAATACCGGCAAAGGTAGCAGACGACACCGCGAGCGCTATGGTTGCAATGTCACCGGAGCGGATGAAGGCTATGACGAGAAACGCCGCAAAGAATATCAGCGCCGCGCCGAAATCGCTCATATATGCGAGCAGTCCGGCACAGACAGCGGCAAGCGCAATAAAAAGAATGAGGTTTCGCCTTGCGAAAAGTCGGTCAAGCGTTGCCGTGCCGGCATATATGAACGCGACCTTTGCAAGCTCACTCGGCTGAATCGACAGTCCTCCGATATAAATCCAGTTTTTTGCACCGTTTACAATTTTGCCGTAAACTATCGGAAGCACCAAAAGAAAAACGGTACACGCGGCAAGCGGCCAGCGCAGCGATACCGCACGGTCGAGGTCGCGAAGCCACCAGCCGAGCACGAAATACATCGCCATTCCTACAACGATTGCCAGAAATTGATTTACAATGCCGTAGGGCTCAGACGACACCGTGACGGCAAGACCGATTGACGCCATAAAGAATGCCGCCTGGTCGATCTCAAATCCGCGCTTGCGGCAAATTCTGAATACGATGAAATACAGCCACATAATGCCGAGAAATAACAAAAAACAAATCGGGACGCGCCATGTGAAGCTGTCGGGACGGTTGAAGACAAGCTCCAGCATAAGTGTGAGTGAAAACAGAGTTATCAGGTAATTGGTCAGCGACGGGTGTACGCTGCTGACCTTGTACTCGCGGTTGCTCAGGCTATCAAGCTCCGACTGACTCGGCGGG
>DCGT01000027.1:19538-26222 GCA_002315315.1 Faecalibacterium sp. UBA1771
CACCGAAGCCGAGAATGTCGCCGAAGCTGCATTCGGCACTGCCGTTCATCGGTTCACCGTTCACCGTCGTGTTGTTGCGCGACAAATTATAGGCGCGAAAACTCTTATGCTCGTCGAAAATCAGCACCGCGTGTGAGCGGGAAACCGCAGGCGAATCGATGCAGATGTCGCAGGAACGGGAACGACCTATAAGGTTTTCAAAATGGTTGAGCGGGATGCTCGTGCCGTTGTCAAAATCAAGCCGACCCCATGTTTCAGGTTCGATTGAGCCTTTGAAAAGCGAGATTGCGATGCGAGTTACAATCAATACCGCCAGAACGCAGGTTATAAGCCGCGCCACCGTGAGCGTTACGGCAAAAAAGCCGCCGTGCTCGCCTACAAATTCGGCAAGCTCGTTTGCAAACGGTTCGGGGTCGGGTATAAAAGCGAGAATTTTATCGAGCATTTTAATACGTCTTTCCAATAAAAGGTTAGTCGACAATACGCCGACACATAATAATACATAATAATGATACCACAAATTGCAAGGTATGATAATAAAATTTTGATTACAAAATGCGGGGTTTTGAGAGATTAAAACGGTAAGGTAAAGAAATAAATATTGAGTACCTTGCGATAACCGATGTATCTGTCGGAGCAGGATGACTAACAGGAGAAAAGACCGCTTTCGGAATGACGCAGGGCGTATGTGGATGTGACGGAGGATTACGAGCGTCATTATCGGCTCGGAGCGTATGCCGCACTTTACCTTTTTATTGATTTTTATTTCAAAAAATAGTACACTAATCTTTGATTATTCAAGTTAGGGACGGTGTCGAATATGGGCTTCGGACAGAACAGTATCGACGAATTTTGTACACAGCTTGCATCAAGTTCGTCGGTTCCCGGCGGCGGCGGTGCGGCAGCTATATGCTGTGCTTTGAGCGCCGCGCTCGGTTCTATGACAGGGCGTCTGCGCCTCGCCCGTTCAAAGGACGATGAGGTTATACGGCTTGTGGAAAAGGGCGATTTGCTCTGCCGTAAGGCTATTTCGCTTGCAGATGCCGACGGTGAAGCATTTAACCGTCTTAAACCGTATTTTTCCTTTCCGGTCGAAATGCGCGGTGACCGTTTTGAGGAGTCTCTTGCCGATGCCTGCCGTGTCCCGCTTCATATAATGGAATGCTGCTGCCACATTATCGAACTGCTCGAGCGTTACGCCGTTATCGCGCCTGACAACTGCGTCAGCGATGCCGGTGTTGCCGCAGCCCTGTGCCGCGGTGCGCTGGAGGGTGCTGCATTCAATATCTACATCAATACAAAGAGTATGAGCCGCCGAAGTCTTGCCGAACGGTTTGAGCGTGAGGCGGATGCGTGGCTCGATGAATTTATGCCTCGTGCCGATGACGTGTGCTTTGCGGTTATGAATCGTATAAGGGGTGGGAGATAAATGGGCAGACGACTTAGCTGTTCCGCCGTTGCTCGCGAGGTCGACGCCGTTACATCGGGAAAGGTCGCGGCGCTGTCGCAGAGAGGAATCGTCCCCAAGCTGTGCATTATTATGATAGACGGCAAGCCCGATGATGAAGCGTATCGTAATGCCGCCGTGAAAAAGCTGAGCAAGCTGAATATGTCGGTAGAATGTGTTGTTCTGCCGTCCGGAGTCACCGATGGAGAGCTTCACGGGGTGATAAAAGAAAAGTCCGCCGACGAATCGGCAGACGGTATTCTGCTAATGCGCCCACTGCCGCCGCCGCTCGACACAGCCGCCGCCTGCGCGCTTATTCCGCCCGAAAAAGATGTTGACGGAGCCTGTGATGTGTCACTTGCATCGGTTTTTCGGCTTGCGGACGAAGGATTTTTGCCGTGTACCGCCGAAGCCGTGATAGACGCGGTCGATACCTATTGCGGCGATATTTCGGGCAAAAATGCGGTGGTGGCAGGGAGCAGTCTTGTAATCGGACGCCCTGTCGCAATGCTGATGCTTAAACGCGGTGCGACAGTAACTCTTGCTCATTACGAGACCGTAGATCTGCCGTCGCTTTGCCGCAGTGCCGATATTCTTGTTGCGGCAACCGGTAATGCTAATCTGATAGACAGAAGCTATATCAAAAAAGGTGCATACATTTTTGATGTTGGAATAAATGAGAAAAACGGTGAGCTGTGCGGTGACGTCGATTACGCCGATGTTCTTGCGGATGCCGCGGGTGTAACGCCGGTTCCCAACGGTATCGGCAGAATCACATCGTCCGTGCTTGCACTTCATACGGCGCGTGCCGCCGAAAGGAGATTAAAATGACGTATAAGGAAGCAGTCGAATATATTCACAGTGTATATTGGAAAGGCGTAAAGATTGGCCTGTCCCGTATAGAGGAGCTACTCGAAATGATGGGCAATCCGCAAGATAGGCTCAGGTATATACACATTGCCGGAACGAACGGTAAGGGTTCGACCGCCGCCTACTGCGCCGAGGTGCTTAAAAATGCCGGTTACAAGACCGGATTTTTCGTATCACCTTATATCAGGGTGTTTAACGAGCGTATGCAGATAAACAATGTCCCGATTTCGGATGATGAGCTGTGCGAGGTTACAGAGTATGTTAAGAGCTTCGCCGATAAAATGGAACAGATGCCCTCGGAATTCGAGATGGTTGCGGCGATAGCTTTTGAATTTTTTGCCCGTAACGAGTGCGATATCGTCGTTCTTGAGGTCGGTCTCGGCGGCAGACTCGATGCCACCAATGTCATTAAAACGCCCGATGTCGCCGCCATCACCGCTATCGATCTTGACCATACCCAGATTCTCGGCGAAACGGTAGAGCTTATTGCCGCCGAAAAAGCCGGCATTATTAAGCCGAAAGCCAGAGTAGTAGTCTATGACCAGCAGCAGAGCGTAAAGGATGTTTTCGCCGCAGTCTGTGCCGAGCGGGGCGCCGAGATGACGGTAACCGATTCCGCGTCACTTATTGACCTCGGTGTTGACGGAACAAAACAGCACTTTGAATATCGTGGTGAGAGGTACACGCTGTCACTGCTCGGTGAGCATCAGCTTCATAACGCCGCGCTTGCCATAGATGCTTTGACCGCACTGCGCGGCAGAGGATTTGAAATTTCGGATTATGCGCTCAAAAAGGGAATTGCCGAAACCACATGGCCGGGACGATTTGAGGTGCTGTCGGAAAATCCGATTTTCGTTGTTGACGGTGCGCATAATCCTCACGGCTTTGCCTCGGCGGTCGCCGCACTTCGCCGGCATTTTCCCGACCGCAGGGTCAATTTCCTCATAGGTGTGCTGTCGAATAAGGATTGGCAGCCGATAATCGAAATGGCTCTTCCGCTTGCCGCATCATTTACCGTTGTCACCCCCGACAATCCGAGAGCGCTTGACAGCGCCGAGCTTGCGAAATATATCAGGGAGCACGGTTTTGATGATGTGGCCTTCGCGAAATCTCCGTCCGACGGTGTGGACATGGTTATGAACAGAATCAAAGACGGCGAAATGGGTATGGCAGCAGGCTCACTTTATATGGTGGCGGAAATCCGTCAGCATTTCGGCAGACTGTAATTTAAAATCCGGAGGTAAAGAATGAAAGATTTTAATACAAAACGTATAGTAGTTACTTCCTTTATGATTGCGCTGTCAATTGTACTCTCGCGCATACTCTCCATTCAGACCCCAATATCCAAGATAGGCTTCTACTACCTCCCGATTGCCCTTATTGCGATGATGTACGGTCCTCTGTGGTCGGGCGCGGCATGGGGAATAGCCGATGTAATCGGTGCGCTTATGTTCCCGACGGGAGCATATTTCTTCGGCTTTACGCTGTCGGCAATCATTAAGGGATTATTACTCGGAGTATTTTTATATCGTCACGACAAATCGGTTTGGCGTCCCGTTGTCGTTTCCGTTTTGTCTGCGGTTTTTGTTACGCTGGGTATTGATGTGCTGTGGCTCGTTGCATATTTCGGCAGAGCCGCGGCGGCTGTATGGAGCGCAAGAATCGTTCAGTGCGCCATTACCGTGCCGGTGCAGTCGATACTTATTATATCTATGGGCAGAATTTTCGGCAGTCTTATTTATCACAACGGAACGCTTTATCAGCGCAAAAAAGCCGTTCGCAAGGAAATATCGTCCAAATACAGCTCCGACGAATTTAACCGAGGGGAGATAAGCTCGGTAATTTGCAACAAGGTTATTTCGACCGATTTATATAAAAACGCAAAAACGGTATTTTGCTTTGTGGGAACAAGGCGCGAGGTGGATACCCGTGCGATTCTCGAAAATGTAATTGAAAGCGGCAAGACGCTCTGCGTGCCTATGACCGATAATCACAATTTGATGTCGATGAGAATAATCGAGTCGCTTGACCAGCTACGCGAGGGCAGACACGGCATATTGGAACCTGACTCGGGCTGTTCTGAGCTTCATTCGTCGGATATTGATTTAGCAATAATTCCCTGCATTGCGTGTGATGAAAAGCATCATCGCCTCGGTCACGGAAGCGGCGTTTATGACAATTTTATGCGTCATTATAAGCGCACTAAGGGTACATCAATAACAATTTGCCCCGATTTCGCACTGCTTAAAAAAGTGCCTTACGGTGACCACGATACATCCATTTCGACCGTGATTACGGAGAAAAGAACGGTGAACTGATTACAAAAGCAATGTCTGCAAAAAACGATTTGATATTGAAAAAAGCCTCCCCAAGCCTTTCGGCTTGAGGAGGCTACATTATTCGAACTTAACTTATTTGAGCTCGATGGTAGCGCCGGCTTCGGTAAGGACCTTCTGAATTTCTTCGGCCTCAGCTCTGGTAACGCCTTCCTTGACGTTCTTCGGAGCGCCGTCAACCAGTTCCTTGGACTCCTTGAGTCCCAGACCGGTGATGTCCTTAACGGCCTTGATGACGTTCATCTTGTTCGGGCCGACCTCGGCGAGAACTACGTCATAAGAATCCTTTTCAACCTCGGCTTCGGCAGCGGCGGCGGGACCGGCTACTGCAACAGCGGCGGCGGCGGCAGAAACGCCGAACTCTTCTTCGATGGCCTTTACGAGCTCGCTGAGCTCGAGGACGGTCATATTCTTTACTTCTTCGATAATCTTAGCTATATCAGCCATTGTAAATAATCCTCCGTAATAATTTTTGTTGTACTGCGATAATTGTAACTGTAATTATGCAGCCTGTTCTTGCTTTTTGGCGACTTCGCTGATAGCTCTCGCGAAGGACGCGATGATGCTGTTGAACGAGCCGGCGACCATAGCGATGAGTGTCTCGCGAGACGGCAGTGTAGCGACGCTCTTGACTTCTTCGACAGAAAGGAACTTTCCGTCAACATAACCCATCTTGACGTTGAAAACTTCTTTAAGGCTGTCGGAATACTTCTGAACTACCTTAGCGGCGGCGATAGGATCTTCCTTAGATACCGCGATTGCTGTTGTGCCGTGAAGCTGGGGAACAAACTCGTCCATTCCGACTGCTTCAAAAGCAAACTTGAGAATGGAATTCTTAAGAACCAGATACTCAACACCGGCTTCACGAAGCTCGGCACGGAGCTTGGTGTCGTTGGCGACATCGATTCCCTTGTAATCTACGAGAACAACGGAAGCGGCACCGGTCAGCAATTCCTTAATTTCTTCAACCTGCTTTTTCTTTCCTTCAAGGATTTTTTCACTCGGCAATTTGATTCACCTCCATAATTATTTTGGTGAGAATAAAAAACCCTTCCTCAAGCGTGTCGAGGAAGGGCATAACTTCATAGCGTAGCTTGTGAAGCTTTATCCTCGGCAGGCGGACATAATGTCCTTATGCATTTTTGCACCTGCTGTCTTTGGTATAAAACAGCTATTTAATTATAATACCGTTGACCGTAAAAGTCAACAATTATTCCTGTGTCTGAGCGGCGGCGGCAGACATATAGCGCTGTGTGGCGACCTTGATGCCGGGGCCCATAGTTGTGGAAACGACGCAGGAACGGATATACTGTCCCTTGGAAGCGGCGGGCTTGGCGGCGATAACGGCGTTAAGCAGTGTCTCAAAGTTGACAAGCAGTTTATCGGCGCCGAAGGAAGCCTTGCCGATCATGCAGTGGATGATGTTGCTCTTGTCGAGACGATACTCAATCTTACCTGCCTTGGCATCGTTGACAGCCTTGGCAACGTCGGGAGTAACCGTACCGGCCTTCGGGTTAGGCATAAGTCCGCGCGGTCCGAGTACACGACCCAGACGACCGACAACACCCATCATATCCGGAGAAGCGATAACTACGTCGAAATCCATGAAGTTTTCCTTCTGGATTCTGTCTGCCAGATCCTCGGCACCGACTACTTCGGCACCTGCGGCGGTGGCGGCTTCGGCGTTGGCTCCGCGGGCGAAAACGGCTACGCGGATATTGCGGCCGGTTCCGTTGGGCAGAACAACGGCGCCTCTGACTNNTCTTGCCGGTGCCGTTGGGCAGCACGACAGCGCCGCGAACCTGCTGGTCGGCGTGACGGGAGTCAACACCCAGACGCAGGTGAATTTCAACTGTTTCATCGAACTTCGCCTTGGCGGAATTGCAGCAAGCCTCAAGGGCCTCGAGAGAATCATACAGCTTATTTCTGTCGATGAGCTTGGCGCTCTCAATATACTTCTTACCGTGCTTCATTATTCAGCCTCCTCGACAGATACGCCCATGCTGCGAGCTGTACCGGCGATCATGCTCA
>DCGT01000027.1:26341-26496 GCA_002315315.1 Faecalibacterium sp. UBA1771
CACCGGAACCGCTCTCGATGTTGCATTCCTTTTTGATAAGGACGGCTGCGGGAGGGGTCTTGGTGACGAATGTGAAGGAGTGGTCGGCGTAGACGGTGATGACTACCGGGATGATCATTCCGATGTCGTTTTTGGTACGCTCGTTGAACTCCTTG
>DCGT01000027.1:26594-39617 GCA_002315315.1 Faecalibacterium sp. UBA1771
GAATCTGAAGTTTAATATAACCTTCGACTCTTTGCGCCATAATAAGTTTTCCTTTCAAAATGTGGTGAATGGCGGAACGTATTCAAATAAAATTTGCGTTCCTCCCACGGACGGAGGCGACCCCGTCCTCTTTACTTGTGTCAAACAACAGCCGAGGCTTTTGTTTGACTTTTTGAAGCATTGCGGCACGTTTGTGCGGCGGCAGATGCTTCAAAAGCAATCTCATACGAAATCCGCGCGAAATACAATTCCGAACGGATTCCGGTATAAATGTCCTTTTGGGACGTTTATACGGAGAAATCAGTCATCGAGCAGTGTAACCTGCGAAAGCTCCAGCTCCGCGGAGGTTTCACGCCCGAACATCGACACCTTTACGGTGACCTTGCCGTGGTCGGTATCGAGCTTTTCGACAACGCCGATAAAGTCGGCAATAGGACCGTCTGTAATGCGGACGTTGTCTCCCACGCCGTAGTTGACGCGAATTTCCTTGACCTCGACGCCCAAAGCGTCGATTTCTTCGGAAGTCAGGGGTACGGGTTTCTGCGCCGTGCCGACAAAGCCGGTAACGCCGCGGATGTTGCGCACGATATACCAGGTCTCATCGGTCATTATCATTTTGACCAATACATAACCCGGGAAAATCTTGCGTTCAACCTCTTTGCTCTTGTTGTCCTTGACCTCTACCACCGTCTCGGTCGGGATTTTGATTTCCATAATCATATCCTGAAGCCGGCGGTTCTCAACCATCTTTTCGAGGTTGGTAGCTACTTTGTTCTCATAACCCGAATAGGTATGGACTACATACCACATTGCAGATTCAGCCATTTTTGCTATCCCTTCGCTTTAGAGGTTGATGATGAGGTCACGCAGGAAACCGAACAGCAGGTCGAGTCCCCACACGACGACACCCAAAACAAGCACCATAACGAGAACGACGACACAGTTGTTGACTATCTGACTCTTGGAAGGCCAAACGATCTTTTTGAATTCGCCCTTGACGTCACGGAAATACTTGCCGATCTTTGAGAAGAAGCCGTTTTTCTTTTCCTTCTTCACCTTTTTGTCGGCAGCGGTTTTGATTTTTTCAGCCATTCAAATAACCGCCTTTACTTACTTTGTCTCTCGGTGAGCAGTACGTTTTCTGCAGAACGGGCAGTACTTGTTCAGCTCGAGCCTGTCGGGAGTATTTTTCTTGTTCTTGTTGGTCATGTAGTTGCGCTGCTTGCATTCGGTGCAAGCCAATACAATTTTCACTCTCATTCTTCGGCACCTTTCTTTATTTCGATAGCCTCCCTCACGCAGTAACGCTCTAATGAGCGCAAAAAAATAAACCTGCAAAAGAGGTATCTTAACTATACCATAGCTCCGCCGCCGTTGTCAAGCATAACTTGAGGCTGTTTTGCGGTAATAATATTGTAAATCAATAATATATTATAATTAATTTTAAGTCAAATTTTTTGAGTGGAATTTCGGAGCCGAATACAGTGCTACAAAATTAAGGACACGGTATTTAATGCCGCAAGCCTCCGTCGCTCTTGAATAAAACACCGGTGTGCGGTAAAATTATATAAAGAATGGAATTTCAAAGTTATATGGAGAGAACATTATGAAAACACCTTATGAATATTTCCGCGAGCTTATGAATATACCGCGTACATCGGGCAACGAGAAAGCTGCCGCAGATTTTGTCGAGCGAATTGCTCTCGATGCCGGCTGTGATGTTTATCGCGACGAGATGAACAACCTCATTGTCAAAAAGGCGGCAAGTGAGGGCTTGGAGAATGTCCCCGCCTTTATGCTTCAGGGTCATCTTGATATGGTCGGTGAAGCGGCGGCAGGAGTGAATCACGACTTTATGACCGACCCTGTTAAGCCGATTATCGACGGAGATATATTGCGTGCCGACGGTACTACGCTCGGAGGCGACGATGGTGTTGCCGTTTCGATTATGCTTGCGGCGCTTACCGATGAAACGCTTGTTCACCCCGCTCTTGAATGTGTCTTTACCGTGCAGGAGGAAACGGGGCTTTTCGGTGCAGGCGCTTTGGATAAATCCCGCCTGACTGCCCGCAGTTTGCTCAATCTCGACGCCGGTCCCGAGGGTTTGTTTATCGTTTCCTGCGCCGGTGGCTGCCGTATGTCGCTCACCCGCCCCGTGACCGTCACCGCCGCTTCACAAATCGGCTACAAGCTCGTTGTTACAGGACTTGTCGGCGGTCATTCCGGTGAGCTTATTGACCGTCAGAGCGGAAACGCCATTTTGATGAGCGGTATTCTGTCGGACGGAATTTTGTCGGCAGGCGGTCAAATCGGCGTTCCCACCGCAGGTGACAAGGATAATGTCATTCCGTCCAACTGCGTGACGTATTTTGCATTTGACGGTGATGTCGACTCCGTGCTTAATCCCATAAAGGAAAATCTCATCGCTTCATACGGTGCGACCGATGAAGGTTTGAACATATATTGGGAAAGGTGCGAGCTTGAGAGCGTATTGAAAAGCGACGATGCCGAAGCTATGCTCGGTATACTTCGTCTGTTGCCCAACGGCGTTATTCGACGCACGGTCGGAATGACGGAATTGGTGGAAACCTCCGCCAATGTCGCCGTTATCCGAATGGTCGACGGAAATTTGATTATTCATCTGTCGCTACGTTCGTCATCCGACTTCGAAAAGAAACAGCTTATGCGCCGTGTCGAAACGGTTGCCGATATTTTCGGAGCCGATTGCAAGTCCTCGGGAGTTTACCCGGGCTGGAACTACGAACAAAACAGTCCCCTGCGCGATATGGCGTGCGCCGCCTTTGAAAAGGTCTATGGCTACGCGCCCAAGTGCGAGGGAATCCACGCGGGTCTTGAATGCGGTCTGTTTAAGGGAACACTGCCTGACCTTGACATTGTGTCGACCGGACCTCTTTACGGTGACCTGCATATGCCGACCGAGTGGCTTAATATCCCGAGCTTGCAGAGAACATACGAGTTTGCCAAGCAGCTGATCACCGATTTTGCAAACAGCAAAAAATAAAAGACCGACGGCAGAAAGCGGACGAGCGTGATTCGTTAATTCCGCACGATTTTACAAGCTGAAAACAATATACGGCAAATTCCTTCCGTAGAACGTTTTGTTCGTGGCAGGAATCTTGCCGTATATTTTTATTATGTATCGGCCTTTTTCGGCATTTTCATCTCGCTTATCAGTGCCGCACCGATAATTAGCACCGCGCCGATTGTTCCTAAAACCGTCATATGCTCGTGCAGAATCAGTGCAGACAAAATCAACGCCGAAACAGGGTCGATGTAGCTCAAAACGGCAACCGACTGAGCCGGCAGACCGTTCATACCGTAAAAATACAGAGCGTAAGCAACACCGGTATGCAGTATTCCGAGTATCACAATCATTGCGATAGACGAAAAATTCAATACCGCCATTTCGGACTGCTCGGTAAGAATCAGATAGGGAATCATCGCGACAGCCGCCGAAAAAAGCTGAACGGTTGTGCGCTTGTAAGCGTCGTCGAGTGTTATTTTCTTATTCAGAATTACTATTGCGGCATAGAAAACAGCCGCACCGAGACCGAGAAGGACGCCCTTAAAGTCGTTATTTCCTATTTTGCCGCCGTCGGCAACGCCGGAAACGAACAACATTCCGACAACGGAAACGGCGACACAGACCAGCTTTTTGACCGTCAGCTTTTCTTTGAGGAAAATCGGCGAAAGCAGAATTACGAACGTAGGTTCCATATAATAGCAAAGTGTTGCGGTTGCAACGGTGGTATAGCGGTAAGCTTCAAACAAAAAAATCCAGTTAAAGCCTATTGCCGCACCGACCACGACGAGCAGAACGAGTGTTTTCGGATCGGTCTTTTGTTTGGAAAGTCTGCCGGTAAGCAAGGTGTATAAGGCAAGGCATAATGAGCCGAGCATACCTCTGATAAATGCCAGCATAGCCGACGAAAGAGGGATAAAGCGTCTGAAAATGCCGATAGAGCCGAAGATAAGCATTGAGCCGATAACGGCAAGATATGACCCTGTGCGGTTTTGCTTCATAATATGTACCTTTTGCGGTTAATCGAGTAGGCGTCGGTCGTCTTATTAATATACTCGGCCGACTTCGGGCGGAAATCTGCCCCGAAGTCGGAAGAAAAAGTATAAACGGGACGGTCTTTTTTGAATTTGCATCGCGTGTTACAGGAGCAGATATATTATGTTGTATTATAAAATAATTATCTGCCTGTGTAAATATTTTTCGCGAAATATTGTATATTATTGCACATTTTGCTGATTTTGTTTTTTGGCAAAAAGATCCTTGAGCCCAGCTATTATGATAAAGACGGCAAATATTTTTCTCAGCAAAGCTCCCTCTACCGCTTCCGCGACAAGACAGCCGCCTACCGCAGTCAACGCGCCGACAAGTCCGCATATCAGCGCAGATTTTTTGTCAATAAGTCCGTTTTTGATATGGAGTATTATCGACACCGCCGTGACGGGCAGGAAAAACAGCAGGTTTGCACCCTGTGCCTTAACTTGTTTGAGGTCGGTGAACAAGACATAGTACAACAGCATAATAAAACCGCCGCCGAGTCCCATTGAAGCCGCTATTGCCGCCGCAAGACCTACAGCACACATTAATACAATTTTCATAAATTACCTCTGTCTGAACAGCATTACGGCACCCGATACAACAAGCAATGCGCCGAAAATGCGCTTCAGCGTATCGGAGCTTATTTTTTTGAGAAACAGCGCACCGATTATTGCTCCGACGATTCCCGCAGGCAGAAATCCCCACACCTCGCCGTAAGAAACGTTGCCGCGCAGGGCGTAGAATGTGAAGCTGACGATGCTCATCATAAAAATAACGGCGGTTGAGGTTGCGTGAACCTTGTTTTCATCGTCGATAACACCGCGCAGCAGCATAACCGACACCACGCCTCCACCACTGCCGAACAGACCGTTGAGAAAACCGCTGATAATTCCCGCAAGCACAAGCCTGAACGTACCTGATTTTTTCATTATACCCTCCTTTTACCGCTTCAGTCGAAAACCGAAAAAACAAAAAACCTGCGGTTATTATCCCACAGGTTTTAATAAATATTCATTTTAAATGGATATTTTATTTGAATAAACCCCACATTGCCGTCTGCGACCGCTTTAGAACCCGTCGCGAAAAACGGTGGGTACACCCGCCCTCGGCTTCACGCTCCCTTCGTCCCGTTAAAGGGGAGGTCTGCAATTCACCGACGGAGCCGGATTCCCAATTCTAAAACAAATGTTGGATTAAAAATAGACCGCAACAAGTCGTACAACGCAGGGTGTACTCCGAAATTTAATCTTCTTCGTCGTCCTCATCGGAATCAAAGTCGAAAAGGTCACCGAGTCGGTTGAGGAAAATATCGCTTATTTCATCGAATTCATCGTCGTCCTCGATAATTTCGAGGATTTCATCCTCCGATTCCTCGCTGACAACCTTCATTATTACCAAATCTCCGTCGCCTTCAAGAGCCTTGGCAGGGTCGTCTGCATAGCTTGCTATCAGCGCGACATAACTGTTGCCCTTGTGCTCGAGGGTGTCGACAAGCTCAAATTCGTGGTTTACTCCGTCCTCATCGGTCAATGTAATTAAATCGGCGGAGAAATCGGTTTCCGGCTCCTGCGGATTGAATTCCTTATCGTTATCCATCAACACTGCCTCCTTGATTCATTGTGTTTATTCTACAACTTTAGGACGGTCAAGTCAAGGGTATTGAGCAAAAGCATACAAAAAACGGCGCTTGACAATATGTTTAAATCGTGAGATACTATTCACTATATTTTTATTAAGGATGCAGAAAGGATGCGAGGAAATGATACAATTTTTGCCTGCAGAGCCTTTCGACGTTGCCGAGCTGACACGCATTTCGACAGCGGCGTTTGATTCAGATGCAATAATGTCCGGAGAAGCCGGCGGACCTCCGGATTATGATAACGTCGAATGGCACAGGGAAATGCAGACCGAAGAGCATCTGTTTAAGCTGACCGACGGCGAATTAATCGTCGGGGGAGCCGTGCTGTTTGCCGATGCCGATAAGATGCATATCGGCAGAATTTGGATTGATCCGGAGCGGTTCCACCGCGGCTTGGGAACGTTTATGATGAACGAAATAGAGCATCGTTTTGAAGGTATAAAAAAGCTGGAGCTTGACACTCCGCTGTGGAATATACGCACTAACTCGTTTTATCAAAAGCTCGGCTATACCGCTGTCGGCAAGGATGATGAATTTAATTATTATGAAAAATTTGTTTGACCCTTTTCTGTTGGGCAGGGTTTATACTATAATATATACATAATATATCCCGATTATTCCCGCTTTTCGGAAATGAGGTGTAGAATTTGAAGAAAATTATTTCCGCATTGCTCGTTGTTCTGCTTGCGGCAATGCTTTGCTCGTGCAAGAGCCCGTCCGAATCCGTCGACACATCCGAGACACGCATACAGCTTCAAGCGCCGTCGTCGGGGGATATGATTGCGGTTGTCGAAACCGACCTCGGAACTGTCAAGGCGGTGTTATATCCCGAGTATGCCCCGCTTGCCGTCGAAAACTTTTCGACCCATGCTGAGGAGGGGTATTACGACGGCTGTACGTTCCATCGTGTTATTTCCGATTTTCTCGTGCAGTCGGGCGACCCGACCGGCGCGGGCAACGGCGGAGAAAGTATATGGAACTCGAATTTTACCAATGAATATACCAATGAGCTTCACCACTATGTCGGAGCGCTCGGCGTTGCTACCTCACAGACCGACGGTAACGGCAGTCAGTTCTACATAATAACCGGCGGTGAGGTATCGGATGAGCTGATAGACGATATGCGTTCTCAGGGGGCAAAGGGCGGCTTTTCGGATAAGGTCATCGACGCTTACATAGAGCTGGGCGGCAGACCTACCCTCGATTTCCGTTACACCGTTTTCGGTCAGGTTTATGAGGGAATGGATGTCGTGCAAAAAATCAATGCACTCAAAACAGATAAAAACGATTGTCCCGTCGATAAGGTTCAGATAAGGAAAATAACGATAGAAACCTATCAAGATTGACTTTTTTCGGATAATGGAATAATATTAAATTACTAACGATACGGAGTATTAATATGAACATAAACGCACTCAATAAGCTTTCTTACGGCGTCTATATCGTTTCTGCTATGGACGGTACAAGACCCACCGGCTGTGTCGCCAACAGTACCATGCAGATTACCTCATCGCCTGCTACGATTGCTGTCAGCATCAATCATGGCAACTATACCAACGATTGCATCCGCAAGACCGGCAAGTTCTCTGTCTCCGTTTTGGGCGAGCACAGCTCAGCCGACCTTATAGGCACCTTTGGCTTCCGTTCTGCCCGCGATATCAACAAGTATTCGGGTGTTGAGCACGAGACCCACTGCGATGTACCGGTAGTAGCCGACTGCTGTGCATGGATGGTTTTTTCACTGACCGGCAGCTATGAGACCTCCACCCACACCGTCTTTTTCGGAATTTTGGAGGATGCCGAGATAGTCAGTGACGATACGCCTATGACCTACGCCTATTATCACAATGTAATCAAAGGCAAGAGTCCCAAGACCGCTCCGACCTATATTGAGGATGCACCCGCCGCTCCCGCCTCTCCCGAGGTCGCCGCACCTGCCGCCTCCGGCATAATGGTTTGCGATATCTGCAAATATGAATACACCGGTGATATTCCGTTCGACGAGCTGCCCGACGATTGGACCTGTCCGATATGCGGTATGGGCAAATCGGTTTTCAAAGCGAAATAAGTACAGATAATACAGCTTGGCGTCGTTTAAATTGACGTATATATAAAGTAAATAAAGCAAGGTGCTTCGGCTGTATTGCCGAGTAAGCTCCTTGCTTTTTTTGCTGTCTAAAACAAATCTATTTCATCTGTCGTTTTATTATATTTACAAAAGTAAAACAAGACCTGCTGATGCTTTCAAGGCGGGATTATTCCCGAATATAATTCCGTTCCTCGGTTAGTCTGCCGCTCTTAGACATATCGACCGCCTCTCCGAGTACGGCGGGTGAAGCGTCGATAAGGCACATAATAAAATCCTTGTTCTGTGCGAGCAATTCTCTCAAAATACGATGGATTGCGGAAGCGTATTGCTGTCGGTCGGCGGGAATACCTGTAGCGGTAATACCGATTTGCTTGGCAATATACAGCGCGCGCGGCAGATGATAAAACTGCGTTACAATGGCAATTTTCTCTGCACCGAATATTTTCTTTGCCCTCACAATGCTGTCATAGGTCGAGAAGCCGGCGTGGTCGAGATATATGTCATCCTCGTCTGCGCCGAGCTCCATAGCCTTTGCCTTCATTGCTCCGACCTCGTTATAATCGTCACTTCCGTGGTCACCGCTCATAAGCAGCTTTGCACCGGTCTGCTTGTACAGCGCCACCGCAGTTTCGACACGGTCGCTAAGCATCGGCGAAGGACTGCCGTCTGCCCATACGCTGCACCCCAAAACGAGGATACAGTCGTATTCGCCGTTGCAGGCTTCGTCAAAATCGGTTATCATCTCTCCGCCTGCCGACGTTACTCGTGCGGCAACGGCAACAGAGACAACCGCAATAACGGCGATAACCGTAAAAACAGCCTTGAGGATTTTTTTAAAAATGTTTCTGTTATTCCTTTTCTTCACTTGGTCAGCACTTTCCGAAACAGTTCTTTGCTTTTGCACGGTGTGAATTATGTCTGCGATTAGAACGAGAGAGGACACAGACCTCTTTTTAAATTATTATACCATACGGTACAAATAAAAGTCATGGTTTATTCATCTTGCTTCAACCTAATACCATAGTGTATTGTATTCCGCCGTTATAATTATGTCGAAACAAAGCGGAATCGATATTTTACCGATTCCGCACACTGTTATATCATTTCAGACGAGTATCCGTACACCTTCGTACATATACGCCGTCATACCGGGGCCGCTTATTGTCATTTCTTTGTCGGCATATCCTCTGCGCGTGGCGTCTATTGCACGTGAAAGACGGTCGATGATGTCTTTTTCCAGCACCGTTTTTGCGTGAGACGCGATTACGAAGTCAAAATCGTCACTAATGCTTCTGAGCTTTTCAAGCGAAGCCTGCATTGCGTCAAAATCGCTGTTGGCGTCACCCATAAATACCTGTTCGGACACCGTATCACCGGCAAACAGCAGACGGTTTTTGCGGTCAAGCAGTACGCAGGAACCGGGCGTGTGACCGGGCATCCAAATGACCTCGAGAATGTGCGAGCCGAGGTCGAAGGTCTCTCCCTCCCACATTGGGATTAGCTTCGGACGATTCTGCATTTTCTTCATAAGATAGAAATCGGCAGGGGATATATGCACCTCGCTGAAAAGACCCGCGCCGCCGCTGTGGTCGATATGACCGTGAGTAAGCACTACCTCACCGGGGTAATCGGTTACGCTCTCAATAAAGCTTTTTATGTTGCCGGTACCCATTCCTGTGTCTATGAGTAACATATTGCCTTGACCGAGTACCAGAAAAGCGTTGCAGACGAACTTTCCGCTGCCCTCATGTATTACAAAAACATTGTCAAACAGCTTCTCAATGGTATGCAATTCCATAGTCTTTCCCTTCCGCGCCGCAGTCGGGCGTCTTTTGCAATTTGAATATATTTGTTTCATTATATTACCAAATTTCAAACATTTTTTCAATTAGCTCTTGAAATTATTTTTCGGCTTGCTATAATATAGTTAGCACTCATTCAATGCGAGTGCTAACTATATTTTCGGAGGGAAATAATATGGCAAAGAAACAGTTTAAGGCAGAATCAAAGCGTCTGCTTGATTTGATGATAAACTCTATATACACCAACCGCGAGATTTTTATCAGAGAGCTTATTTCCAATGCAAGCGACGCTATTGACAAATTATATTACAAGTCGCTGACCGACAGCTCGGTAGATATGAAGCGAAGTGATTTCAAAATCGAGATTGAAATTGACCGCGACAAGAGAACACTCACGGTCAAAGACAACGGTATAGGTATGACCAAAGAGGAGCTGGACAACAACCTCGGAGTTATTGCCAAGAGCGGCAGTCGCGAGTTTAATGCCGCCGTAGACAGCAAGGATATCGACATTATCGGTCAGTTCGGCGTCGGCTTCTATTCTGCTTTTATGGTTGCCGACAGAATTACCGTTGACAGCCGAGCATTCGGAGCCGACCAAGCCAACCGCTGGGAATCGAACGGAGCTGACGGATACACGGTAGAGCCGTGCGAGCGCGACGGTGTCGGCACGACAATCACTCTTTATCTTAAGCCCGATACCGATGATGACAAGTACAGCGATTATCTCGACTGCTACCGCATAAGCGGCCTTGTCAAAAAGTATTCCGACTATATCCGTTATCCCATCGTTATGGATATGGAGCGGGGAAGAATCAAAGAGGGTACCGAGGACGAATATGAGAGCTATACCGAGAGCACAACGCTCAACAGTATGGTGCCTATCTGGAAAAAGAATAAAAAAGAGGTCGAGGATAAGGATTACAACGAGTTCTATAAAAGCCGCTTCTTCGACTATGATGAACCGCTCGATGTAATCAGTCAGCGCACCGAGGGTACGGCTACCTATTCCGCCCTTATGTTTATACCGTCGCGTGCTCCGTACAACTTCTATTCCAAGGATTACGAGAAGGGACTCGCACTCTATACCGGCGGCGTAATGATTATGGAGCGTTGCGCCGACCTGCTCCCCGATTGCTTCAGCTTTATCAAGGGTCTTGTTGATTCCGAGGATTTGTCGCTCAACATCTCCCGCGAAATGCTGCAGCAGGACAGACAGCTCAAGGTTATTGCCGGTGCACTTGAAAAACGCATCAAAAAAGAGCTTGCCGATATGCTTGCCAATGACCGCGAAAAGTACGAGAAGTTCTGGAGTGCTTTCGGCTTGCAGATAAAATACGGAGTATATTCCGAGTTCGGTGCGAATAAGGATCTATTGCTCGATCTGCTTATGTTCCGTTCTGCCGCAGGCGACAAGATGATAACCCTCAAAGAGTATCGCGATGCTATGCCGGAGGACCAGAAATATATCTATTATGCCGCAGGTGAGGCTGGACGCGTGTCAACTCCGTCGAGTGAGGCTGTTCGCGCCAAGGGCTACGACATACTTATGATGACCGATGATGTTGACGAATTTGTCGCTCGCACCCTTAACGAGTACGACGGAAAGCAGTTCCGTTCGATTTCCGGTGATGATTTGGGTCTGCGCACCGATGACGAAAAGAAAAAGGACGAGGAGCTTCGCAAGGACCACGAGGAGCTGTTCGGATTTATAAAGGATTCGTTGGAGGGTAAGGTCACTGATGTAACGCTGTCCGACCGTTTGACCGATTTCCCCGTTTGCGTAACGACAAAAGGGACAATTTCGCTCGAGATGGAGCGTCTGCTCAACGCAATGCCCGGCTCCGAAAAGGTCACCGCCGAGCGCGTCCTCGAGTTAAACGCAGAGCACCCCGTTTTTGAAAAGCTCAAAAAGCTGTATGACGATGATAAGGACAAGCTGAAGGAATATGCCGAAATCCTCTACGACGAGGCAATGCTGGTAGAGGGTATTCAGCCCGAAAATCCGACCCGTTTCGCCAAGCTCGTGTTTGAACTGATGTAAAATATTAAAGACTGTCGATAAAGCATCGGCAGTCTTTGTTTTTATAAAATAATATTTTGCGAGATTGCGGAACACAGGTGTTCTCAAAGGTAAGGAATCAGCAGGAGAAAAGCCGTGTGTATTGATTTAGGGAATAGGTTTATTTTTTCCTTGTTTTGACCACATTAACTCTGTCGTGGCGTTTCCATAATCCGCCGTAAGCGTTTACGGCATTGCGCAGCTCCTCGGTGAACATCGTCCGCTCCGGCTCGGCAAGCGAGAGATGGTCGGCGTTGGTCATTGTTATGGCAACAAATTCATCGGCGGTCATATCGACGTCGTATACAAAATCGGATACTTCAATCGGCTCAAACCCATAATTGATGACGTTCGCCTTATTTATTTTGCAGGTATATGACGTTTCGTGATGGAAATATTTGTCGTAAACCTCATTTTTGCCGCAATAAGTTCGTCGGGATTGCACACCGAATCGTCGCCGCCGAAAAAATCAAATCGAATTTAAGGTCACCGAAATCATAGGTGCAGTAATCGTCGTTTATCAAATGACAGTTGTCATGGCCTTATCCGTAGCTACCGGATATTTCGGAAACAGTTTCGGTGTCGCTCCTCACCTTATGTCCCGCTGATACCAATAGCGGCAGGTGAATCATGGCGTACCTTCGTGCGGCTCGAGGCTTTCGCCCAACTTAGGCAACGTATCTGATGAATGTGTATTCAGTTGTCAAGGTGCTCGAGAGGTTTTTTGCCTCTCAATATCCTTTGCTGACTTTTTTGGCCGAAATGGGAAAACTTTTTTGAAAAATTTCAAATTATTTTTTCAGCTTCTTTCTGCGGAAATAAAAAAGCGCCCACCACGCCTGAATTTCAGGCGCAATGAGCGCAAAAAATAAGCTCGATGATTTCTCACCGAGATTGGTTGCATATTATTCTATTGAGAGTGCAAACTGGAATTTATTTCACTATCCCATTCCAATTGTTTACAATAATATCTGCGTTACTTTCAAGGTCCGCAACACCATCCAATTCAATTTTTATACACGACATATTTTTCATCCATTCTATCTGTTCTCTCATATTTGGTGAACCATCTTCTTCATAACTTCGATTGTCTTCCAAAAATCTCATATGGCTTTCATACATATCTCCACCTTCAAGTACTCTTTCGCCAAATCGCTCTATTGCCCTTTCATGAACACGTTGTACACGAATATTAGGTTCAACATACAGAAACACCATCATTTTAAATTTATCATCAAATGCATAATGAAAAGAACTCATTGAGCCAGCCATCACAAAATGTCTATATGGTGCAATATCGTTACTCAGCCTACTAATTTTTTCCTCTTTCGTATACATTTGTGTATATGGATT
>DCGT01000044.1 GCA_002315315.1 Faecalibacterium sp. UBA1771
GCCTGACGCTGAGCATCGTTGAAATATGCGGGAACGGTGATTACCGCTTCGGAAACCTTCTCGCCGAGATAAGCTTCCGCATCGCTCTTGAGCTTTTGCAGAATCATAGCGGAGATTTCCTGCGGAGTGTATCCCTTGCCGTCGATATCGACCTTGCGGTCGGAGCCCATATCTCTCTTGATAGAGCTGATTGTTCTCTCGGGGTTGGTAATAGCCTGTCTCTTGGCAACCTGACCTACCATTCTTTCACCCGTCTTGGAAAAAGCCACGACCGACGGAGTTGTTCTCGCGCCCTCGGCGTTGGCGATAACTACCGGCTCGCCGCCTTCCATAACGGCTACGCAGGAGTTTGTGGTACCCAAATCTATTCCTATAATCTTTGACATTTTCTTTTTCTCCTTTTTGAATATTGTTTACTTGCTATACTGCTTTTATTGATTGTATATAAAACGGTGTTTCCGTCTTATTGACTAATTATTTGCGGATTGTTCGGCTTAGGTCTCATCTACTGCGCAACCGCCACCATTGACGGGCGTATAACCTTATCGTGAAGCTTGTAGCCCTTTTGAAGTACCTTGGTGACCTTGCCGCTCTCGTATTCCCCGCTCTCCTCCTGCATCACCGCATTGTGTACCAAGGGGTCGAAATCGCTTCCGAGCGCCTCTATTTCGGTAACACCCAAATCGGCAAGCGACTTACGGAACAACGAGAGCGTCATCTCAACGCCCTTCTTGTAATCGGCGTCGACGCTTTCCGCTTCGGCGGCACGTTCAAGATTGTCGAAAACCGGCAATATTGCCTTGACCGCAACCTGCGTCCCGTAGCTTATCGAATCCGACTTTTCCTTATCGGTGCGCTTGCGATAGTTGGCAAACTCGGCAGCCGTCCTCATCAGCGTGTCCTTTTGGCTGTCCAGCTCCTTTTTGAGAAGTGCCAGCTCGTCATCGACCTGCTCCTCAACCTGTTCGGTTTTCTCGGTCTGCTCGGCAGTCTCGACCTCTGTCTGCTCGATTTCTTCTATTATGTTCTCTTCGCCGACCGTTTCGTTCTCGGGAACGGCTGCTTCCTTTTTCTTATTATCCATATTGATTCTCCGTTCATTCTATATTGCCGCGCTGTCGTTGCGGAGCATTTCACCGAGCCTGTCGCAGAAATAACGCAGTCTCGGAATTATGTATGCATAATTCACACGGATCGGACCCGCTATCCCTATGCCGCCGGTAAGACCGTTCATAGAGCGGTATCTTGCGGTTATTATGCCCAAATTACTGTGTCCGTAACGCTCAAGCTCATCTCCGACATACACATTTATATCGGAATCTGAGCCGTCGTTCAAAATATTGCTTATCGTTTCGTCGTTGCCGAACAGCTCAAGCAGCTCTTTGATATTATCGTCGAATTCGTGGTATTTCAGCAAATTCTGCTGACCTGCCGTGAACACAAAAACATCGGCGGCGTGCTTGACCATCGACAATGCCGACGACACGACCGGCGTAAGCTTTGAAGCCGACTCGTCGAGCATCGCATTTATCTGCCGAATAAGCATAGGCGTGACATCCTGCGGCGACACAAAGGTCAGATGATCGTTGAAAATCGCTTCGAGCGCCGCGATATCATTGTCATTCAGCTCCTCACCCACGCGGCAGACACGGCTCTTGACCGAGCCGGCATCGGTAACTCCGAGCACTGCTACGCTGTATCTGCCGACACGAAGCACCTGAAAATGAACAAGATGCTCGGTACCCTTGGGAGTTGACGCGAACACACCCAGACCGGAAAGCTTGGCAAGCTCTCTCGCCGCCGCCTCAACCGCCTTATTCGGGTCGGAATCAAGCGACGCGATAACGCTGTCGATAGCCGCCTTTTCATCATCTCTCGGCGGGTATATGAGCATAAGATTGTCTACATAATAGCGGTAGCCGAGCGGTGTCGGCACGCGCCCCGCCGATGTGTGCGGCTGTTCAAGCAGTCCTATCGAGGTAAGCTCTGCCATTTCGTTGCGCAGTGTCGCCGACGAAACCGAAAGCTCGTTCAGAAAATTATTGAGAATATGTGAGCCGACGGGGTCGCCGCTATTAGTGTGCAGCACAACCACCGCCGCCAAAATTGTTCTTTTCCGTTTACTGATATCCATATCACATTTCCTCTTGAGTAATTAGCACTCGCACCTATCGAGTGCTAACAATTATTATAATACAGCATTTTTCCGCTTTGTCAATAGTTTTCAAAAATATTTATACATAAACCGTGCATTGGCATTATTTGCGTTTTTCATCGTATAGGTGCTCCAGACCTACAGCCGCAGAGGCTCTGCACTCAATTTAAAATGTATGAAATTCAATAATGAAGCATACCGAATCAGGACTCGTTCACCAACCGCATCACGCTATCCACGACTATGCAAAATATTCACAAAACAAATTGCAAAAACGCCGATTTTTGATATAATAATAACAAGTATTTTTACAAACACACCATACCCCGAAAAGAAAGGAATAAAATATGCTTAATTCATCTCCGCTCAAACGTGCCACGCCCGAATCCCAGGGCGTATCAAGCCGCGAGCTGCTCAAAACAATCAAGCTGATGGACGAATCGGTCAACGAGGTACACGGTTTTATGATAGAGCGCAACGGATATGTGCTTGCCGAGTCGTGGCTTGCTCCCTATCGTGCCGACTACCCGCACACCTGCCATTCGCTCGGGAAAAGCTATACCTGCACAGCGATCGGCATCTGCGCCACCAAGGGACTGCTCAGCGTCGATGACCTTATTGTCGATATTTTTGCCGACGAAATAAAGCTCTGGGGTATCACGCCCGACCCGATTTACCGCCGTTTGAAGCTTCGCGATGTTATGTGTATGGGTGACGGAATGGAGCGTATGCCGGGTCTCGGAACATTTTGGCTGGAGGATTATCTTTCCGTAAAGCTCAAATACGAGCCGAGTGAACATTTTATGTACAACACTACCGCCTCATGCGTACTCGGAGCAGTTGTCGAAAAGGTTACCGGTATGAGCACCTATGACTTCCTTAAAAAGGAGCTTTTCGACAAAATCGGCATCGGTGACGACGACTTAGTTTGGCTTCGTTTCCCCAACGGCATCTGCGCCGAACCGGGCATTAGTGCCACCACCGAGGCAAATCTGCGGCTCGGAATGTTCTATGTAGACGACGGCCTTGCCGACGGCAGTCAGATTATCGACAAAGAATGGATCAGAAACGCGACCTCCGTTCAAAACAGGGACAAAAACGGAGACTACATAGCCAACACCGCCGGCTACGGCTGGCAGCTTTGGATTTGCGACAAGGAGGGTCAGTTCCGCTTTGAAGGCGGTCAGGGACAGATGATGATTGCCGACCGACCGCACAACGCCGTCTGTGCATTCCACCAGGCGGGCAGAGACCCAAAAGGCTATGCTTACAATAATGTGCTTATTCAGGAGCTTATGTCTTCGTTCGGCAATGATACTCTGCCGGAGGATGAAGAGGGTTATGCCGAGCTGCAAAGCTATCTCGCCAACCGCGCCTTGCCCGATATGCAGAGCCGTCCCGTACCGCAAAATGCCAAGAAATGGGAGGGCATCTACGGTCTGAAGGATGGTCACCCCTATTTCTGGCTTGAGGTCTGTCCCGGTCCCGAATTTGACTTCTATCACAATTTCTACGATGTTTCGGTCAAGCGCGAAACCGAAATTATTTCATTCAAATTCGACGGCGACGACCTTTTGCTGACCGTAAATAATGCGAGCGTTTTCCGTCTGAGTCTCAAGGGCAAGCTTGAAGCAGGCGACACCCGCGGCGTAATACCTCAGCTTACCAAAACCTGCGGAACAGCGTATTTTGAAAACGAAAACGAGCTGGTAACGTATATTCGCTATCTCAACGGCTGGCAGACCAACGTCACTCATTTCCGCCTTGACGGAGCCGATCTGACAATCGACATAGAAAAGGATATGCTCCACGAGGGCAGAGAGCCTATCCGTCAGCACGGCACGGCAAGAAAGATAAGATAATCGGTCCTTATTGCTCCGATTTCGACATAAACCAATAAATAAACGCCGTCGGCATTCAAGCAAGTGCCGACGGCGTTTATTATGTATTATATATTGTTTTCAAGCTCGAAAATTCTGTAGCTACCCGATTTGAGCACCTCAATAAACTGCTTCTCGCTGTTGATAGGCTCATCGGTCTCGATTCCAGCCAGCTTCTTTTGCGCTCCGGCAAAATGATTGTCGGTACCTGCGGTTTTGATAAATCCGTATTGCTCGGCGTAGATGTCAGCCATCTTATTTTCAAGCTCGGTGCGGCAAGCGTTGAGCGTTTCTATTCCCTGAACGCTTCTCGGATACAGTCTGATATGGTCGATATACCGCGCCTCGCGGAACGGGTGTGCCTGTATCACAAGACCACCCTCGCTCGCCATAAGCTTCATCTCGGTAATCTTGTCCATACCGTAAATTTCGCTGTGCTTCAAGAACCAATCCTTGTCAAGTCCGTAAACAAGGAAATCCGTTCCCCTGTACGACATCTCAATACCGCCGAAAATCTTAATTCCGTACTTTTCAGACAATCCGAGTGCCTTCTCGTAGTCGGAGAAATAAAAACGGATTTTTGCCTCATAGTTTGCGGCATCGTCATAGGCACAGTTACCGTCGATAAAATGATTAGTGATAAATAATCCGTCATATCCGAGCGAAGCATAAAATGCAACCGTTTCTTCAACCGAAGCCACGGCGCACTTGCTCACGGGACTGGTATGACAATGTGTTTCGTATCTGAACATTTATTTTACCTCTGTTTAACCGATATATATTACTATTAAGTATATTGCCGTTTTCGTCAAATGTCAAAGGATTTTGCGGCTTACTTACTGTTCCGACAGCTCACACAACAATTCATACTGCTTTTTTGAAACGATCTTCTTCAATGTATCCATCGCCTTGTCATACTCGTTTATATAATGTGAAAAGGTATCGGTTTTTTGTATTTTAAATCCCATAGACAGATACAGAAAAATCGCTTTCACACTCCACGGCTGTGTATGAATGTATATAGGCAACGCCCTTTGCTTTTCAAAAATATTCATAACCGAGCCGCACAGAGCTTTTCCTAAGCCCATGCCCCGATATCTTTCATCGACAATCAGCCAATGAAGCGATGAAATCTCCGAAGCTTCCCTCTTATCCCGCCACGCAATACACGAACCGACAACCTCGTTTTGACTGTTTACCGCAAAAAGGATATTACCGAGTTGTTCTTCATCCTGCAAATATGCAGCCGTAAAATATTTTTCCGCTTCTTCCGCAGACGAGAAATCGCCCTCATCACATTCCATCGCCGCCCATGCTTTTTCATATCCTTTTTGATATGTCACAACGGAAAATCCTGCGGGCAATACCGTCTCATTGACGATGTAATTATCGCATCTCAATATTGTATTATAAAACGGTATCGTTCTGTCTGTCATATAAATCTTTTTCCCGTCACCTGGTAAAAGCTGTCGTTTGATACAACCGTTCCGACAATGAGATATCTTCTGAAAATCTCGGCTAAATCCTCAACGG
This sequence comes from Faecalibacterium sp. UBA1771, assembly GCA_002315315.1. Taxonomy (GTDB): domain Bacteria; phylum Bacillota; class Clostridia; order Oscillospirales; family Ruminococcaceae; genus UBA1771. The sequence continues at coordinate 5,569 of DCGT01000044.1, forward strand.
GCAGTAAGCCGTTGGAAACACGACTCGGTGCTCCCCGATGACAAGCGTCAATCTTTTCACGGCTTGAACCGTGCGCCACAGTAAGAATTCCGCCGTCCTTGAGCAGCTTCGACAGCCTTGCAATCAGTCGTTCGCCGTCGGGAAAATGAGGAAAAGCATTATAAACGACAATGCTGTCATATTCGTTTCCGACATCGACAATTTCGACGTCGCCGCAAACAAATTCGACACGGTTATCATCGATTTTCGACTTGGCAACACGAATCATCTCGGCCGAAATGTCGATAGCCGTAACGGAAGAAACGCCGCGCTTGAGATAATCACTGACAAGCACACCGGTACCGCAAGCCACATCAAGCACCCTCGAGCCTTCGTGAACGCACGCATTATTCAAAATGGCATCAATAGCCTCATCATTTCGCTTCAGAGAGCTGTCCCAGCCTGCCGCCCTGCCGTTAAAGAATTCAATTACTTCTCGCTTGTCAATCATCACGTCACCTAAAAACTATTTATTATATTTATAATTATAAGCGCCGCATCGCAAGGCGAGAAGCCTGTGGGGGGGATATAAACTCCTTATTGTTAAAATTAAAACCTAATAACATATATATTATCAAGACAAAATAACACCGCTCCGTTTTTTCAACAAGAGCGGTTTTGAACAGATAATAATCAGTCGCCGAAAATGTCGCGCTCCGGCTTGCTGTCGGAAAAGCTGCTGCAGACTGTGCCGGTAACACTGTCGGCGCTCACGGTAATAGAACCGAGCGAACAGTATCCTCCGCAGTCACAGTGATGGCTACAGCGTTCGGCACCACACTTTATTGCATAGTTGGGTCTGTCGTTCATAACAATATCCTCCTTGTTTGTTATGACATTATCATTTCCGACAAACCGAGAAATATTCTGCAATCAATCTTTACCTATCTCAAATGAGATAAAATATTTCTTACAATGTGCGGTGAAAAAGGTGTAGACTGTATCAAACAACACAGCTACTGCAAATGCCGCAGAAAGAATTCCGATGACTTTAACAATGTTTTTCATGACATAGCCTCCTTAAAGAATGGTGAAATCGGCAAGACTTGACGGTGAAAACAATTCTTTGCCGACCGGAGCAACCGCTCCGAGGTGTGAATATTTTCCCGCACGCAGAAATTTATAAGCATTTCCCTTCATAATATGACCGCTGTCCAAATCCGACACTCCATAAACGTCATTCAGCAGCGAGAGAGAAAACTCAAAACGTACACCCCAGTACCAGCCCTGTTCATCGGCGCCGCCGTAAGTCGAAACGGGCATCGGCGGAAGCTGTTCGGGTCGCCCGTTGTCTATTACCTCAAGCCTCATAATACCGGAAGCATTGACAGTTGCCGAAATTAATTTGTCAGAACGCTCCGGAAAGAAATTAAAGCACAGCGCCGCACAGCTGTCATCATCAATTTGTTCCGCTGTCACTGCATCGCATTTCGGCTCACGCTCAAAGCACATCAGATCAAACGCCGCTCCCGAGCTCAGCACGCCGCAACGGCAATACATAAGCGGCTTAAAGCTGTCGTCCGTCCACGGATAACAGGTAGTTTTGATTACCGGCATAGTGTCCGGCTTCATCTGCGCAATTCTTGATATATAAAACATAATGATGATCCTTCATATTGCTTTTACGGTTTCATTATATCATTCCCGCCGTAAGCCGTAAACACTCATAACGGGAAAATTATCGCTATACACCGTCAAAAACACGTTTACAGTTGATTTAATGTGAATAATGTTGTATCATATCAATATAGATTCGACCGCAGTGAATCCGAATAGAGCGATTGTTTTCTAATATGTCATTTAAACTTTATCTCAAATCAAAATCGCAAAACGGTTTTTGGCTCAAAATGGATCATCGCTGCCATTAAAACGCCAAAAGAGATGTAATAATAATTTTTCAGTTTGCAAAAACAATATTTTCTTTAAATAATCGTATTTGCCTCTGTAGTTAAATGGATATAACGAGGTCCTCCTAAGGTAGAGGTCAACCATC
>DCGT01000032.1 GCA_002315315.1 Faecalibacterium sp. UBA1771
TGGAGATGAGGGGGATCGAACCCCTTACCTCTTGAATGCCATTCAAGCGCTCTCCCAAGTGAGCTACACCCCCACAGGCTTGCCGTCTTGCTGACTGCAAGAGTTATTATACCACCCTCACACGAAATGTCAAGCATAAAAATCAATATTTTTTGATACTTTACAAACGAACGGAATTACCTGCATACCACTCAAAACGACTGACTAATAATCAATATTATCAATAATAGTCTTATTCTGCATATTAATTTCTCCTGTAAATATATTTTTGCTATTATGCCACCGTCGTGCAAGCCCATATATAATAAATAAGGCAAAGTGAATATTACAAAAAAGGTAACAGACTTCCTATCAAAATCCACTGTCGTATTGGAAAAGGAAATCATATATTGATGGAAAATACGGCTATAATTGCAAATGTAATGGTGCTGTTGCAAACGAACAACTACGGTTTCAAAGCAATCTTTTCACGTAAGCCGCTGCTTATTGAAAGAACAAACTGAAGCTTGACTGTATCATTATCCGAACACTGCCATGCAAATGGTAGATATAACCATCAATACGAGACCTGCAGCAGCTTTTTTTGACAGTTTTTCTTTAAAAACAAGAGAAGAAAACGCGATAGAAATCAAAATGCTCATCTTATCAATCGGGACAACTACACTGACGACCCCATTTTGAATTGCGTAATAATAGCACAGCCATGAGCCTCCGGTTGCAAATCCCGAAAGAGCGATAAATCCAAGTTCCTTTTTATTAATCGTCTTCAGCTGTGTCTGTTTACCATTCATAAGAACAACAATCCAGGCCATCACAAGAACGACTCCCGTACGAATCGCCGTACCGATATTTGATTCCACGCCGGTAATACCGACCTTGGCGAGGATTGAAGTCAGTGCCGCAAACACAGCTGAAAAAACCGCATATATCATCCATGCGGAATTTGTCTTCCTCTCTTCGATACTCTTTTTCTCTATCGTCAAGAAGATACCGAATGCAAGAACAGCCGTGGAAATCAGCTTAACAGCCAAATGTTGTGTTTCTCCAAAACAAATGATAGCAAGTAGCACTGTCAGAACTGTGGAAGATTTATCTATCGGAACGACCTTATTCACATCCCCCATAGAAAGCGCCTTAAAATAGCATATCCACGAAGCCCCCGTCGCAGCACCTGACAAAATCAGGAATATAATAGATTTTGTACTAATTGATGTAATCGTTTTTGCAGATCCTGCGATAAATACCATAAACCAAGAAAATATTAGAACCACAATGGTACGCAGTGCCGTTGCTATGTCAGAATCTGTTTTTCTGATTCCGCATTTTGCAAGAATAGATGTTAACCCCGCTAACACGGCAGATATAATTGCCATTATCAGCCAAAGCATATTTTTCACCTCATATTGATATTTGACTCTCCATTTTGTATTGTAACATAGTAAAACAATCAATTTGCACAAAAAGGCAGTAGATTTCTGTAAAATCTACTGCCTTTGGTGGACCCGAAGAGGATCGAACTCTCGACCTCCGCGTTGCGAACGCGGCGCTCTCCCAGCTGAGCTACGAGCCCAAATATTATATTGCTCAAATATAATATAACAATTTTGGTTCTAAGTCAAGCACTAAAAAACAAAACAATTGCATAATTTGATATTATTTCCAAATTATGTTTACAATGAGGCTTTGCTATGATATAATCAGTTTCTGTTATACCTTGTCGAATTAAGGCGAAACGAAACAAAATTAATGTATCACAGGTGAAATATGAACAATACAGCTCCTAAATCAAAGCTTTTGACCAAGGAATTTATCGTATTCTTTGTGCTCAACTTTTTCCAGTTTTCAAGCTTTCAGGTATTGATTCCCGTAATGCCCGGTTATGCACAGTCACTCGGCGGCGCTTCCGGCGCGCTCGGTCTTATGGCGGTTGCCGTTTCGCTCGCCGCACTCGTTTTCCGTCCCGTTGCAGGCAAGCTCAGCGATAGCATGGACAAGCGTCTGCTTTATCTCATAGGCTCTGCCGCTACCATTGCAGTAGTTATGATACATCTGTTTGCCGATAATATGGGTACGCTCATCGCTCTGCGCATTCTGCATGGCTTCTGCTACTCGATCACCGGCACCGTTGCTATGGCAATGAGCAGCTACATAATTCCCGCCGACCGTCTCGGAAGCGGCATGGGATTTATGGGTCTTGCCGGAATTATAAGCATGGGTACCTCTACCACCATTGCACTCAAGCTCGTCGATATCTACGGTTACAGTGCCGCACTGTATGTTTCCGCCTTTTGCTCCGCCGTGTCCATCGTACTGCTTGCCTTTACCTCCAAGCAGCCGATAGCTCCCAAGTTAAGCGAGAAAAAAGAAAAGTTCGGCTTCACCGCCTTCCTCAAGAGCGCGGTTGCTATGGAATGCATTATTCCGGCGCTTATTATTGCTTTCCTCAGCGCCGCTTATGCGACTGTTAACAATTTCATTTCGCAGTACGGAATCGAAAAGGCACTTGCCGATACGGGTCTGTATTTTACCGTTTATTCAATTTCGACCGTAATTGTGCGTCCGTTTATCGGCAAGATTACCGATAAATACCACATTCGTGCGACGGTATATCCCACATCTGCCGCTATGCTCGGCTCGCTGATTGTCCTCTATTTTGCCAAAACCTCGCTCGTGGTCGCTCTCGCCGGAGCGCTGTGCGGAATCGGCTTCGGCGGTATGCTCCCCGCTATTCAAGCTCAGTGCATTAAGCTTGTTGCACCCGAACGCCGTGGCGCGGCAAGCGGAACATTCTATATAGGTTTAGATATAGGCAACGCCGGCGGTCCCGCCGTTGCAGGTGTTATCGCCGCCTCGACAGGCTACGCCAACGCATTCCTTATCATGGGCATTTGCTGTGTCGTATGTATGCTTCTTATGTTATTCAGTGACCGTGCCGAAGCAAAAAAATAAAATAATCCGATATATTTTCAGCCGTTCCCCATATTGAGGAACGGCTGATTTTTTATGATACAGGTTAAATAGCGGAAGTAATCTGTATCAAAAACAAATGTTTATTCATAATTTTTTGCCTAATTGATTTTCGGAATAGAACAACAGAATAGACGTATAAGAAGCAGATAAACAACGGTTATTTATCTTTCTCCTGTTCCTCAACAGCCTTTTTAGCCTGCTTTATCGAGAGTGAAATGCGTTTTTTGGCAGGTTCAACACCGAGCACAACAACATCGACAACATCTCCGACCTTGACAACCTCGCTCGGGTGCTTAATGAATCGGTCGCACAGCTCGGAGATATGCACAAGACCGTCTTGATGTACTGCGATATCTACAAACGCTCCAAAGTCAACTACATTGCGAACCGTTCCACGCATAACCATTCCGGGTTTTAAATCCTCCATGCTCATAACATCGGTACGAAGCATGGTGGGCGGAAGCTCGTCGCGCGGGTCACGTCCGGGCTTGCCGAGCTCTTTAGCAATATCGCGAATTGTCGGAACGCCGACTCCGCATTCGTCGGCGGCTTTTTGTTCGCCGTAAAGCTCGAGTTTTTCGGCAAGTAACGGCAAACCGTTGACCGACAAATCCTTTGATGAATAACCGCAGATGGACAGCAGCTTCTCTGCTGCCTTATAGCTTTCGGGATGAACACCGGTGTTGTCAAGCAGATTGTCACCGTTGGCAACTCTCAGGAATCCGGCGCACTGTTCAAATGCTTTCGGTCCGATTTTCGGTACCTTGAGAACCTGTTTTCTCTCGGTAAACGCGCCGTTTTCCTCACGGTATGCGACAATATTCTTAGCTGTTGCGGCAGTAAGACCCGCAACGCGCGTAAGAAGTGACGGAGAAGCCGTGTTGAGATCTACACCGACGGCATTAACGCAGTCCTCTACAACACCTCCGAGCGTTTCGTTGAGCCTTGCCTGCGGCATATCGTGCTGATACTGACCCACTCCGATTGCCTGCGGGTCGATTTTGACCAGCTCGGCGAGCGGGTCCTGCAGTCGGCGGGCAATAGATACGGCAGAGCGCAGAGAAACGTCATATTGCGGAAACTCGGCGGCTCCGAGCTTGGATGCGGAATATACCGACGCTCCCGCCTCGCTGACCATCATATACGCGACGCCGTCAAGGTCTTTTATCATATCGGCAATGAAAATTTCCGATTCCTTGCTCGCTGTACCGTTTCCGACGGCAATTGCTGTAACTCCGTGTTTTTTTATCATCCTCGTGAGCGTGGCTTTGGCTTCGTCCTTTTTGTTGTGCGGAGGGGTCGGGTAAACTACGCCGGTTTCAAGCACCTTGCCCGTCGCGTCAACTACGGCAATTTTGCAACCCGTGCGGTAGGCAGGGTCAAAGCCCATTGTCACCTTATCCTTGACGGGAGGCTGCATAAGCAGAGGCTTAAGATTTACACCGAACATTTTTATTGCCTGTTCTGCCGCCATATCGGTGAGGTCGGAACGAATTTCGCGTTCTACCGACGGGAAAATCAAACGGTCGTACGCATCGACACAGGTTTCACGCATAAGCTCGGCGGTGACACTTCCCTCCGGCACGGCACGCCGTGTGAGAATCGCAAGAGCATTCTGTTCGTCAACGTGAATTCCGACCTTGAGAATCTTCTCGTTTTCACCGCGATTGACTGCCAAAATGCGGTGGCTCGGAATTTTGGAAACCGGCTCGGAATAATCATAATATAGACGGTAAACGCTGTCCTGCTGTTCGTCGCCTTTTGAAGTAAGCTCGCCTCGCTTGCGTATCAAATCCTTGAGCAGACGTCGAATTTCGGCGTTGTCGGATAAATCCTCAGCAACTATGTCACACGCCCCCTGCAAAGCGTCAGAAACTGTTTCAACACCTTTTTCGGGGTCGATAAACGGTTCCGCAAGCTGCTCCGGAGTACCCTCTGTGATAACCTGTCTAAGCAGCTCGGCAAGCGGCTCAAGTCCTTTTTCTCTTGCAACGGTAGCGCGTGTTCTGCGCTTTTGCTTATACGGACGATAGATATCCTCAAGCTCGGCAAGCGTTGAAGCATTCGCTATTTCCTCGGTAAGCTCATCCGTCAGCTTGCCCTGCTCCTCTATCGAGGTACGTATCTCTTCGCGACGCTTATCGAGATTGCGCAGATATTGCAGTCGGTCGTCTATTTCACGCAGAAGCTGGTCATCCATCGAACCGTGTAGCTCTTTTCGGTAACGAGCGATGAACGGAATCGTGTTGCCCTCGTCAATCAGCTTGACAACATTTTCCACGTGAGTCGGATTCTGATGAAATTCTTCGGAAAGAATCTGTATGTTTTTATCCATGAAAATACCCTTATAAATAGATTTTACGACATTCGCCCTAAGCGGCGACGCTTCACTATTATATATTCATTTGTCCGTTTCGTCAAAGACGGAATTAAATGTTTGTGTAAACGATATTATTGATATTTCATACTGATTGTGATAGAATACCGTTAATGAAAAATGAGGAATAAACCTCATAAAACAAATAAAGAACGGAGAACATTATGAAAATCAGACTTAACAAAGACATAGCCGAATTTATCCCCGAGAACGCTGCTGAAACCACCGAGCTTGAGGCTCTTTGGGTCAAAATGGGCAACTGCGTGGGCGGAAACAAAGCTCTTTCTCCTATCGGAACCTATATTCCGAGCGAAAAGAACACTGCGCTTTTCCATATAGACGGTCTGACCGCCGAGGAAGCCGACGCTATCCCCGTAGTCCGTGCGCCCTACGACACCGATGTTTACTGCGTTGTCTGCAACAAGACACAGCACGTCAAGGCAGGCGAGCCGATACCCTTCTGTTGCGGCAGACTTATGGAAATTCTTGACTGATTTTTATTAACTGTACGAATATAAGACAGCAAAATCCGGAACGGTGTTTCGTTCCGGATTATAAATTTTTTCAATAAAAAATTCCTTATCGACTGATAAGGAATAAATTGTGTAAGCAACCACAACTTAATACGATGAACAACCCAAAGCCGGGATTGTTCAACCTCGTAATCGTAGGCAACATGATTTGATATCCGCTCCCTGCGGTTTCTCCTTTCTAAGGATGCAAAGACGGCGGGGTGTTTTGGTTGCATCCTTACATCCTTAGACCTCGTATCTCGAAGACGCTATGTGTTCATATGATGAAACTATTTCTTTTCAATTCTCTTCCTTCGCTGCTTTTCAAGTATTATAGCTCTGTTTTTCCAATAATACTGTTTGCTGCGTTCTCGCCTTTTTGCATAGTATGAATCGGCATATTCCTGATAATAAACCATTT
>DCGT01000008.1:0-355 GCA_002315315.1 Faecalibacterium sp. UBA1771
TGACGCATACCGCCGGACAGCTCGTGAGGGAACATATTGTATACGCCCTCGGCATTGGCAATACCGACAAGGTTTATCATCTCTATCGAGCGGGCTTTGACGTCCTCGGGGGACATATCGGGGTTATGAAGCTTAATAACCTCGTCGACCTGCGCACCGCACCGGAAAACGGGGTTTAGCGAGGTCATCGGCTCCTGGAATATCATAGACATATGGTTGCCTCTGATATTCATCATTTCGGAGGTCGGAGTATTCACTATGTTGTAGGCAACTCCGTCACCCATATTAAAACGGATTTCACCGCCTACCGTCTGACCCTGCGGACGCTGGAGAAGCTGCATAAGCGAAAGACTGG
>DCGT01000008.1:391-18040 GCA_002315315.1 Faecalibacterium sp. UBA1771
GCCCGATTCGCCGACGATGCCGACGGTAGCGCGCTTGGGAACGTCAAAGGTAACACCGTCAACCGCCTTAACGGTACCGACATCGGTAAAAAAGTAGGTGCATACGTTGTCAAATTCGACAATGTTGTTCTCATCGCGCATTATAGTGGTATAGCCGGACGGATCTGCCGAGTTATTTGCGCGCTGTTTTTCAAGCTTGCGGGTCAATCTGCGGTTGAATTTGGAAATTTTTGCGGATTCACCAAGCGAGATATACGAGGCATTTTTACGTTTTTTTGCCATTGTTTCGTCCTCCCTCTCTTACTGCTTCGATCTCGGGTCAAAGGCGTCGCGCAGACCGTCGCCGACAAAGTTGAAGGCGATAACGGTCAGGCAGATAAGTGCGCCGATGGGAACCCAGATGTAGGCATAGCGAATCATATCCTCACTCGAGCCGGTAACGGAGTTAATCATATTGCCCCATGTGGCAAGCGGATGCTTAACGCCGAGTCCGAGGAACGAAAGTGTGGATTCGGTAATGATAACCGAGCCGAGTCCCATAGTGGCGGAAACTATCAGCTGCGGCATAACATTGGGGATAAGATGACGGAAAATTCTCTTGGCGGCGCGCATACCGGTAGCTTCCTCGGCAACCATAAATTCCTGCTCACGCAATGAGAGAATCTGACCTCTGACCAGACGGGCAACGCTCGCCCAGCCGAGAATACCGAGAATTGCCATCAAATAGACAAGTCGGACGTAAGCACTGATTTTGAGCTGTTCAAACAAAGCACCGGTGATGATGAGAATCGGCATCGACGGTATACAGTAGAATATATCGACAAGTCTCATTATAAGCGTGTCGACCCATCCGCCGAAGAATCCGGCAAGACCGCCGAGAATAATGCCGAGGAACATTTCAATCATTACAACGACGAAGCCGACCATCAGCGAAATTCGTCCGCCGTACATTGCACGGGCAAGTATATCCATACCGTCGCCGTCGGTACCGAACCAATGCTCGGCTGTCGGCTCGGCGTGAATGTCGATAAGGTATGTCGTCTGCTCGCAGTTTACAACATACTGCGCGGCATGGCGAACAATTTTAAGCTCGGAATCGGCATAGACAAGTTCGCCGTTTTCATCATAGATAGGAGCGGCGTTTTCGTCCATAGCGGGAATGGCAAAGACGATGGTTTCGGTCTGAGAGCTTGTCTCCTCCATCTTCTCAATGGTGTCCTCAATGGCATCTTTGAGGTCAATCGCCATTGTGTCCTCGCCCGAGAAGCGGCGAATGGCATAGTCGGACAGCGCGGCAAATTCATCACCGTCATTGTCATAAATGATGATGTCGTCGCCGTCACTTTTAATAGTATAGCTCTCGCCGTCACTCTCAAAGCTTCCCTCTCCGTAGAGAGCGAGAAGTGCATTGCCCTTAAACTCGTCGTTGATGCTCAGCTTGTTGTTATAGAGATTGAAAACAAGTGTGGAAGCGACGACGGCAACCGATTCTCCGCCCTGCTCTACAATCTCGGCGGAATTATCGGAGCGGCGAACGGCAAAGCTTCTGTCGCCGTAATCAAAGACAGCTCTTCCGTTTTTGACGGCGGAAGCTGCAGTGGCGGCAAAATCCTCATCGAGCGTTTCATCGGTAACGCTTATTCCGCCCGAGGTGCGCAGTACGAGATAAGCCATTTTGCCGGTTGTCGGCTCGACCTTGTAGGAAAATCCCTCGTACTCGAACTCTCCGCCCTTGTTGGCGGCGATATCAATGACAAGCTGCTGGAAATCGGCGGGCATTGCTTCTCCGCCCTCCCATGTAAAGCTCTTGCCCATTCCGGTATATTTTGCAATAGTTGCGGAATCGGAATATGTTGCAACTACTGCGGAGGATGCAGCGGAAACGGAATAGACCTTATCTCCGACTCTTGAAATGGTGTACGCTACGTTATCGTCGCCGACAACGTGGATTGAGCTTTCGCCCTTTTCCTCCATTTCATCAATATATGAGTTGATGCGGTTGGCGACCGAATAATGAAGCTCGACATCTTTATCAAGCTGATACTTGGAATACTCCGTTCGCTTGCTCGCACTGGCGTAATCTATCATCAGCTTATCGTATTTGTAGAATATTTCGGTCTGCGAATACGGATAGACAAGCGGACAAAGAAACGCGAAGGTGAACATTATGATGAGAACCGCCAAGCCGACAAGTGCAAGCTTGTTGCGGAAGAATCTCTTGGAAACAAGACGACCGGGAGAGAGCACCTTGACACGCTGTGTATCGTCGAGCGCCATTACCTTTTCTTCGCCATCGGAAACCTCGTTCAGCAGACGATCACGCTCTTTTTCCTCTCGAGCCTTGAGCGCCTCATTAAAGCTATCGCTTTTTCTGTTACTCATAGCACAATTCCCCTTTCGTCAATGTACACGGACGCGGGGATCGACTACGGCGTAAAGAACATCCGAAATCAAGTTGCCCAGCAGTGTGAGTATAGAAATAAATGACAGATAGAACATGGTAAACGGAATATCACCGTTGACCATGGAATGATATGAGCAGAAGCCTACGCCTCTTATGGCAAATATCGTTTCGGTTATAAGAGCGCCGGAAAACAGTCCCGGCAGTGAGCCGCCGAGAATGGTTACAAGCGGTACCATTGTGTTGCGGAAGGCGTGACGGTTGATGACAACGCGCTCGCTCAGACCCTTTGCGCGGGCGGTACGGATATAGTCTGCCGACAAAACCTCGAGCATATTTGTTCGGGTATAACGCATAAGCGAGCCTATAGATACGGTGACAAGCGTCAAAATCGGCAGCACAAGATGGTCGCAGCGGTCAAGGAACTGACCGAAGGATGACAGAGTATGATAATCTCTGCCCTGCATTCCCATTATGTCAAACCATTGCAGCTTTACACCGAAAAAAAGCTTGTACAGCGTCGCGGTAAAGAAGGTCGGCATGGATATACCGATAAGTCCGAATACCGTAACGGCATAGTCGGTCATAGTATACTGACGTCTCGCGGCAAGAACTCCGAGAGGAATGGCAATGAGAATCTCGAAGATGAACGAGACTGCGCCCATAGCAAAGCTGATGCCGATGGTATCGCCGAGCTTTTCGGTGACAGGTACTGTCCAGTACCAGCTTTCGCCGAACTCGCCCTTAAGTGCGGAGCCGAGCCAATGCATATAGCCGCCGAGGATACCGCGGTCAAAGCCGTATGAAGCATTCAGCTCCGCAATCCATTCCGACGCCGATTTGAGGCTACCCGGCTTGGTTGCCAGCTCACGAGCCATCTGCTCGACGTAAGAAGTCGGCAGAGAGTACATAAGCGCGTAGATGATTAACATAACAAAGAAGAAAATCAGGATGCAGAGTAAAATTCGTTTTAAAAGAAATTCACCCATTGAAAAGAACCACCACCTATCAAATTATTAGTATTGACCTCAATTGACCGCACATCCTGTTAAAATGATAATGTCTTAAACAGAATATACGCCAAAGCGCCCTATGTACCGATATCTGCGGCAGATGCGGCAAACCCCGGTGCATAAGGAAACAAACGGCAAAAAGCATTGATACACACAGACACGCCGTACTCAAAAAACGCGAGTCTCCGCAATTTTTTGAGCCTGCGTGTCATATCACAGCTACATTGCCCGAGGTCAAAAATCCATCCGGATTGACACGCCCCCGAACGCATTGAAGCTCGGGACCAGGTCAAACCGGATGGTCTGCGGACATCTTTCGATGTCCGCAGACGAACGGATATATTTCCATATCCGTTATTCTAAGGTAAAACCTCAGTTCATCTCGATGTTTTCAATCTCGGAGAACCACGGATAGTTAGTGGTGATGTCCGGGGTCATGGTGTCCATATTGACACGCTCGGTCGAGAAGATGAAAGCGTTCTGACGCTGATAGGTCGGGAGCTCAACGCCCCAATCAAGAACGATGTCATAGCAGAGCTTATAAGTAGACTTACGGAAGCTCTGGTCAGAGCTCTGGCGTGCAACCATAATCAGCTCGTCAAGCTCTTCGTCCTGGATACCATAGTGGTTGGACTCGGTGGAGCCGGGCAGACCTACGATGTTGGAGCTGTGGTAATTCTGACGCATATCCGGGTCATAGCTGTTGCCCCAAGCGGCAGTCCACATCTCGCACTGACCGGACTCAAGAGCGGTCCACAGGTCGGCAGAGTTGGCAAGGTCATTGATTTCGAGGGTTATGCCGATGGTGGCAAGAGCTTCCTTAGCGCTGGTAAGAATACCGAAAGCGGGGTGGTCGCCGATACCGTCGCCCGGAATCATGACTTCATAGGTCAGATCGGCTCCGGTCGGGGCAGCGGTGAATTTGCCGGAAGCATCGTCCCAAGTATAGCCGGCAGCCTTGAAGAAACCGATAGCGGCCTCGATGGCAGCGTCGGACTTTTCTTCTTCTGTCATAGAATCGGTATAGATGGGATTTCCGTCTATATCATTGGAGTAGGCAATTTCATAACCGTCATCGGAGGGTCTCGGAGCAGCCCAAGAAGTATTGGTTACCGGATACTGGATAACGGTAGCGCGCTCGCCGTAATAAGAATTGACGGCGGTAGCACGATAGTTAGCAAAGATGGTCTGGAAGCCCTTGCGGAGGTTTCTGGACGCCTCAGAGCCGATTTCGCCGCCGACATTGACTGTGGTAGCGCAGATTCCGAGGTAGCCGTAGCCGTTGTTATCAACGGTCTGGGTGGTAACAATGTCACCGGTGAGCTCGCCGTTGCTGTTGTATTCCTTGATGCTTTCAACGCAGCTCTGGTTGAAGGACGGGTTGGCAATGTCGAGCTGTCCGCTGGTTACACCGGCGAGGAAGTCGGCATCGGCACCTTCCTGCAGAAGGAGGTACTTGGTCTTCGGGGTACCGAGGTAGTAATTCTCGTTGGCATGATAGGTGATAACACCGTTTTCATACTTATCGAAAACATACGGACCGGCGCCGAGAGGCTGGGTGGTCTTGGACTTGACACCGCTCAGATCGCCCTTGGTAAAGCCGAAGCTGTTGTTGTCATAGTCATAGAGATCGGCATCTCCATAGTAATGCATAGGAGCAATACCCAGGGAGAGCTGGAGGATAGCGGTAGCATCGATCTCGGTCATGTGAACTCTCATGCTGTAATCGCCGGTGCGAATGATACCGGCAATGTTGGAAGCGGATTCGCCAAAGGTAACAATGGTGTTGTAATCGGCAAAGCCGTCAAACAGACCGAACAGGTCGGAGCCTGCAGACTCGGTATCGCTCAGAGACTGAAGATCCCAGCCATAGCTCTCGCACATTGTCCAGAACAGGTCTGCCTCGGTGGAGCCGGCGGGAACAGAGAAGCCCCAGTTGGCGGCCCAAGCTTCGACAGGGTCGGTATCGGCATTGTAGCCGTTATCTACACAATAATCTCTGATTTCGGTAACGAAAGCAACACCAGCGGCCTCGAGGTTAGCCCAGAAGGTGGTCTGCTGTTCCTCTGTCCAAACAGAGAAATCGGTGTTGTCCTTGCCGGCGGCGATTATCAGCTTGTACAGATAATCCATACCGTCCATATACTCCTTAACGCCCTCGATAGGAGTGCTGTTTAAGGTAGAGGAGCCGTCATAAGACGGGTCGCAATAGACATACATAGTGAAGATAAGGTCATCAATGGTTACGGGCTCACCGTCGCTGAAGACGAGGTCTTCACGCATGGTGATATCGTAATCAACGGTTCCGTCTTCGTTCTCGGTTACGACAAAGTCGCACGGTCCGTAATAGGTATAGTCGGTGCCGTTGTATTCACGGGTTTCACCGTCGATACCATTAAGAACGAGGGCGCCGGCACGGTCCATGGTCAGGGTGCCGAGCTGTGTGAAGCTGGCGGCTTCCTGGTCATAAGCCGTCTTAGAGAAGAACGGGCTGAACTTCTCCGAGAAATAGCTGTATCCGACTACGAGAGTATCGGACACGGTCTCTTCGACAGGCTCGGTGGTCTCTTCGACCTTTTTACCGCAGGCTGCCAAAGAGAAAGTCATGGCAACTGCGAGCACGAGGGCAAGCAGTTTCGCAAGCTTTTTCATTGTTTGGTTTCTCCTTATAAAAATTTTTATATTAACTTCACATCTTGCGATGCGGGCTAACAACGAATTATCCGCGCAAGTCGATCCCTTGACGAATCGCGCACAAGCCATTTACCGTAAAGAATTATTCGCGAATTATACTCTATTGCAGATTAGACAAAGCGACCGTTACTGTCTGCCGTTGCTTATCTTTTTCATATCGAATTTTTTGCGTCCGACATACGCCGAGAAAAATACCCCGCACAAAGCCGCTTCACAAGCCGCGAACACTGCGTCGCCGCCCGAGAAACCGCTCGAACCGACAAAATAAGTGACCGCAAGAGCAATGAGAATCAATGCGGTGAGCACCGTTCCGACAATCGAAGCATTGCGTAGCCTGCCGGCAGGCTTGTCCGAATCGGAATGAATCAGCTTGCCGCGTCCCCTGCGAAGCACGGTGACTGCGCCGACCGAAACGGTGTACAGCGGAATTGCCGCAAAAACGTGAGGAAGCACGGCATACATAAGGTGCGCTGCTCTTGACTGCGGTATCAGCGCGACGGCAAAGCAAAACCAGCCGAGCACAGACAGCACGACAAGCACACGGGCAAAACCGATTCCCGCTTCGACATCTGCAAGTCGGTAGTAATCGCCGATATATTCCGCCGATGTTCGAACCCGACCCTTTTTGTCCAAGCGGTCGGACAGTCGGTAATCCTTTGTATATTTGCCTATTTTCAAAAGCTGCCCCCGCACGGTCGCACGAAGCATTCTGTGCGCCGTGACGACGAAGTAAAACTCATTAATAATGAACATTGTGCAGAGCTTGTTCTGCACACGAAAAAGGGTACCCTTTTTCGTCAATTTCACACATATCAATATTTTA
This sequence comes from Faecalibacterium sp. UBA1771, assembly GCA_002315315.1. GTDB lineage: Bacteria > Bacillota > Clostridia > Oscillospirales > Ruminococcaceae > UBA1771. The sequence goes on from DCGT01000008.1 coordinate 7,323, forward strand.
TATTATGTGACGCTTCTTTTTCAATCTGTAATATATTCCAAAAAAATTGCCAAATCGACGGATATTTTGTCAAACAACACATAAATTTGACACCGTGACGGAATGTATATTTAGTTCATTTTAATAATAATGCACAAAATTGTGATTTTTAAGTTTATAACCTTGTATTTCAAATCGGAAATAATGTCCTTTTTAGGCAATAATCGGACATTTTACGGCAAATTGCTCTTGAAAGTCGGGTTAAATATTTATTCGTGCATAATCAAGGTTGGCAAATGCTACAAATATATTCAAAATAAAATGTTAATTTTAACGTTTTTCGTTCGCGCGAGGTGTATAACGACATTTTCAAAACGGAAAATTTCAAATCGGGAGTTCGGACTCACTCTCACGCTCGGATGTGCGTATCATCGGGCTTAAAACTTGCTTAACGTAAATAATAGGTATATAATGCAGTCGTATATCCGCATTCGGATATTTACGGAGGTTATTATAATGAAGATTATTATAGTCGGTATCGGCAAGGTCGGCTACGTAGTAGCGCAGGAGCTTGCCGCCGAAAAGCACGATGTTACCGTGATTGATACCAACGAAACCGTCATCGGCGATGCTATGAGCCGCATTGACGTTATCGGCGTAAACGGTGACGGCACAACCTGCTCGGTGCTGACACAGGCCGGGGTCGAGAGCTGTGAGCTGCTCATTGCTCTTACCAACAGCGACGAGGTAAACCTGCTTTGCTGTCTGCTTGCCAAGCAGATGGGCGCAAAGAGTACCGTTGCAAGGGTCCGCACGCCGCATTACAATGATGAGCTTGAGCTGATAAAGGACTCTCTCGGTCTGTCAATGACGGTCAATCCCGAGCGCGACGCCGCAGATGAGATACTGCGTATTCTCAAGTTCCCCGCTGCAATGAATGTCGAGAGCTTTGCCAAGGGCAAGTGCTACCTTGCCAGCTTTGTTGCCGACGAGAACTGCAGGCTGTGCGGCAAGGCGATTAAGGAATCGTTTGCAGGCAAGGACGACAGCGCGCTTGTCTGTGCCGTTCGACGCGGCAGTGAAGTTGTCATTCCCACAGGCGACTATGTAATCAAATGCGGAGACACCGTTGCCGTGCTTGCCAAGCCTTATGAAATCGACTCCTTCTTTGAGAGCGCGGGTATAAAGGTCAACGACGTAAACAGCGCAGTCATTGTAGGCGGAGGCAGAATTTCCCATTACCTCATCGGAGAGCTGAACAAGCGCAGGGTACGCACCATCATTATTGAGCGTGACCGCAAGCGCAGTGAGGATTTGGCTTATGTCTTCCCTCATTCAGACATTATCTGTGCCGATGGAACAAGTCGCTCGGTGCTTTCCGAGATAGGTCTTGACAACGTCGACTCGATTTGCTGTCTGACGGGCATTGACGAGGAAAATATTTTGCTGTCGCTTTATGCCAAATCCGCCGCTCCCGCAATCAAGACCATTACCAAAATCAATAAGATAGATTTTGAGGAGGTCGTGAAAAATCTCGATATCGGCAGTGTTGTATATCCCAAAAACAGCTCGGCAAACCGTATTTTGCAATATGTGCGTGCGCGTCAGAACGTCATCGGCAGCGGCGTGGAAACGCTCTACCGAATCATTGACAACAAGGTCGAGGCGCTGTCATTCTCGGTAGGAGCCGACTGCAGGTTGCTCGGCAGTACCCTGCGTGAGCTGAAGATAAAGAGCGGAATCCTCGTAGGCTGTATTGAGCGCGGCGGTCACGTCTTTATCCCGCACGGTCAGGATAAGCTCGAAGCGGGTGACTCAGTCGTAATCGTCACCACCATTGCCGGTCTGACCGACCTCGAAGATATTTTGGAATAAAGCTATGAACAAAAAAATGATTGCCTATGTTATCGGCATTATCCTGCTGTGCGAAGCGGGACTGCTGATATTCCCGACCGTTGTCGGCATAATATGCTCGGAGCGCTCGGTATTTTCTTTTCTGATCACGATTGCGCTGTGCGCCGCGGCGGGTTTGCTGCTCGTGCGGCTTCGCCCCGACGACCGTACCCTTTACGCACGCGACGGCTTTGTAATCGTCTCGCTCGCGTGGATTGTAATGAGTTTGTTCGGCGCACTTCCCTTCTTTTTCAGCCGTCAGATTCCGAGCTATCTCGACGCCGTTTTCGAAACCGTTTCCGGCTTCACCACCACCGGTGCAAGTATACTGACCGACGTTGAAGCACTCAGTCGGTGTATGATATTCTGGCGCTCCTTTACACATTGGGTCGGCGGTATGGGCGTTCTCGTGTTCGTTATGGCGGTGCTTCCGCTTGCGAGCGGCGGCAGTGACCTGCACCTTATGCGTGCCGAAAGTCCGGGTCCCGACGTCGGCAAGCTTGTGCCGAAGTCCACCCGCACCGCAAAAATTCTTTACAGCATATATTTTGTTATGACGGTTGTCGAAATCATTCTGCTTCTTGCCGGCGGAATGTCTGCCTTTGATGCATTTACGCTGTCCTTCGGCACTGCGGGCACCGGAGGCTTTGCCGTGCTCAATTCGGGCATTGCGAGCTATTCGCCCTATTGCCAAATCATCATTACGGTATTTATGACACTGTTCGGTGTAAACTTCAACGTGTTTTTCCTCATCGTCTGCGGCAAAATCAAGGACGCACTCAAAAGCGAGGAGCTTCGCGCCTATCTCGGTATAATGGCTACTGCCGTTATCATCGTTACAATCAATATCGCTTCTATGTTCGACACATTGGGTGAGGCTCTGCGTGCATCGGCGTTCCAGATAAGCTCGGTCATGACAACCACCGGCTATTCGACCGTGGATTTCGATCAGTGGCCGACGTTAAGCAAGATGATTATGCTCGCAGTAATGTGCATAGGTGCATCGGCAGGCAGTACCGGCGGCGGATTCAAGGTTTCGCGCCTTATGCTGCTGCTCAAGGATGCGAAGCGTGAGCTGAAAAGACTCGTTAATCCGCGTTCTGTCAGCGTTGTGACCTTTGAGGGCAAGCGTGTCGACGTAGGTATTACACACAGCGCCAACGTCTATTTCACCATCTACGTTATGATTTTCGTCATTTCGGTGCTGATTGTAGCGTTTGACAAAATCAGTATCGTCAGCAACATAACCGGCGTAATAGCCACGCTCAACAATATAGGTCCGGGTCTTGACCAGGTCGGTCCTTCCGCCAACTACAGCATTTGCAGTTGGCTGACCAAAACGGTATTTATTGCCGATATGCTGCTCGGCAGACTTGAGATTTTCCCGCTTATTCTGCTTTTCAGCCGTCCCATTCACTCGGCAAAGCACCATAAAAAGCTGATATAGCTTTACCAATCTCAAAATCCTTTTTACGGTAGGAGCGTTCATTACACCCGTTTAGTTAATCGGGGGTATATTGAGCTTACCGTATAACGATGAAAATATATCCGACTATTTCATCATCCGTATTCCCGAATAAAAAAACAAACCGCCGCTTCTGTTGAAACGGCGGTTTTACCTTTATTTGTTAAAGTCTGCTCGCGGTTACCACGGCTCTTTGAGGTCAAGCTCGCCGTTGGCTACGCTGATATCGGCAAGTGCGGCGTCGGCGTTTTGGTTAAATGTACCGACCGAACGTCCGAGGCAATGCCAGAAGTTCTGCTTGGTGATATTCTCGACATAGACGGGGCAATGCGGAACGTATGCGGGGAAATAGCAGGCGGTCGGCTTGTCGATGATGAACTTCTTACCGCCGATATACTGCGTATAAGTTCCGTTCAGCTCATAAGGATGCCACGGGTCGGTACCGTAATATCCGAGCAGCTCCGGAGAACCGTGGCAATGTCCGGTTTCGACATACTTCCAACCATCGGTCTTTTCAAAGCGGCGAATGTCGGCAGTAATGATACCGGGCATTGTCTTGCCGGCGAGTCCGAGGATTACATAATGCTGATGATTGTTGATGTGCGGCTCGTTGATGCCGGGGTTGGCATTCAGAACCATCGTTTCGAAGGCGGGAACATTCTCGGTCTTCCAATACTCCTTGGGCATGGAAACGTGCTCACGGGAGAAGGTGGCGCAGTATGAGAAAATCGGAGTTTCTACATCGAGAACCTCAATCGGACCGTGCGGCACGAGAGCGGGAACCTGAATCATACAGGCATGGTCGATGATGTGGCGTTCACCGTTTACGGTAAAAGCAATTGTTGCGCCGAGCTTTTCATCCTCGTCGGCGGTGCTGATGAACATAAACAGCTCTTCGCAGGGCAGAGCATATTCTTCCTTGCTGACTACATAGGGGTGACGGTAGTAGCAGCTCTCATAGAAGAAGTCCATAATGGGGTTGTCTTTAGAACGGATAAGATCTACCTTTGCATCGGCATCGGTGATTTCCTTCTCGACGGGATGAAGCATATACTTTTCAAAACGATCGGGCATATCTGTTACTCCTTAATTATTTTAGACTTATACATTAATAATGCACATAAAATATTGTAACATAACATAAAAGGTTAGGCAATATTTTTTATTATTACATTTATTATCCTGTTGATTTACTTATATAAGGTAATATGCTAAAATTGCTGTGAGAGGTGTATGTTTATGAAATTCGAGTTATTCCGCAAGGGCGCCGCCGATGCTGTTCCGATAGGTCTCGGCTACCTTGCCGTAGGCTTCAGCGTGGGTATTGCCTGCCGAAATGTCGGCTTGAACGCCTTTGAGGGATTTTTAATAGGTTTTCTGAACAACGCTTCGGCGGGTGAATATGCGGGTCTGACCGTTATTGCCGCCGACGGCGGATTTATGGGAATGGTGCTGATGATGCTGGTCGCAAACGCTCGATATATGTTAATGAGCGCCGCTTTGAGTCAGCATATTTCACCCGATATGCCGCTGTGGAAGCGTATGATAATAGGCTTTGACATAACCGATGAAATGTTCGGGCTTGCGATAGCGCAAAAGGGTTATCTGTCCTTTGCCTACTTTGCGGGCGGTATGTCGGTCGTACTGCCGACTTGGTGCGGCGGCACGGTGCTCGGCATTATTCTCGGCGACCTTATGCCTGCGTGGCTCGCCGAGGGCTTTTCGGTGATGCTGTTCGGTATGTTTATCGCAATAATTATTCCCGCCGGCAAAAAAGACAAGGTCGTGCTCGGCTGTATCGGCGTCGGCTTTGCGCTCAGCCTCGCATTCCGTCTCATACCGTTGCTTAACGGCATTTCAAGCGGCACGGTAACCATTATTCTGACCGTTGCAATTTCAACTGCCGCCGCACTGCTGTTCCCGAGAAACGAGGAAGAACAATGAGCAAAATAGCATACATACTGACAATGGCGTCGGTAACCTACGCCATCCGCGTGCTGCCGCTCACACTTATCCGTAAGCCGATAACTAACCGTTTTATACGTTCTTTTCTGTACTATGTGCCCTATGTTACGCTGGCGGTAATGACCTTTCCGACCATAGTCGAAACAACTCAATCGCCGATAGCGGGTGCCGCCGCGCTGGCGGCGGGCATCGTCTGCGCGTGGCTCGGTCTGGGACTGTTACCCGTTTCACTCATTTGCTGTGCAACGGTGTTGCTACTCGGAGTAATTGTGTAATCGTGTATTTGACTGCACAGACGGCGGGCAGACTCCAGGCTATATTTAAGGATAATTATTATGTTGGAAAAAATGGGTGAGTTTTTTGACTCACGACTCGATATTTATGATGAACATCAGCTTACCTGCATCGACTCGGCATCCGAATTTCTGCGCTTTACCGCGGAATGTCTGCCGACTAAGCCCGATACCCGCATTCTTGACCTCGGCTGCGGCACCGGATTGGAATTGGAGGAATATTACAAAATAAACCCGACTGCATCCGTCGTGGGCATCGACCTTGCAAGCGGAATGCTGAAAAGACTGTCGGAAAAGCTCGCCGGCAAAAGCATTGAGTTGATAGTCGGTTCGTATTTTGACGTACCCTTCGGAGAGGAATGCTTTGACGCGGCTGTTTCGGTCGAATCGCTTCACCATTTCACATACGATGAAAAGCTCCCGCTCTACCTCAAGCTTGCGGCGGCAGTCAGGACGGGCGGTTGTTTCGTGCTGACAGATTATTTTTCGCTCACCGACGATGAGGAGCGCGAGCACCGAGCCGAATTTCTGCGTCTGAAAACCGAGCAGGGCATAACCGACGATGAATTCTACCACTATGACACGCCGCTCACCGTCGCTCACGAATGTGACTGTCTCAAAGCGGCGGGATTTTCAAGTGTCGAAATTCTCAACCGCTGGAGTGCCACCGTTACGGTCAGAGCGGTAAAATAAGTGTTGTGCCGCGTTCCGTGTCGGAAGCGTGTTACAGTGTCCTTTCAAGCTCTGCAAACGGAATTATCGGCGCAGGACTGTCGAGATGTGGCAGCAAATTTTTGTGCAGGTACAGCATATCATACCAGTGTCCGAATTTGTTTCCGTTGTATTCAAGCCGCGCCTTCAGCTCGTAACCGACCCGTTCGTGAAAGTACATACTGCCATCATTCAGATAATTGTCCGTACCCCTCGGCGCAGCAACTCTTGCCCACAAATCGGTAATTCCCTGCCTTACGGCAATACGTTCGACAGCGGTGTAAAGCTGTCCACCTATACGCCCTCTCCGACAGTCGGAACGCACATAAATGCTCGTTTCGGCGCACCAAGCATAGGCGGCGCGCTCGCCGAGCTGAGACAGATAACAGTACCCGACCGCCTCGCCGTTTACTTCGGCGACAAGGTACGGGTATCTTTTCAGTGTTTTTTCTATTCTTTTTGCAAATTCCGCCCCGCTCGGCGGTACGGTTTCAAATGAAACTGCCGTGTTTTCGACATAATACGCGTAAATTTTCGACAGTGCTTCTGCATCATCGGGCGTGGCGATTCTTATATTAATATTCACATAATCACTCCTTTTTCGGCATTATATCATTATTGTATTTGCTTTTCCACCGACCTCGACAAGGTTTTACAAATAAGAATATTTTATGATAATATAACAATTTGTATAATAGAAAGCGGATGAAAACAGCCTGTAATGTTGTTTTGAGATTTGTTATCAAAATTTCAGTCACGGGATTGTTGAAAAGAGAATGTGTGATATAATTACATCTGTTAAAAAATATTGAATGGGGAAATTGATTTGAATAACAGAAAAAGCTTAAATATCGTAAATTCCGAGCGCGCCCCGATACTGACGGTTCTGCTGTTGGCGTGGCCTATATTCGTTGAGCAGATTCTCACTACGCTGGTCGGCTATGCCGATACCGCAATGGTCGGATCGTTGGGTGCAGTCGCTACCGCATCGGTTTCGATAAGCAATTCGGTCGTAATGTTCGTGCAGGGCGCGGTAATGGCAATGGGCGTCGGTATCACGGCATTTTTGTCCCGCGCAATCGGCGCCGATGATATTGAAACGGCAAAAAAGCTCATCCGCCATACCGTTATGCTTTTGGTCTGCATCGGCATACCGGTCGGACTGCTTCTTATGTCGCTCTCTCACGCCATACCCAAGTGGATGGGCGCAGAGCCGGACGTTCTTGTCGGAGCAACGCAGTATAACTTTATAGTTTCATTCGGCAGAATATTTCAGATTTTCTCGCTTCTGGTGTTTGCCGTGTTCCGCGGTGCGGGCGATACCAAAACTCCGCTCGTAATCAATTTCGGCGTAAATATTCTCAATGTAATCGGCAACTTCTTTCTCATCTATCCAACAAGGACAACCGAAATCTTCGGCAAAAGCGTGATAATTCACGGAGCAGGTCTTGCCGTAAACGGCGCCGCACTCGCTACCGCCATTTCCATGGCTGTCGGAGGAATTGCGGCGGTGTTGCTACTCTATATGAGAGAATCTCCGCTTCGCATTTCAATCCACGAGGATTATCATATAGATAAAGAGCTTGCCAAGCAGGTATTTAAGGTAAGTCTGCCCGCCATTGCCGAACGGCTGTGTATGTCGGGAGCGCAGATTGTTATTTCCTCGTCCATAGCGAGCCTCGGCACTGTCACAGTTGCCGCCAACAGCGTTTATCTGACCGCCGAGTCAATGGCGTATATGCCCGGCTTTGCCTACGCGAGCGCTGTCACTACATTGGTCGGACAGTCGCTCGGTGCGAAAAAGCCCGAGCTTGCCCGCAAGTTCACCAACACCTGCGTGTGGGCGGCTATCATAACGATGACCTTTGCCGGAGCGGGGTTGTTCTTCTTTTCCAAATTCCTCGTTTCGATTTTCACTCCCGACCTTGCAGTTATTGCACTTGCGAGTCAATGTCTGCGGATTGTCGCGTTTCTTGAACCGGCGCAGAATGCCGCGCAGGTATATTGCGGTGCGCTTCGCGGTGCGGGCGATACGCTGTGGGTGCTGATAATCACGCTTGCCGGAATGTGGGGAATAAGAGCCGTCGGAGCGGTAGTATGCATACGTATTCTCGGTCTCGGTCTGCCCTATGCCTGTACCTGTATGCTTATCGAGAGCTTTGTGCGCTTTGCACTCGCCGGTTTACGCTTTAAATCCGGTCACTGGAAGGACGCAATTAAAAACATCGGCGAGGAACAGACAGCGGAATAAACGGAAAAACGCTACAATTTCTTATTTGTGTTACAATATATTTACATCAGTTTAGTTGGGGGGGATGATGAATGCCGTCAAAAAAATCAGTTGACAAAGTTACATATACTTTAAAAATGCGCATATACCCCAATGAGGCTCAAAAGAAGAAAATAGATGCAATGATTCATGCGCTTCATATTGCATATAATATTACCTTTCACGAAGTATTTCAGAAAAATCCGTTAGTGTGTAGTGAACCGAAAGAAAACGGTTCTGTTTGGCCGGATTTCGATAAAATGGCAAATGCAGCTTGGATACATAAACTATATGAAATAAATCCGTCAATAAAAGAAGCAGAAGCACCGGCAAGCTCGTTGGAATCAAATATAGGTTTGTTTCTCTCAGATGCAAAAAGAGCTTGGAAAATGGGAATGGGCAATCTGCCGATTGATAAAGTCAATCGGAAAGACTTTCACTTTTACAGTAAAGCAGAACCGAGACTCAGTTTTTCATTTCAAATGCCTGCAAAAAATTTGATTGTATCGGAAGATAACCCGAAGGTTGCTTGGATAATAATTTCAAAAAAAGTTGGTAAAATAAAGGCACGAGGCTTTAACAGCAAGCTTCGCTTCGGAGATGATTTCCTCACCTTTAATGAAGCTTTATCTTGCGGAATGCTTAATAAAAAGCTTACCGTAAAAATAAGTCGTGACAGATGTGATGATTATTATACTTCAATTACAATGCCCGATTTTTGTCACAGCGGTGTAAACCCCGTTTCGAAAAGCAGAACGGAGGTCGGACTTGATGTCGGTATTAAAAACATTGCCACATTGAGTGACGGAACGGAAATAGAGAATAAGCATTTTAAGAAAAAATATAACAAAAAATTATGTCAATATAACCGTCAACTGTCAAGGAGATGGGGACCGTCCAACTTATCGTTCAGAGACTACAATAAGTCAATAAAAAACGAGAACAGAAGGTTACCGGAGGAGAAAAGACAACCGCTCGCAACTGCAAGCAAACGGTATCTGAAAACAAAGAGGAATAAAGCTCGTCTTGAACGACGAATAGCCAGACAGCGAGATACTTATTATCATCAACAAACCGGTTACTTGGTACAAAATTACAGCACCATTGCCGTTGAAACATTGCGTGTAAAAAATATGATGAGAAATCATAAGCTGGCATCTGCATTAAGCGATGCGGCAATGAGTGATTTTATTTCTAAGCTGACTTATAAATCTAAACGGTCAAAAATCAAACTGCTCACTATCGGGACGTTTGAGCCTTCAAGTCAACTGTGTAGTGTTTGCAATTATCAGAATACAAAAGTGAAGAATCTCGGAATTAGGGAATGGGTATGTCCGCAATGTAACACCAAACACAACAGAGATGTTAATGCCGCAAAAAATATACTTGCTATCGCATTGTCAAAGGGTAGTGTAAGCGATGATGAGATAACCATTCCTGCTAAGAAAAAGAAAAAGTCGAGGTCGGGTCCGGACAAAGTAAATATAATAATGCCCGATAGACCAAATATAGTTGTTCAATACAGCAAAGAACTGACCACAAGAAATAATCCGAGATATGTTATTTATGATAAAAATACTCAATCTGTTGTTGATGATGCCCAAGGCTCGGGATACAGAAGTGTAGCCAATGCAAAGAATTGTTATAAGTCTAAAAGGAAACACTCGTTAAGCAATTAATCGTATTATTCTTTTTTACTCGGTGGAGGTCTGTCCCGCCGATTGTGCGAACTGCAAGCAAACATAATTTGCAGTATTACGCACATAAAATGTAATATCAATAAATTTCAAATTCGGCATAAAAGCCTCGGCTTTTCCGTTAATTTGATATGTGGTATTATAACTGTGCATTTATGCGAGTTACTTTATTGTGCATTTTGAAAAACAGTTGGTTTGTTTTTTGTTTATTTTTGCCAAAGCAATTCGCACAAATGCACAGAGCAGAAGGCGTTATTTATACCGTCGTCTATTAGTTCCTGCGGAAAGCAATTCGCACAAATGCACAGAGCAGAAGTCTTTGGGCTTGTAGTGCTAGAGCGTTGCTCGCAAAGCAATTCGCACAAATGCACAGAGCAGAAGTGACGAGACAGCAAAAAGGTATTTTGAGTACATAAAGCAATTCGCACAAATGCACAGAGCAGAAG
>DCGT01000004.1:0-5284 GCA_002315315.1 Faecalibacterium sp. UBA1771
AGGATAAAGCTCGGGGCAACGCCCCAAATGGAATTTATACACCGAGACGGTAAGCGTAATGCGGGCGGGTTATCGCCTTTTCGCCGACAGATAACCACATCTCGCCCGAAAAGAAAACAACTATAAAACATGTACCGTATCAAGCGTGTTAAAACTCATTTACCGCGCCGAGAACGCTTGCGTAATGCGGGCGGAACATTTTTTTCTCTCCAACAGATAGCTTCATCTCGTCCGAAAGGTTGATTCGAAAAGACGTAAGCTTTGTCAAACCTTCCCGAAAGCCTTATCGTTCCGCTGTCGTTAGGCAAAACCGAAGAAATTATGCGGTAAATTATCACGCCTGCATTCCGAAAATCTTGCGGCGCAGACCGTCGAGCAGGGAGGAAAACTCCTCCTTGCCGGCATCGTAGTCGAAGGTATATCGGCGTTCCGAAAGCTGCAGCTTCAAGGCGTAGCCGTACAGCGCGCGTTCGTCAAAAACATCGCTGCCGACCATTTCGTCGAGACGGTCGAACTCCAGCGCGAGCAAAATCTGCTCCGCAGTCAGCGGATTGGGACAGTTTACCGCCGCCGTTACAGCCGCCGCAACCGACATATCAGTCCCGTCGGGACGCTGTGCCTTAAACCCCGCCTTTACCCTGCGCTGAAACGCAAGCTCGGCTTTGACATCGCCGTAAAACTTCGCCCATTCGTGAAGCAGTGAACCGCCCTCCGAATCGACTGTTAGCTCCTCGAGCGATTTATACACCTTATCGCTCACGATGCCACGACACGTTTCCAAAAACTTACTGTACCGAATCGGCGGCTCACCCTGCGCCCTAAGCATAGGCAGACTCGCCATCAAATAGTAATAGGAAGCCATTTACGACCTCCTCAGATGCTGAGCTCACGGAAAAACGGCATCAGCATACGGGAAATCTCTTCCTGTGAACAGTCGAAATAGCCCGAACCGTCCTTGGAAGCGAGACGAAAGCCGCTCGACACCTTGTTCGTCGGACGAAGCTCCAAGCCGTCCTTTATCTGACCTGCAAGCTCGCTTTTAAGCACATCGCTCACCTGCTCAATCTCAAGCGCGTAATCGGCGGCGTTCTCTCCCTGCAGCGCTGCGGCGATGAGCTTCGCGAGCGCGTCGCCCGACAGGCACTTTCCGACCTCGGCGGACAATATGCGCTCGAATTGACGGCGCACCTCGTCGCCGAACGCAATCACCGCGTCCCTCTGCGCCTGCTTGGCGTTCAACTCAGCACCGGCAAGATATTCATCGGCTTCATTTTTTGCCCTGTCGATAATCCGCTGTGCCTCGACGGCGGCATCGGAAATCATCGTCTGCGCGCGAGCCTCGGCGGCGTCGGTAATCTCCTTTGCGCTCTTTTCGGCACTCTCGATACCGTCCTTTTTAATGGCGGAAATCAAATCGCTTATTTGCAATTCCATTTTATCCCTCGTTTTCAATCTGTGTTTTATGCCGAAAATACACCGTATTTCGACATTCCGGTGACCTGTATGATTCCCATTAACTGTAATACGATTTGTAATTTATTTACATACAAGTCTATTATGGCTTTCTTAACGCAATTTTAACACAGGCATTTTTCGCAGTCAAATAAAATGGCGTATCAAGATACCGAATATAAGGTTGCCTCCGAAAAAAATATTGTACAAAAAGCCGATTTTAAATTTTTCGTTACATCTGCAATAAATTAACAAACACCATCTGAGTACAAAAACGACCGCCTGCGTTCGTCGGCAGGCGGCCGTTTTAATTAATTTTTCTTTTATGGGTGCTGACCGGATGTTGCCTTACGCTTCGGTGCGGGGGTTGGTGTGGGAAGCGGGAGCAACGTATTTGACGTTGGTCAGCTTGTAGCTGTACTTTGAGAAGTCATAGCCGGTTACGTCAATGTATTTGATGGTCATAACGGTCGGAATATCAATTTCTTTGACCTCGTACTGTCCGATAAACACGCCCTCGTGATAGACATTGGCATAAGCATAGCTTTCATCGGAGGGAACCGGCAGACGGAAGGTCACGCCGCCGGCAACTTTGTGAATCGCGATGCCCGCTCCGCTGTAGGGAGTTACGTCAAAGACGAGCTCGGTGGCAGTGGCGGTGCTTGACGCGTCGGATTTGATAACGGTGTCGGTTGACAACAGCTTGATATCAACATAGCCGCCCATACCGAGCTTGGAAATAATCCTATCGTCGACATGAGCGAGACCTGTATAGCCGGTATAGCCTGCAAGCTTGCCGTTGAATGTGACATGCCAATAGGCTATGTTGTCGAGCATATCCGCCACAAGGTCCTTCATATCAACCTGTTGAGCATCGGTGAGGGAATCGTCAAATGAGGTCCTGACAATATCCACCTTTTTCTCGGCAGCATAGGTGTTCGGCGTATTGATTATACTGCTCTTGTACCTTACCCACAGCGTCTTATACTCGGGAATTTCATAGTAACTATATCCCGGTACATCCTCCCATGTCGCGCCGTCATCCTTGGATATCTGCATATCGGAGTCGAGATTGTAGGTGCGATACTTATACTCGGGCACGCCGCCGATGACATGCTCAACCTCAGCGGTAACGACAGTCGGCGACATATCGAGCACCGTAATGGTAACAGGGTCAGACTGCGCCTTGTCACTCGCTCCATTTTCGGCAACCGCCTTGCGTATGGCGATGTACTCATTCGCGACGATGTCCGAGCAATAGGCAACCGCCTTTACGCTGATGATTTCAAATACGTCGGTATCGCTTACCGAAACGGTGTTCGGAAGGGTAAATTTGAAATCGGTACCGACAACCGGAGCCGCGCCCTTTTCGAGAATTCTGTACTTATAGACGGGGCTATTCGGATAATTGTTCACTCCGTATGCAGTGTCGACGATTATTTTGCTCGCCGCGGCAGACGGATCCACGGTGTACCAGCCACCCGAAGCAACAATCGTCGCCGACTGCGAAGTGACCGCGCCGTTGTAATATCCGCCGGTGATGGCGACATCGACGGCAACATTCGCGACATCGAGAACATATTTGCTGCCCTTTATTTCGGTCGAATCTCCGCCGAGGACAATTTTATTTGCGCCGTCGGCACCGATGGCGGTAACGCCCTCGATTGTACCGCCCTGAACGAGCAATTCGGCGCTGTCGGTGACATGGAATACTTCGGTATCCGCCTTATTGCATATAATCTTACCCGTTTTTTCGGTTGAGGTGTCCTTTACGGTAAGAGAATTGCCCGTGCCCTTTACATCAAACAGATAATCGGAGGACAACGAGTCATCGTCGACGGTAATCGCAAAGCCGTTGAGATCAAGCACGGCGGAGCAGTCCGCAGAAATAGTGTTGCGCTCAATGATATTGTTATACAGCTTCACCGTTTCACCCGGATATATGCCGAGTATTCCGTCACCGCCCATGGCGGATTCAAGTGACGAATAGAACCAGCTGTCATCTATTGCAACCGCCGGTCTGACGGCATAAGGATAAACCGTACTGCTTGTTTCGGTGTTATCAAGCACGCCGTAAGCTTCGCCGCTGACGACGTAGGTATAATCCGTCGGGTCGACGGAGAAATATCCTCCCTTGACCGCGATTGCGTGCTCGGTCGTTTCGGACAGCGCACCCTTGACATAGGTGGAGAACGAACCGTAAATCATGACCGAATACTTAACGGTATCGGTCGACTTGACGGCATATTCACTGCCCTCGACACTGCTCGACCTGATAATTACGTCTTTTTTACCGCTTGCGGCGGATTCGATGCCGACAGCACCGATTACCGTCGCATTGTCGCAGGTAAGTGCGCCGCCGTTTCCGACCTTGACCGCAACACCCGAGGAACAGGTCACGTTTGTCTCCAGCTCAAGCTCGCCATTTACGACGTTGACTGCCGGATATGCCGCCAAGGATGATGTCGACACGATCTTTCCGGTTCTCGAGGAGCTGCTGTCGGTCAGCACTGCCGTATTGTCCTTACCGTCAATCTTGATTACGGTAGCGGCGCTTGAAAGCGTCTTGCCGTTAAGGTCTATTTCGACCGTCTTGGCAGTTGCGGAGTTTAAAACAAATGTCTCGGTGAGATCGCCGAACAGCTTAAGCTCGGTCGTATCGTTTGCCGCGTCATTGGCAATCGCCGCGGCAATACTCGTGTATGAGCTACTGGTACCGACATTGAGCACCGCGCCGAACACGGTATATAAATAACCGTCATCGTAATATTCCCCCGCAGTCTTTGCGGTCAGAATACTCTTGGCCGTGTCGCTGTCGGTCCCAAAAACAACATAATTGCTGTCGAGGTACTTTGTCGGGTAATCTATGAAGAAGCCGCCTCTGATGAGTACCGGCTTGTTGTCGACAGTCGGAAGATCACTATGGATTTTGCCGCCGTTGATTATCACGACGCCGTCAGCAGGCTCAGTGCCGGTAAAAGCAATCAAACCAATTGCATCAATAGCGCCGTCATTGACAACAATCTTTCCGGCGGTCGTCGCATCGGTGGTAAACGCATAACTAAGGTTCGAGTACACCGTACCGCCGTTTACGGTAAAGCTTCCGGCATCGGGGGAAACATATAATACGACTGCGCTCGAACCACTTGACGACACCGTGCCGCCGAGCAGTTCGATTTTGCCTCTTTCCAAATCAATCGCGTTATTGTCGGTATTGGAAATCTTACCGCCCGCATCCGATGAGCTGTCGTCAATCTTGACCAGCGCACTGTCGTTGTCAACAGTCAGCTTTCCGGAAAGCTTGCAGTTGTTGAGGTCGAAAATAATATGCTGTGCATTCGAAACGGTCGGGCTTTCAGTGAAATCGTCGATAAGCTTTACGGTATACCACTGACTGCTCGACGAAGCGGCGGCGAGTGCATCGGCAATCGAATTATCGCCCGCAAAATAGGTCGATGACGTACCGTCGATAAGCTCGACATTGGCATAGCCTAACTGCATATTGCCGCTGCTGCTGTCTATCGTGATATAACAGCCCTTTTTGTCGGCGGTAAAATACTCTGCCGTGATATAATCGCTGTCACCGTCTGCGGCAAAGTCGACGGGACTGCCCTGAGTCGGCTGATTATATTTCGAAACGCCTACCTTGAAGCCGTCCTTCGGCTTGGCTACGCCGTTGCCGTTACTGCCGTTGGTCGAGGTTCCGAGCTTTACCGCTGTTGCGGGCATACCATAGTCACTTATATAAAGGTTATCGGCATCGCCTGACGATTTGCTGTTGCCGATAACAACAGCGTCGCCGCCGAGGTACATAGTGGTTTGGCTGTCAAAA
>DCGT01000004.1:5337-5515 GCA_002315315.1 Faecalibacterium sp. UBA1771
TTAGACACCGCTGCCATACCAGCCCGCCGTATTGTCGGAAATCTTACCGCCGGTAACGGTTACGGTACCCAAACCGGAGTAAAGTCCGCCGCCTGCCTGCGTACAGCTGTTGTACTTGATATTTCCGCCCGAAATGTTGACCGCACCGCCGGTACCGCTGCTGCTGCTGTTGCTGCCT
>DCGT01000004.1:5539-7096 GCA_002315315.1 Faecalibacterium sp. UBA1771
TCCGCCGCCGCCGCCGGTTGAAACGGAGTTATGCAGAATGTCCCCGCCGTCACGGTAACGGTACCCTTGCCGTAATTGTCAACAGCTCCGCCGCACAAGCCGGCTGCATTGTAGGACAGCACGCCGCCCGCAATGAGAGTCGAGGCAGTATCCGAAATATTTTCTATACCGCCGCCGTATTGATATGTATAGTTGCCGGAAATACATCCGGAATTAAACGTAAAGCTGCCTTCGTTGACAATTCCTCCGCCGAAATGCTCCGCATAATTGCCGACGATATTTCCGTTGTTAATGACAAGCGTACCGCTATTGTATATACCTCCGGCATAGCGGTTGCCATCGGGGTGATCGGTACGGACGGAGGTGCTTCCTCCCCTGCCGCCGGTAATTACACCGCCGACGGTGACAAAATAATCCGTTCCGAGCTTGGCGGTGTTTGCGGGCTTGGTCGCCTTACATTCCCACACGCCGTTGGGTATAGTATCGCTGTCGTTAGTATTCGGCACCCAGTAGCGGGTCGTACGGCTATCGCTCGCCTTGCTGTCAATAATCGTCAGATTTCCTCTGTTGATAAGCACCGACCGTCTGTCGTAATCGCTTGTGCCGTCAAGGAAGCTGAATTTCAGCACCTTACCGTTGAGGTCCAATTCCACGAATTTGCCGCTGTCGACAAGTAGAGGAATCTCGACCGCCGCGTTATCCAACAGCTTGATTGTCGCAGTATGGTCGGCGTCGACACATTCGTCAAGAGCGTTTACCGCGGCTAAGGCGGTTTCAATCGAGCCGTAATCGACAGTGCTTCCGTCAAAGGTCACGGAAGCCTCGCGTCCTACCAGTGCCAGCTTTTTTGAGGGATTGTAAATGAGATAATAGCCCTCGCTGTCGGGGAAGAATGCATAGGAATAATCTGTTTTGTACGCACCGGTGAATACACCCGCGATATCTTCGTTAGTTTTTGTCGCACTGTCATATTTATAAATTGTAATACCGATTTTGGCTTCATCGGTCAGCGGTGTAGTGCCATTGCCGCCGTCACACAATGTAAGTATTCTATTCTGTTTGACACAAAGGTTGCTGTCGTGTACTATGCCTTCGGTTGAGATATTGCCGCTTATGACCACATCACCGCCGAGGCTAAAAGAGTCACCATTATTATAAGGTACGCCGCCGCATTTGCCGTCGGTGACGTTGTTTATAACCTTACCGCCGGTCATGACCGTTGCACATTTCCGATTAATGCCGCCGGCGTTGCCCTGCGCGTAATTATAGGAAACCTCACCGCCGGTCATGGTAAATGTTACATCGGCTTGTTCACGGTATGCGGCGTTGATTCCGCCGCCTTCGGTATATGCTGTGTTGTAGCTGATTTTGCCGTCTTCAAAAACCAATTCGGAAAAACTGTTGTCGAAGATTCCGCCGCCTTGATCTGCCGTGTTGCCGGCAATATATCCGCCGGTCATCGTCATTTTGGCTCTGTCGGTATCACTCGAACCGTTGTTGCTGACTCCGCCTCCGCATTTTTCATTTGCGGTGTTGCCGACGATATTGCCGTCGGTC
>DCGT01000004.1:7160-16401 GCA_002315315.1 Faecalibacterium sp. UBA1771
CCCGTTCCGCCGGTGATTACGCCGCCTACGGTAGTGAAGTAGTCGGAATTGAGCGTCAGACCCTCTATGTCATCCGCCGTGACCTCCTGCCACAGACCGTCGGGTATGCTGTCGGAGGTATCCGTATTCGGCATCCAATAGCGGGTGGTTGACGCATCGGCAGAACGGCTGTCGATAACGGTCAGCTTGCCCGCATTGCTGATAACGGGGTTTTTGTCCGCTCCTTCATATTTCAGCTTATTGCCGTTGAGGTCAAGCGAGAAGTCCTTGTCGGCTCCGACACTCATCGCGTCTGTCAACTGAATATCGTCGGTCAGCTTGATTATTTCGCCCTTTTTGACGTTGGTCAGCGCCGCCGTCAGCTCACTCTCCGTGTCGACCTCAATGGGTAAGACAGGAGTTACTACGGTGATATAGCGCTTTTTAAAGCTTTGCTCGGAGTATATATTTCCGTCGCTTGTATGTGCGATGGCGTTTGTCGTAATCGGGGTTGCGTCGTCCGCCTTGACTATCGAATCCTCATCTATTGTTACATTGACGGTGCATTTTGTGATAACCGTTCCCACGCCGATACCCTGGGTACCGTCGCCGTTTCCGCTCGCCGTGACATTTCCGCCGGTGATGCTTATCGAAACAGCACAAACACTGTCGGGTTCGGATTCGAAGATACCGGCGCCGATGCCCGTAACACCTTCGGCGTAAACCGTACCGCCGCTGATGGTAACGGAAACATTACCCAGTGAATTTTCCCCCGCGCCGATGCCCGCTCCGCCAGTTCCACCGGTCGCGTGTACCTCACCGCCGGAGATCTCAACCGAACATTCGGAAGGATTATAGCCGCCGCCGATACCCGCGCCCATATTGGTTGAGAACGCTTCGATATAACCGCCGCAGATTTTTATATTTTTACCGCTACCGCCGCCACCGCCGCCGATGCCTGCGCCCTGCCCGGAAGATGAAGCATATATTTTGCCGCCGTTGACGGTAATGCCGTCGGCACCGCCCTCGTTACCGCCGCCGATGCCCGCGCTGGAGCCTGCGGAGGTTGCATACACAGTACCGCCGTTAATGGTAATGTCGTCGCCACCGCCCTCGTTACCGCCGCCGATGCCCGCGCCGTACGTTCCGCCTGCCGCGTGAATCTCGCCGCCGTACATTGTTATATTATTGCCGTCCTCCATATTGCCGCCGCCGATGCCCGCACCATTCTCGATACCTGTCGCATACAGCTTGCCGCTCTGTGCAGTCTGACCGTAAATCGTCAGGCTGTTTCCGATGCCGGTTACGGTAATACCGGCTTTTTCTGCATTTTCTGTATCGTCTCCGATAACGGTCAGCGTACAGCCGTCACACAAAATGAGCTTGACATCTCCGCTGACGGTAATGCCGTTGGTATCATCTCTGCCGTTTGTGAAGTCGACGTCGGTATTCAGCACATACCAACCGTCGTTGCCGTCATCGCCCCACGTGAAATCCGTATCATCGACTGTCGTAGCCGAGGTGCAGGTTTGATTCGCGCCGTCCTCATCGACATACGCAATACCCGACACCGTTGTCGGAGCCTTTCTCAAATTAATGCGTCTCGGCGCCTGCGCCGTGACTGCCTGCGTGTTCGATTCCGCGGAATCGCCGCTCACCGCGAAAGCCGCCGGCACGATGCCCGCGAACATATTGAACAGCATGGCAAGGGTCAGCAAAAGACCGAGAGCCTTTTCCGCCCGTTTGCTTTTCGTGTTATTCATGGTTTCCCTCCCGAAAAATAATACATTATTGATTATATAGGCGGCACGCCGGTATCCGCGCGCCCGAATTGTATGGCAATTATCTTCCAATTTGATGACAGTTAAGTTAATAATAGCGTATCATTTCGCATTTTTCAATAGCCCGATGCACACAAAACCGATATTTCTTTCGGCGTTTGAACATAATTTCCGTCAACGGAAAAGCGGCAGACCCTGAAACGGTCTGCCGCTCGATACTGCCGTAAAGCAGAGCTGTGTCAATGACGGTCAATTGCCTGAGCCGGGAACGACTGCGCCTTTATTAGATGCTTGCTTTCCCAAATTATTCTCCGATTCCATCTTATGACCGCCCTTTTCTTTTTTCTTTTCCGATTGCAGTGACTTATTGTCTGCCTTGCTTTTTTCGGAAAGCTTATCGTTGTACTTTTTCACCGTGCTTTCCACTAAGGTCTTGCCTGCCGTCAGCACTTTCTTCAGGTCATACTTGTCGATATTTTTCACGATATCATTTACGGCATTTTTGAAATCATCGTTAGCCTTGAGCTTATTGGCGGTATACCTGATGCTTATTTCATCCACCCAATCGGCAAGGTCTTCGTTCCTCATACCGACGATCTGCTTACGGGTAAGGTCAATCGCCAGCTGCTCATAGATTTCATTGCCGATATACTCGGAGTAATCCTTATTGTTCTTCGGATCGTGCTCGAGGAGCAGATTGGCAAGGCGGAAATTACTGTCGATTCCTTGATACTCAAGCTGCTTTTGATACTGATTAAGATTATTGTCGGCTTCGACAGTATCCGCCATATTTTTGAAGGTGATTGAAACGAGCTTCTGATCATCCTTCAGCACTTCTCTTGCCTCTTTGACGCTCGCCCGGGGCGGGTACACGGTGGTGTTGAAGCTTACGGCAACCGGCGCGGTACTGTCTTTGCCGAACGCAAGCAGAGTTTTGCCCTGCTCAAACGCCTTTTTCACGTCAAGCACATCTCCGGGGTTGATACGCTGTCCGTCGAGGTCATACAGTGCAGTCGGAGCCTTGCCGCTTAGGGCTTCCACCGCAATCATATTGACGTACTCATTCGCAACATAAACGCTTTGAACGTATGCTGAGTCACAGTAGCGGTCAAGCTCATTATCGCCGTTCTTAGAAACTTTACTCTGGTTTCCCCACGCAATGGCGGCATATTTTTCCAAACCGTAGGCATAGTACAGGTTGGTAATGGTGTCAATTCGCTCTTTAATGATATTGTTTACGGTGTATGCCTTTTTGTTCGCGATATCCGCGTTTTTCATCAAATCGGAGTCAACGGTTGCACCGTTGGCTTTGAGAATATCAATAAACTCCTTCAGCATCTGATAGTGCATTGCGAAGTCGGTCATATCGGCTCTCATTTGCGGGTATTTACTCACGATGTCGGCATCGGTGAAATTTTCGCCGTAATATTTGTCGACCAGCTTCATACGCTCACTCAAGTTATTTGCGATGATGCCGTAAAGCTCTTGAGCGCTTTTGGCTTTTGCGAAGTTCTCGAGGAACTGATTGTTTTTTCCCTTGGAGGTTTCATCGTTTTTCAAGGTAAAAAACTCAAACAACGAGTTTTTTACAGAATCCTTGACGCCGTAATCACCGACTTTTTTGAAAAATTCCGCTTTTTTATCAGGGTCGGGCTGTGAGGCAAAATGCATTTTGACAAAATCCACCTGTGCCTGTGCCGCCTTAGCCGTCAACTTACGACGTTCGTTAATTTCATTCGCGGACAGCTTCTGCTCATTTTCGGGAACATTGAGTATCCTGCACATACTCTCATAGGTAAACTGCGTGCTGCCCTTGGTATAGTGGGTGACGACGTCATTATACAGTGACTCTATTTCTTGATCGTCATTCAGTTCGTTTACTTTGTTTTTAAGGGTATTGCCGATTTCTACCCGTCCCCCCATGCCGAGTACGGCATCCGCATTTCTATTGCTTTGGGTAATTCCTTCTATGATGGTTTTAAAGTTGGATACAAACGTCTTTTTCTCTCCGTTCACCTTGACCTTGGGCAGCTTGCTCATATCGACTGTTTCGATTGCACCCTTGTCGTTAAGACGGAAGGAGACAAAGTAATTCGGGTTGAAGCGGTTATACACGAACATCGGCTTACCCTTGCCGTAGTCGGTGAAATCCTCCACATTCTCTATCGGAGTACCGTTTTCATCGGAAACCACGAGGTCGTTTATATTCATACCCATTGCCGGCGACGCTTTGTATCTGATTTTGTCGGCAATATAATGCTTCTCCATCGACACACAGCTCGACGCAGTAGTAAAGAACTGACGCAGACGGCGCGTCTGTTTGTCATTGCCGTCCTGCATATTGATATTTATAGTGCTGATCGTTGTCGCGTTTTGGGGATTGAAAAAAGCGGTAATATCATTTTTGCAGTAAATCGGATTGGCAATGAGCGACATACGATTGCCGAGATGAAACGCCATCGTGTTCGCAGCATTAGAAATATCGTTCAACCTGGCAAACAGCTCATGATCGATAAATTCGTTGTCCACAAATAAACTGTCGCCGGTGATTTGTCCGATGTTGCTCACAAAATAGGTATACCGACAAATATCGACATAGTTGTCAACCAGCTCCGCATCGGTATAATCATTAAACAGCTTGGGTATCTCGTTGTCGAGAATTTTCCTCATCATATCGTTGACGAGATCAGCCCGCTGTTGTTTGATTTTTTTGTCGCGTTCCGGGTCATTGCGGGCGATGTTGGCTCCGGAGAACAATATCGCTTTCTCGGCGTTGTCAAGAAAAGCATAGTTATCATCCGAGCCTTCAAAGAGGAATCTCGCAAGGGTGCGCTTGTTATCGAACAGTTCTTCAAGCTCCTCAGCGGTCGGGAGCTGCTCGACGCCGTTAAAACCGGGTATACGCTCCTTGAGTGTATCAATGTCTTCTTTGATTAAATTATCATTCAGCGCATTATAATATGCGAAATGGCTGATTTGACGGGACATCGAAACCTCGGCAAGCGCCATATACGCCTTTTCCTGTAAAAGCATACGCTTGAGAAAATCGCGGCTATTGACCTCGGGAATTTTGAACGGCTTAAAGCCTCCGTTCCGTGCCGCTTCGTTGATTTCGTCGGAAAGCTTTATATCCGTCCCTGGAATGTTCTCTTTTACGGTATTGAGAAATTGTTGCACGGATACATCGCTGTTCATTGCCGCAACCGAAGCCTCTTCTATTTCGTTGGCAATAACTCCTTCGGATTCATTCAATATAAATTTGATTGCGGCAGTCTCGGTAGCCTCTTCGAGCTTCTTGATGTAATCGGGGTCCTGCGCATTGGGCAAATTTACACCCTTTTCCGCTTTGTTATAGTAGTTTGTTTCGGAATAGGTATAATTTTTGCCGTCCTCGTAGACGGTGTTCGGGTCGTGAGGTCTGTTTTCCAGCTCCTTCTCCGTCGGCATTATCTCCACTGTGCCATCCTTGGTAATTCTGACGGGACTCAGCTCACTGTAATTCTTGCCGCGCTTCATCAGGACAAGTTCGTAATTTTTCGCTTGTGCCATAAGCATATACAGACTGTGAAGCTTATTCGCGGTCAGCCTTCCGAGCTGTTCCTTGTTCATTCTCAGCGCATCGACAAGGCTGTTGTCCTTTACTGCGGCAAGCTCGGTGTCAAAGCTGTCGAGCCCTGTCTGCCGAATATTGAATTTATCGGTATATGACATAGAATTCTTTTCTACTCTAAAATCCATATCGGCGAGCGGCAGACGCTCTATGTTACGGCTTTTGCCGGATTCGTATACTATCGCTTTGAGTCGGGTGCGGTCCGCTAAATTGTTGAGGTCGATACCCGCCTTTTCCAGTTCGACGGCGAGAGAGTTTAAAAATTTAACCAGCTCGTCGGACGGTTCGGGCTTTTCGAGATACTGCGGAGTAAACAGATCATAGTCGTTGCCCTTAGTAGGCCCGTCGTTATTGAATTTGATTTTTCCGCTCTTGAGCGAAACAACACCGAGGCGCTCGTTGCTGCCTATATGTCCGTCAAAGGACTTATTCATAAGTACGATTCGGTTGCCGTTGTGGGTGGCAAATACCTGCGTAAGCTCACTGAGTGTCTTAAACGGATTGGGGTTGTAGTTGAAGGTCGTACCGTCCGGATGCACAAAGCAGCCCTGCTGCGCCATTTTGTTCAGCGTTTCAAGTGACAGCTTGTCGAGACCGTATGCCTGCTGAATTTCCGCTAACACCGATTTCTCCGAATCGAGTGTCGTATAATTCTTGAATTCCTCGCTCTCCTCGGGGATACTGTACTTATTTAAAGTGTTATTCTTTACCATTTCGGTACGGTATTTCGACATCTCTTTGTCTTTATAATATTCGGGGTGCTCGAAATAGTCTATCAACAAATTAGTTTCATATTCCTTGCCCGCCGCAACGTACGGAGGCCCACCCAACATCATCGTAGTTGGCGCATGACCTATATCTCCTCCGTGCTGACCGCGGATTTGAGCATTCAGATTTATGGCCTGACTTCTGCTGATTCCCTCAAAAATATCCTCCGGATTCAGCTTGCTGTAATTTTTTGCTTCTTCGCTTTTCATTACCATTCCGGGGTCGGAATAGATTCTTACCGAACGGTACTTGCCGTCGTTGTCGAGATAGCAGTAATGCCTGCCGTTGGCGTTATCCATATTCTTCCCGAGGAAGAACAGATTTCCCTCCTTGGCATAATTGTACAGCTTGCGAATATCTGCAGCGGTAAAATTATCAATGGCGCGGAAATTCTCTTTGAAATATTGTATTCCCTTACCGTCGGTTATGTCGTTGTCGAACTTGGGCGGCATATTTTCGCTGAAAGCAATAAAGCTTGTCGTTGTCTGACTGTAATTACCGTAAGAGCTGATTGCTCCGCGTATAAGCGCAGTGCTTACCGGATCCGCAGTATCTATGTCGTTGGCGATCAAATCCTTTTTGAAAGCCTTAAACCATTCAAGTATTTCTCTGCTTTCCCGTTCGCTTCGGAAAACATTTTCGGTATAGCGTGCGGGGTCGGACAGTAAGCTCGTAACCTCTTCGGGCTTCATACTTTCGATGCGTTCAATCTGCTTTTGGTAGACAGGGTCATGGTGATTTTTAAAGGAATGATTGAGAATTTTTATATCGGAAAAATATTCTTTTCGTTCGTCATCATTATTGAACTCTTGATTGGGATAATCGTTTATAAGCTGCGACAGAGCAAGAAATTTAGCAACAGTTACCTCCTGTTGACTACCGAAATTCGAGTTATTTTTTTTAATATTGATGATTTCGGACACATATTCCTTCAGCTTATCTTCGGCGTCACTCAAAAACCGGTCTTTTGAAATAACTTCACCCGTATGAGTGTCGCGCGTCAGCACATTCTTAATCTGCCGATCGGAACCGGTGTAGACACAGACCTCTTTGCCGCTCATAATATCGGAAATAAGCTTCAGCTCGGTAAGTAACGGGTCGCCGTCATATTCTACGGTAATACCTTCTACGGTAATACCTTCAACCGTAACCGCACCTTTGGTTATTGCATCCTTGATCGACTCAAAGCCGAGCTTTTTAAATTCCTGCAATGCGGTGACATAGCGGCTAATATAGGAGTAACCCGAATCGAACGCTTCTCTCGCTTTGGGGAGATTGCTTGCAACGGCACTGCCGATACGAAGGGCGTGCTCGAAATTCTCGACAAACTTCGTATTGTCGAACAGCGAGGGATCGGCCATATAATGCTTTAACAGAACGAATCCGTAGCTTTCGGAAACAATTATTTCGTCCGACTGCATACCGAGATCATTTCTGCCGAAGCGCGTCTCAAGAGCCGTCTTGTAATTACAGATTCGGTCAAACAGCATTCTGCCGCGTTTATCCTTGATGCCGCGGAAAACATCTCTATTGTCGAGACCGGGTGTGTTGCCGATTCCTTCAAAGTAGTTGAGCCCGCCTTCATCATCTGTATAGACAATGGTAGAGCCGGTCTGAAAATCCAAGGATTTGTCGAGAAAATACAGTCTGCCCTCCACGGCAAGACTGTAGAGAATGTCGATGTCATTTTCCGGAAGGTTGTCTATTGCCGTGCCCTTTTTAAAATCGTTCAGTGAGCGCCCTTTGGCGATATCGGTAAGCCCTGCCTTGATTTCATCGTCGCGCTGTTTGGCATCCTGCTTAAAGCCTCCGACGGGATAAAAGGTCTCCTCTGTAACCTGATCACCATCCTTGTTGTCAACGATTACGGTGAACCCTCGAATAAGCGCGGTGGAAACAGGGTCGGCGGTATTAATTCCCTTGCTATGCAAAAGCTTCTTGAAATCGTCAAACCATCGGTTACGCTTCTCATGATATTTCGGATCGGCGAGATAAGCGTGAATGTCATCGTAATCCGATACACCTACAGGCTCCTGGTTGGGATTATTTACCACATTGTTTATTTCGTTATTCTGATTGTTTTGACCTTCCATTTCAATCCTCCCGGTTATTTATAAAAGACTGCAGTATATAAAGCTGATTGATGATTTAATTATATACTGCGCGGTGCGGGTTTAGCAACATAAAGCCCTCATTATGAACATAAATTTACAATTGACGCAAGCCGTACACAAACCGTTAACATTCTCCGGCATTCAAGGCGCGGCAGCGGTTAATGCGTGATGCGGCAAAGCTCGGCTGACGCCGCACAAGACAGCATTACCGGTAATAAAAAAACGAGCGACGGGGAGGCATTGCGCGGCTTGTACCGTTGCCTGCTTCTCCGTCACCCGGACTATTCTTTTTCGCCTTCGTTCGGTATACCGAACATCAGACATTCCTTTTTATGGCAATCCGACGTGTATATCAGCGGCTTACCCGCCATACGAATCCGCTCGAGTATTCTCGGCTCGGGATACGGCTCGGTACGGTAGCCTCTCGAAACGGCGCCGCTGTTAATCTCAANNNCAAAGGTCACATCCTCGCACAGCAGACGGTCGAGCGCTCGGTCGGCGGCGGCAATGTAACGCGGGTCGGCGGTATCGAACATTCTGCCGCCCTCGTTGAACTTGGTCACAACGTCGAAATGCCCAACGATATCGCATTTCGTTTTGCGGTAAACATCGCCCGCAAGAGCATAATAATCCTCGATATATGCATAGATATTGCCGCCGTAGTACCTCTCAACCGCATCGGTCACGATTTCGGGTGTGGCGTCAACGGGTATATATACGCCGTCCTTGCAGACATAATGCACCGAACCGATTACATAATCGTAGCTCTCGGTACCGCAGTCGGAAAAATAATCCTGCTCGATTCCCAAAAGAATTTTAATTTTGCCGCGGTATATTTCTTTGAGACGGGTAACCTCGGCGACATACTTCTCTGTCGCTTCAGGCGACATACTGTACGGCTCGTCATCGGGAATACCGGTATAACTGTGGCTTGAAAATCCGATATGGTCACATCCCTCGGCTATGGCATACCGTACCAGCTCCTCGGG
>DCGT01000004.1:16481-18274 GCA_002315315.1 Faecalibacterium sp. UBA1771
GTCATCTTTTCCTGCTTGACCTTGTGGTCTATGATGTGACGCGAGGCAAGCTCCTGCTGTACGTCCTTGACCGAAATGCCCATTTCTACCATAAGCACCATGGCGTGATACGCCAAATCGGCAAGCTCGTAGACCGTTTCCTTTTTATCACCCGCCTTGCCCGCAATTATAACCTCGGTGCTTTCCTCTCCGACCTTTTTGAGAATTTTGTCTATTCCCTTTTCAAACAGATAGGTGGTGTAGGAATTTTCCGGCATCTCCTTTTTGCGGCTTTCGAGCAGACTGTAAAGACCGTTCAGCTTGAACTCGTGAAGCTCGTCGCTCCGGAAAACCTCGTTGGTAAAACAACTGTCAGTTCCGAGATGGCAGGCAGGACCGTCCTTTTCCACCACAACGGTCAAAGCGTCATAGTCGCAGTCGGCGGTTATGCTCACGATGTGCTGGTAATTGCCGCTCGTTTCGCCCTTGAGCCACAGCTCACTGCGCGAACGGCTGTAAAAGCAGGTCAGCTTTTTCTCCATCGAGATTTCGAGCGATTCACGGTTCATATAAGCCACGGTCAGCACATCCTTGGTAAATGCGTCGACCACGACGGCGGGTATAAGTCCCTTTTCGTCAAATTTGAGTTTGTCAATATCTACCATAACTATGACCTCTGTTTTATATAAATTATCTGAATATCCGTTGCAGTAAATTGAAACGTCGAATACGGCTTTCGGTCAAGCTTTTCCCGAAAAGCCTGCGGAGCTTGGGTCGGGACCCCAAAAGCATACCGCGAAATCGCAGAGCCTTGCGGTGAAACCGCAAACGCCTTCGGTCACATTCTCACGTTAATTCCGTTTCTTTTCAGCTCTGCCTTCAAATCGGGTATTTTTACCTCGCCGAAATGGAAAATCGAGGCAGCGAGACCCGCATCGACGGTCGGCAGCTCGGTAAAAAGATGGGTGAAATCGTCGATGCTCCCCGCACCGCCCGATGCAATGACCGGCACGTTGACGGCATTCAGCACCTTTTCGAGCATTTCGATGTCAAAGCCCTTTTTAACGCCGTCGGTGTCAATCGAGTTGAGCACCACCTCACCGGCGCCCTCGCCGACACAGCGCTTTATCCACTCGACCGCTTCCATTCCGGTATTTTCCCTGCCGCCCTTGGCAAAGACACGGAAAACGCCGTCGACCCGTTTGACGTCTGCGGAGATCACGACGCACTGGTCACCGTACCTCTTAGCCGCCCTGCCTATCAGGTCGGGATTGCGAATCGCACCGGAATTTACACTTACCTTGTCGGCGCCGCATTTCAGCACGCGGTCGAAATCGTCGACCGTGTTTATGCCTCCGCCCACCGTGAGCGGTATAAATATTCGGGACGCGACCTCTGTCAGAATATCGGTAAAAAGCCGTCTGCCCTCAAACGACGCCGTTATATCGTAAAAAACCAGCTCGTCGGCTCCGCTCTCGGAGTAATATCCCGCCAGCTCGACCGGCGACGATACATCGTTTAAACCCGCAAAATTCACGCCCTTGACCACCCTGCCGTCTTTGACGTCAAGACAGGGTATAATCCGCTTGGTAATCATTCCGCCACCTCTATTGCCCGCCGCAAATCTATCGCTCCGGTATAATACGCCTTGCCGATGATTGCGCCGTACAGCTTCATTTCCCTAAGCTTTATTATGTCGTCCATGGTCGAAACACCGCCCGACGCGGTAATGTCAAGACCGAATTTCTCCGACAGCTCGGAGTACAGCTGCAGATTTGTGCCGCGCATCGCGCCGTCCTTGGAAATGTCGGTGC
>DCGT01000030.1:0-12040 GCA_002315315.1 Faecalibacterium sp. UBA1771
GCCGCCAAGGCAGTATGCTTCAAAGAGGCGCTTGAGCCGTCCTTTGCCGATTATCAGCATCAGATTGTCGCAAATGCCAAGGTGCTTGCCGATGGTCTTGTGCGCCGCGGAGTCAAGCTCGTTTCGGACGGTACCGATAACCACATGATGCTTATTGATTTAAGCGATACCGAGCTTACCGGTCAGGAGCTGGAGCTTCGTCTTGATTCGGTAAATATAACCGCCAATAAAAATTCCGTACCCGGAGAGAAGCGCCGTCCGTCTGTTACGAGCGGTCTGCGTCTCGGTACTCCCGCCGTCACGACAAGGGGATTCCGTGAATCGGAGATGGAGAAGATTGCCGAGTATATTGCTCTTGCGATAAATGATTTCGATAACAGCAGGGAATACATAAAATTCGGTGTGGAGCATATGTGCAGTGCTTTTCCGATATACAAATAGTCATTGGTGATAAGGATAAACAGAAATGAAGAATACGACCTTTATCGGATTGATTATCTTTACCGTTTTAAATATTGCCAATCGATTTGTTTCGATACCAAGTCCCGTTTCTCTTGTTTTATATTCCGTTTCCTGTATACTGATGATCGCGGGACTGATTAAAAGCAAAAGAATCCCTACAAACAAAAAATAAACGTGTTATTTCAGCCGGCTGTATAAACAGTCGGCTGATTTTACAATATTTTATTGTTGATTGCGTTTGTTTTATGATATAATTTACTATATAATTTTTAAAATGAAAATATTTACCGCGGTATGCGGAGTCGGGTACTTGTTTATGAGAACACCTCTTGCACAGCTTATCAGACCCACATCGTTTGATGATGTATTCGGTCAACGGCATCTGCTCGGAAAAGGTATGGTCTTTCGCAATATAGTAGAGAGCGGGGCAATACCCAATATGATTTTTTTCGGTCCTTCCGGAAGCGGAAAGACTACCGTTGCAAGTATAATTGCACACAACTGCGGTATGCACATGGTTAAGCTGAACGGTACCAATGCAGGCACCGCCGATATAAAGAATGCAATTGCGGAGGCAAACACGCTTAACGGCACCGATGGTGTGCTCATATATCTCGATGAAATTCAGTATCTCAATAAAAAGCAGCAGCAGTCGATGCTTGAATGTATTGAAGACGGTTCTGTTACTCTTATTTCTTCCACAACCGAAAACCCGTACTTTTACGTCTACAATGCTCTGCTGTCACGTTGTACGGTATTTGAATTTAAGCCGCTCGATTACACCGATATTCGTATGGCGGTGGATAGGGCGTTTTCTATATTGTCCGCTGAGAGTGAAACAGAATATTCCGTTGATGATGAAACACGTGATTATCTCGCCAAAACTGCGGGCGGGGACGTTCGCAAGGCACTGAACGCAATCGACCTGCTTGTGCTTTCCGCTAAGGCAAAGGGAAGCGAAGTCATAACAATTGATGATGTGAAGCAGGTCTCTTCACGCTCTGCAACACGATACGACAGACAGGACGATGTCCATTATGATTTGCTTTCCGCTTTGCAAAAATCTGTACGCGGCAGTGATCCCGATGCGGCGCTTTATTATCTTGCAAGACTGCTTGAAGCGGGAGATTTGATTTCACCGTGCCGACGACTGCTTGTTATTGCAAGCGAGGATGTCGGTCTTGCTTATCCCATGGCGGCGGCGATAGTTAAGTCCTGTGTTGATTCCGCATTGCAGCTCGGATTGCCCGAAGCGAGCGTTCCTCTTGCCGAGGCGGCGGTGCTTATGGCAACTGCACCAAAGAGCAATTCGTCTTATGCAGCCTATGCTCTTGCACTTGCCGATGTGAAAAGCGGAGAAGCAGCCGATGTCCCTTCATATTTGAGAGGAACCGGTTATTCGGGAGCCGCTAAGCTTGGTAGAGGGATAGGGTATAAATATCCTCATGAGTTTGAAAATCACTGGGTTGAGCAGGATTATCTGCCTGAGTCGCTCGTCGGGCGCAAATATTACTCGTTTGCCGAGAATAAGACCGAGCAGGCGGCGAAGGCATACTGGGACACAATAAAGGGTAAAAAATAATATGTACCGTCACCCCGCTTGTGAGATGACGGCACTGATTAAAGCTGATGTTCTTCCGACCATTCCCTCTCATATTCTACACCGATTTCGTTGGCAGAACTGACGTTTTCTTCGTCAATAGCACCTGCAGTTCCGATGTCGCTCGGTATGTTCGGGAGTTCCTCAATTCTTCCCGTTTTGCTGTTGTATCTCCAATAACTCATTTTATCGCCTCCGGTGTTATTATGTCACCATTAGGCAAAACTATTCACGGAGCATTGTTCGATAAATCAGATTTTTAGGTAAAAGATTTGGAGTGTGTTTTGAAAAAAATTATTGCCTTATTTGCCGTACTATTGTCGGTATTTACATTTTCCTCCTGCTCCGGTAAGAGTATAGAGGAAATGCTGGTGGCTCCGTCTCTGACAGAGGAACAGAGCGCCATTCTCGGTGTGCTCGAGAGCAGTACAACCGAAAAAACGGTGCTGAAATATCCCGAATCGGGCAATGAACGGTATCCGATTCAGTTTTACGATTTGAACGGAGACGGAGAAAAAGAAGCGGTCGTGCTTTATTCAATCCCCGCGCTCGGAGTTTTGGCACACATTGCCGTAATGCAAAAAAGTGACGATGACAGCTGGGTCATAACAAGCGATGTAGAGGGTGTGGGAGCGAATATTTACAGTCTTAGAACAATCAATCTTACAACGCAGTCCAATAAATATCTGCTGGTACAATGGTCGTCGGTCAGCGGAACGGATAAGCTTTTTACCGTCTATAATTTTTCCGGCGGATTGCTCAAAACCGGATTTGAAGAGGATTGCTGCAATATTATCGTTACCGATGTCGATGCAGACGGTGAGATTGAATTCTGCTATATAACCAACGGCACCGAAAGCACTCCGTTTAAGCTCAAGATTGTAGATGATATTGATAAAAGACTTGCAGTTACCGCCGAATGTGATTTGAATTCGGAAATGCTGAGTTGTGTAAATTTGATAAGCGGTTTTTTCCTAAGCGGAAGCAGGGCAATTTTTGTTGATGAAAATATCGGAAACGGGAATTCGACCACTGAGGTTTTTTCATTTGTCGATGACAGTCTGATACCGTCTGACGGTGAGACGGAATACGATTTTCTGCAGCTTGCCTGTCGGAAATCAACAGACCCCGACTGCACCGAGCTGCGTGAAAACGGAGCTACTCTGATACCGTCGGCCACGTCGCCGGACGGAAACGTAATGTTTCCCGACAGGTGGGTGTATTGGTATTCGATAAATGACGGTTCAGTAGTCAACGTGGCAAATTCGTATTATGACGAGGATTACGGTATGGTTTTAACTGTACCGCATGAGTGGCTGTATTATTCCGATGTAGTTGTCGACTATGCGGAACGTAAAATTTCGGTTTGCCGTTTTGACAGCGGTGAGGAGCTCGTGTCGGTAAAAATACTTACCGTAAATGAAACTGCCGACAGTGAATTACTGTCGGAATATGAGCTTGCAACATGGTCGGGTCCGTATCGGTACTATATAAAATACAACTGTTCGTCGGAGGACAGGTATTATATCAGCAGTTATTTTAAAATTATTTGACGGTTAATGTGTTTTAATTTCTGCGGAGGTAATGTCGATGAAAAAGGTTCTTGTAGTCGAGGATGAATACGCAATAAGAGAGCTGATAACCTTTAACTTAAAGCTTGCAGGCTATGATGTCGACGAGGCTCAAAGCGCCGAAATAGCGTTGAGTATGTATGATAAAGACAGAACAAAGTACGATGTTATGCTTTTAGATATTATGCTTCCGGGTATGTCGGGACTTGATTTCTGTGAGCTTATCAGAAAGGATAATACCGAGGTCGGTATAATTATGCTCACCGCCAAGGCACAGGAAAAGGACAAGATAAACGGTCTTGAAACGGGTGCCGATGATTATGTTACCAAGCCGTTCAGTATTTCAGAGCTTATAGCGAGGGTGGATGCTGTTCACCGCCGCATATATGCCCGTAAAAATGATTCATCGAATCAAAAAGAATATCGTCACGGACCGTTTGTTTTGAATACCGGTTCGAGAATTCTTATGAAGGCGGGAAAAAAGATAGAGTTGACGCAGGTCGAGTATCAAATTATGGAGCTGTTCTTCGATAATATCGGCGTTGCGCTCGGCAGAGAAACTATTTTGAAAAGCGTTTGGGGCAAGACATATTACGGTGAGATAAAGATTGTCGACGTCAATATTCGACGCCTGCGTATGAAGATTGAGGATAACCCCTCTAACCCGATATATATAGAAACGGTTTGGGGCTTCGGGTACAGATTCAGTGTTTAAAAATATGTTTGGCTATAAAGATAATAAGCCCTTTGTCGTAAAGGGCGGAATAACTCGCCGCTGGATTATCGGGAATCTGTCGATTACCGTTGTTATTCTTGTAGTCAGCGTAGCGGTCATTCTGCTAACGCTTCACCGTAACTACTATTCTTCTGCCAAACAAGCGGTCAATTACCGTGTTCGCACTGTGCTGAACTCAATTCCCTCTGCTATAGAAGAGGGTGAGGATGAGCGAGCAAACGCCGCAAGACTGATTGTCGAGAATTTTGAAGAAAAAAACAGATTTGAAATAATGCTGATAAATGATGAGGGGCACGTTATTGCCACCTCGAGCGGATTCGGAACAAGTGACGATGTGATTATGTCCGATTATGAGCTGGCAAAGGCGAGTCCCGACGGTTACGGGGAATATACCGGTCGTTCACGGACCCGCGAAAATATTGTCGCCGTTACCCAGATTCTCACATATCCCGCAGGGAATGTATCGGCGATACGACTTGTAAGCTCACTAAAGGAAATAGATACACATATTCAGCAGATAGGCTATATTCTCGGACTCGCTTGCAGTGTAATAATATCGTTTTCTTTTTTTTCGGGTATTTTCTTTATTCGTTCGATTGCCATACCGATTCGCCGAATAGGGGCTATTGCAAGCGGAATTGCCGCAGGGGATTTTGAATCAAGAATACAGAAGCAACGGTATAACGATGAAATTCAGTGGCTGTGTGATACCATAAACGATATGGCGTCTGAGCTTGCCGAGAGCGACCGAATGAAAAACGAGTTTATTTCGTCCGTTTCACACGAGCTGAGAACTCCGCTGACCTCTATTAAGGGGTGGGGTGAAACGCTTCAGGCGGTAGGCAAGGAGAACGAAATTGCGTTTGACAAAGGTATAAAAATTATTATCGACGAAACCGACAGGCTTTCGATGCTCGTCGAGGACCTCCTTGATTTCTCGAGAATTCTGAACGGAGTAATCGTTCTTGACCAAAAGCAGATAAATTTTGTCGATATGCTTGAGGATGCGCTTTTGCTTGTCGAGCAAAGAGCAAAGGGTCTCGGCATAGAAATTAATTATTCGGAACCTGCATATTCTGCGCTTGTTTATGCCGACAGCAGGAGAATGAAACAGGTTTTTGTCAACATTATCGATAATGCGCTTAAATACTCTCCGGCGGGCGGAACGATTGAGATTAAAGTAAAAAAAGCCCGCCGCGATGTATCGGTAAGCATTTCCGACAACGGTCCCGGAATACCCGAGGACGAGGTTGATAAAGTAACGCAGCGTTTTTACAAGGCAAGCAATTCCGTTACAGGCTCGGGTATAGGTCTTGCCGTTGTCGATGAAATAGTTATGCTTCACTCCGGTAGGCTGGCAATAGACAGTATACTCGGAAAGGGAACAACGGTTACAGTTTCGCTGCCGTTAGTATTGTTTGAACAGGAAGGAAATAACAAATGAGCAAGATAAAAACTTCAATTGGCGGACAGGCTTTGATGGAGGGAATCTTTATGAAGGGACCCGAAATATCATGTATTGCCGTTCGTCGACCTGATAAGACGATTTTTACTGAAATCGGCAAAACGCCGAAAAAAAAGCTGATTGACAAAATACCCGTAGTCAGAGGGGCGGCGGCGATGATAACAAATCTCGTTGTCGGCTATAAGTGCCTTATGCGTTCGGCTGAGATCGCATTTGACGATGGTGATGAAGCCGCACAGAGCGAATCGAAATTCGACAAATGGCTTGAGAAAAAGCTGGGTGATAAGGCTGCTGAAACAGTAGGCATTGTCTCTGCCGTTATAGGCTCTATTATGGCGATTGTTCTGTTTATGATAGTTCCCACGTTTCTTACGGGATTACTTAATAAGTTCGTTGAACTCGGCGCGTTTAAAGCAGCCATCGAGGGAGTTTTGAAGATAGCAATATTTATAGGATATCTTTATATAGTCACAAGACTTGAGGATATCCACCGCGTGTTTGAATATCACGGAGCAGAGCACAAGACAATAGCCTGCTACGAGGCGGGAGAGGAGCTTACGGTCGAAAATGTCAGAAAGCATTCCCGCTTTCATCCTCGTTGCGGAACAAGCTTTATGTTCATTGTATTGATTGTCAGCATAATTATTTTTTCTTTTGTCCCGTGGGGCAGTACAATTGTCCGTGCCGCAATCAAGCTTGCGCTTCTTCCGCTTGTTATGGGAATAAGCTATGAAATTCTGAAATATGCCGGCAGACATGAAAATATACCGTCAAAGATTTTATCGGCACCGGGTATGTGCGTTCAGCGGCTCACGGCATTTGAACCTCACGATGACCAAATAGAGATTGCCATTGCCGCAATGAATGAGGTAATTCCCGACGATAGGGAAAACGATAAATGGTAAACGCCGCAAAATGCTATTTCGAGATGAAAAGACGCCTTGCCGATGTCGGAATATGCGAAAACATAGAGGCACGTGAGCTTTTCAGAGCTGCCGTCGGATGCTATTACATAGATTCACCCGAATGGATTGATGAAGCGGATTCCGACAAGCTGTATGACTTTACATCGCAGAGGATTGACGGCAGACCGCTTCAATACATTGTCGGTAGCTGGAGCTTTCTCGATTTTGATCTTTCGATTGGTGAAGGGGTATTGATTCCGCGCCCTGATACTGAAATTGTTGCCGAAACCGCTATAGAAGCCGCTCTCAAATTTAACGCCCCTGTCGTTACGGATTTGTGCTCCGGCAGTGGCTGTATTGCTATAGCTGTAAAACGAGCCGTGGCAAATTCGTCGGTAATTGCGGCGGAGCTGTCTGAGCAGGCAATGGTTTACCTCGGAAAAAACATTTCTGCACTTGCTGACGGGGTTCAGGTTGTAAAATGTGACGTGTTCGATTATCAGCAGACACTTGAGGACGAGAGTGTCGACATTATCGTCAGCAACCCTCCTTATGTAAGTGCCGATGAGTATGCACGGCTTGAAAAGGAGCTTTACTATGAGCCGAAATCGGCTTTGACGGATGGCGCGGACGGTTACTCGTTTTATCGCCATATTATTTCCGAATACAAACGGGTACTTAAGCCTCACGGTTATATCGTGCTTGAAGCCGGTGACGGGATGAGTGAAAAAATATGTGAGCTGTTGTGCGGCTGCGGTTACATCGAAGTAACGGTCAAAAACGATATGTTTGGTCTGCCGCGGTGCGTCTCAGCTCAAAAAAACGTTTGATTTTGTTTGTATTTATGTAGTTTGTTATGATATAATTTGTGAAAAGAAACCGTTCTGAATTTATTAAACGATTTTCGGGGGATTATGAATGGATACGAATAAACAAAAAGCCATAGAAACGGCGATAGCGCAGATAGAAAAGCAGTTCGGTAAGGGCTCGGTTATGAAGCTCGGACAGAACTATGCCATGAATATCGCATCTATTTCCACTGGTTCTCTTTCGTTAGATATGGCACTTGGAGTCGGAGGGTTGCCGAAGGGAAGAATAATTGAGATTTTCGGACCGGAAAGCTCCGGTAAGACTACCGTTGCACTCCATGTTATCGCCGAGGCGCAAAAGGCAGGCGGTGAAGCCGCATTTATCGACGTTGAACACGCGCTTGACCCGGTTTATGCCAAGGCGTTGGGTGTCAATATCGACAGTCTGCTGGTGTCTCAGCCGGATACCGGAGAGCAGGCTCTTGAAATCACCGAAACGCTTGTTCGCTCGGGAGCTATTGACGTTATCGTAATTGACTCGGTTGCCGCTATGGTGCCGAGAGCGGAAATCGAAGGAGATATGGGTGATTCTCATGTGGGTATACAGGCTCGTCTTATGTCTCAGGCGCTTCGCAAGCTGACCGGTGTTATCTCCAAATCCGGAACGATTGCCATATTTATAAATCAGCTTCGCGAAAAGATCGGTGTTATGTTCGGAAATCCCGAAACAACTCCCGGTGGTCGCGCACTTAAATTCTATTCGTCCGTTCGTCTTGATGTTCGCCGTATCGAATCCATCAAGAGCGGCTCCGATGTTGTCGGAAACAGAACCCGTGTCAAGGTTGTAAAGAATAAGGTTTCGCCTCCGTTCCGTGAGGGAGAATTCGACATTATGTACGGAAAAGGAATCTCAAAGGCAGGAGAAATCCTTGATCTCGCCGTAAAGCTTGATATAATTCAAAAGTCCGGTGCTTGGTTTAACTATAATGACACAAGACTCGGACAAGGTCGTGAAAATGTAAAAAAGGTGCTTGAGGATAACCGTGAACTTTCCGATGAAATCGAAAAGAAAATTCGCGACAGCGCCAATACCGACGATGTTTTGATGTCGGACGAAGCAAGGCTTCCCAAGGAGAGCGAGACGGAGAAGACGCCGGAAGAAGCTCCGGCAACGCCCCGCCGTTCATCCACCAACAAGAACACCTCGCTCGATATTGAGGTCAAATAAGTGGACGGAATCGAAATAACCGATATTAAGATAACGAAAAAGGGCAGATATGCCCTTTTTTGCGGTGACGAATTTCTTTTCTCGGTTGATGAAGATATGATGGCACGTCACGAAATCTATATCGGTTGTACCATTGATAAAATCGACCTTGAGCTTTTCAAAAAAGAAGCGGATCTGTCCAAAGCACTCGAAAGGGCGTTTACCGTTGTTTCATCGAGGAACCATTCCCGCAAGGAGCTTTTCGACAAGCTGACTCAAAAGTACGATGAATATACCGCCGACTACTGCATAGAAAAGCTTACAGGCTACGGGTATATTGACGAGGAGGGGTTCGCGAGAGAATGTGTAGATATGTTTCGCCGACGCAATATGAGCGAAAAACAAGCAAGGCAATATCTAAATCAAAAGGGAATTTCACGTGAGCTTACCGATATGGTGCTTGATGGGTATGCGGATGATGAGCAGAAAAGAGTCAGGGCAGTTATTGAGAAAAAATATATGAAAAAAATGCAGGAAAGTCCGCAAAAAGTAGCGGCGGCTCTATATGCAAAGGGATATTCCGCCTCAGCGGTGAGAGCGGCAATGAATAGTTTGGAGACAGAATATGAAGAGTAAGGCAAACGTCTTTGTAATATCGCTCGGTTGTGACAAAAACCGTGTGGATGCCGAGATTATGGCGTCAAAAATCAAGGAGGGCGGATATAATGTCTGCAATTCACTGAATCGTGCCGATATAGTGATTATCAATACCTGTGGCTTTATTCAAAGTGCGAAGGAAGAAGCCATAGATCTGATTTTCGATATGATAGTCGAGCGTAATTCCGATGAAACAAGGTTGTCAAAAATAATCGTTACGGGCTGTCTTGTGCAGAGATATACAGATGAAATAGCCGACCTTATTCCCGAATTGGACGCTTACGTCTGTCTCGGAGCCAATGCGGATATTGTCGAAATTCTTGATAATGTAATGATTGATATGCGTGTTATCAAACACGCCGATGTGTGTAACTTGCCGCTTGAGGGAAAAAGACTGCTGTCGACGCCTAAACACTATGCATATCTTAAAATCGCCGAGGGCTGCTCAAACCACTGTACATATTGTGCCATTCCCGGCATAAGAGGACCATATCGCAGTCGCCGTCCCGAGAATATCATTAAAGAAGCAAAAAAGCTTGTCAAAGGCGGAGTAAAGCAGCTTTTCCTAATTGCACAGGATACCTCGTCTTACGGCAGAGATTTTAATGACGGAACGAATCTTTCCTCTCTCCTTCGCAGTCTCTGCGAGATAGACGGTATATGGAAAATAACCTTGCTCTATGTTTATCCCGAACGAATCGACGATGAGCTTTTGGATGTTATTGCTTCAAATGACAAAATTGCGAAATATCTTGACATACCGCTTCAGCATTGTTCGGGAAGCGTCCTGAAAAGAATGGGAAGATTCGGAAATCGTGACGAGCTTCTTGCATTGATAAAGCATATTCGTGAAAAGATACCCGGAGTTACTCTTCGCTCGACTTTTATGATCGGTTTTCCCGGAGAGACAGATGACGATTTCAGACAGCTTCAGGGGTTTATGTCAGCTGTGCATTTTAATCGTTCTGGATGTTTTATTTTCTCCTGTGAAGACGGAACACCTGCAGAGCATCTTGACGGTCAAATCGACGAGACGGTAAAAAATTTCAGATTTTCCGAGTTCAATTTTCAGAACAATATGATAATGGAGCTTGAACAGCACAGTAAAATCGGAACGGTGATGGAGGGGATATGCGACGGATATGACGAGAGTAGATTTGCTTTTATCTGTCGACCCGAGTCGGATATACCTGAATCCGATACGGTAGTATATTACTATTCACAGTATCCCGTAGAACCGGGAGATATCGTAAAAATGAAAATTCTGACTACTGATTCGGAATGCGATCTTGATCTTGTCGCCGAGCCGTATTATGAGCCGGAGCCGGAAAGTGAAGAAAACGCATAATCGGGTATATACTTTTTCTGTTTGGTAAACTATAATATTGTCGATAACATTTTTTGTTTTTCAAACCAGTATTTTGAAAGGGTGATTTTTATTGAACCTTCCCAATAAGCTTACCGTAATAAGGATGTGTCTTGTTCCGGTGTTCCTTGTGTTTTTCTATTTCGAGTCGATACCGTTCAATTATGCCTTTGCACTGATAATATTTGCCGCCGCTTCATTCACCGATATGATGGACGGCAGAATAGCAAGAAGCAGAGGTCTTGTGACAAATTTCGGCAAATTTCTCGACCCGATTGCAGACAAAATTCTTGTATGCAGTGCGCTTATTGCTTTTGCTGAACACGGTATGGCGTTCTCAATATCGGTAATTTTGGTTGTTGCAAGAGATTTTATTATAAGCGGAATTCGACAGATTGCCGCTGAAACGGGTAAGGTAATAGCCGCTAATATTTGGGGCAAAATCAAGACTGCTCTGCAGATGCTCTACATAATGATTTCGTTGCTTATCGCCGAAATCGCAAAGACATCGTCTTCTCCTAACGCACTGCTCAGCGCCGTAAAATATGCCTCACTCGCCGTTGCCGCGGTAACGCTTCTTTCCGCAATTGTTTATGTAAAGGATAATTCTTCCTTGTTAAAGGGTTAAGAAAAGGGAATAATATGGTAATTTATAATACGCTTACAAGAAAAAAAGACGAATTTGCCGTGCAGAACGACGAGGCTAAAATTTACGCCTGCGGACCTACGGTTTACAACTACATCCATATCGGAAACGCCCGTCCGCTCTGTGTTTTTGATATTCTTCGCCGTTACCTCGAGTATAAGGGAATGAAGGTTACCTTTGTTCAGAATTTTACCGATGTTGACGATAAGATGATAAAAAAAGCCAATGAGGAGGGGGTAACGGTAAAGGAAATTGCTGACCGCTATATTGCCGAATATTGGACGGATGCTAAAGGTCTCAACATCAGAGAAGCGACCGTTCACCCCAAGGCAACAGAGAATATTGACGGTATTCTCAATATCATCGACACATTAGTCGACAACGGTCACGCGTATGCCGCCGCCAACGGGGATGTGTATTTCCGTGCCAAGAGTTTTAATGAATACGGAAAGCTTTCTCATCAGCCTCTCGATGAGCTGGAGGCCGGAGCAAGAATTGATGTAGATGAGATAAAGGAGGATCCGATGGACTTCGCTCTTTGGAAGAGCGCGAAGCCCGGTGAACCCAAGTGGAATTCAAGATACGGTGAGGGTCGTCCCGGTTGGCATATAGAGTG
>DCGT01000030.1:12088-13566 GCA_002315315.1 Faecalibacterium sp. UBA1771
CACTGCGGTGGTCAGGATTTGATTTTCCCGCATCATGAGAACGAAATCGCTCAGAGCGAGTGTTGCACAGGCAAAGAATTTGCTCGATATTGGATGCACAACGGATATATAAATATCGACAACCGAAAGATGAGCAAGTCGCTCGGTAATTTCTTTACCGTCCGCGAGGTCAGCGAAAAGTACGGATATGAGCCTATTCGCTATCTTATGATAAGCGCTCATTACAGAAGTCCCATCAACTTTTCCGCCGAGGTAATAGAACAGTGCGTTAGTTCGCTCGAAAGGCTGTACAACTGCCGTGATAATCTTGTTCGCGCTATTGAACACGCCGACGGAGACGGAAATGAGCTTGTCGTTCTTTGCGATGCAAAAAAGGCAAAGTTTATTGACGCTATGGAGGACGACCTCAATACCGCAGATGCAATTTCTGCAGTTTTCGAAATGGTCAGAGATATTAATAGCGCCAGAGCTCAATCTGCCGATACTCTCAAATATGCACTCAATATGTTTGACGAGCTGTGTGACATATTGGGAATACTCTATTCAAAGCGTGAAAAGAGCGCTATTCCCGACAGCGTATCAGAGCTTGCCAAGGAACGCGATACCGCCCGCAAGGAGCGAAATTTTAAGCGTGCCGACGAAATAAGAAATGAGCTTCAGGAAATGGGATATATAGTAGAGGATACCCCTAATGGTACTGTTGTTAAAGAAGCATAAATAACGATGAGGTCCCGCTTCGGATAAAACCGCGGCAGGACTTCAATAATATAAAGGTATGATGATATGAAGGAATATGACGTTGTAATTTTAGGAGCGGGACCGGCGGGATTATCTGCGGCGATATACGCCGCTCGTGCGGGTTTGAAAACAGCTGTAATAGAGAATTCCGTGGTCGGAGGTCAGATCGTAATTACTGCGGAGCTTGAGAATTATCCCGGTGCCATTGAGGGCGAGAGCGGTTATACTCTTGTTGAGCGAATGCAGAGTCAGGCAGAGCATTTCGGAGCGGAGATTATTTCGGACAGCATAATGGAATATGATTTGACGGGAAAGGTACTGAGAGGCGAATCGGAATCGTATCATTACAAAGCTCTGATAATATGCACCGGAGCAAAGGCTCGTGAAGGAGGATTTGCCGGCGAAAAAGAATTTACCGGTAAGGGTGTTTCGTATTGTGCTACCTGTGACGGTGCTTTTTTCAAAGGTAAAACGGTTTTTGTTATTGGAGGAGGCGATTCTGCGGTTGAAGAGGGAATATACCTTACAAGATTTGCCGAAAAGGTATATATCATTCATCGACGTGATGAGCTGAGGGCAAACAAAACGCTTCAAGCCTCCGCAAAGTCAAACGGTAAGATAGAATTTTTGATATCAAGCAGTCTTTTAGAGGTGAACGGAGAAAATTTTATTGACACAGTTAAGGTTAAAAATCTTGTTTCGGGTGAAATCACGGAATACAAAGCAGACAGCTTTGCCAA
>DCGT01000030.1:13586-13919 GCA_002315315.1 Faecalibacterium sp. UBA1771
CGCTTTGGAGTATTTGTTTTTGTCGGTCTTGTTCCCGCTTCGGAGTCCTTCCCGATGATAAATTCCGAGAATGGTTATTTGCTGACCGATGAAGAAATGCGCACAAATATCGACGGTGTATTTGCTGCGGGAGACATAAGAAAAAAGCTGCTTCGGCAAGTTGTTACCGCCTGTGCCGATGGAGCGATTGCCGCAACCTCAGCACAGAATTATATTGAGAAAGAAATTTAAAAAACAAAAGGGTGTTCCGCTACGGTACACCCTTTTATATGTTACAAAAATAAAACCCCAACCGTTACGGTTGGGGTTTGGTGGACGATAACGGGCTCGAAC
>DCGT01000030.1:13950-15454 GCA_002315315.1 Faecalibacterium sp. UBA1771
CTCTACCAGCTGAGCTAATCGTCCACATTGCCATCTCATTGGCGACAAGTGTTATTATACGACGATGATTCGCAAAAAGCAAGAGTTTTTTGAAAATTTTTTGAACTAATTTTTAAATATTACCGTTTGTAAATCTTTGCTGTAATATGGTATAATATTCGCAGTGCGTAATGATTAAAAGACAAGACAATAAATACTGTTAATTTGGGTGAAAGATGAAGGTTCTCGGAATCGACCCCGGATATGCCATAGTCGGTTACGGATTGGTCGGATACAAAAACAACAAGTTCGTTTCGCTCGGATACGGGGCTATTACTACACCCGCCGAAATGGATTTCGATGAGAGACTGAAAAGAATATACGACGAAACAACAATATTGCTCAAAAAAGCAAATCCCGATGCCGTAGCAATCGAACGGCTTTATTTTACTACCAACCAGAAAACCGCTATAGATGTTGCACAGGCAAGGGGAGTAACGTTGCTTTGTATAGCTCAAGCGGGTATTCCGATGTACGAGTATACTCCTCTTCAGGTTAAACAGTCGGTTGTAGGTTACGGTAAAGCAGAGAAAAAACAGGTTATGGAAATGACGAGAATTATGCTTAATCTCGATAATATTCCGAGACCTGACGATGCTGCCGACGCTCTTGCCATTGCAATTTGTCATGCTCACAGTGCTGGATCGAGCCTCGGCTTGCTCGAAAGACTTGCAAAGGAGAATAAGCTTTGATTTCTTCTCTTAACGGTAAAATTATTTCCAAAGCTCCCGATGAGATTGTTATTGAATGCTCGGGAATAGGTTTTTCGGTCAGTATTCCGGCAGGGATGTATTCCTCTGTCGGAAATGTGGGAGATGATGCGAGAATCTTTACGAGAATGATTGTAAAAGAGGACGCTATGGAATTGTACGGATTTTCCGATGTTTATTCTCGGGAATGCTTTGATAAGCTTATCACCGTGTCCGGAATAGGTCCGAGATCGGCTCTTTCGGTGCTTTCAATGTATACTCCGGATAAAGTGTCACTTGCCGTTGCTTCGGGTGATTATAAGGCTTTTACAGCTTGTTCGGGAATAGGTACCAAGATAGCACAGAGGCTTGTTTTAGAGCTTAAGGGCAAGATGCCCGGCTTCGGCTCACAGGATGTCGCCGCCGTTTCCGGTATGTCCGATACTGTGCAAGGCGCATCGTCCGATGCCATTGCCGCGCTTGTTGCGCTCGGCTTCGGAGTCGCACAGGCTACTGCCGCAGTCGCTAAGCTTCCGCAGGATTTGTCGGTCGATCAGATGCTCAACGCCGCCCTTAAATCTATGGATAAGAGGTAAATTATATGGAATTTGCCGATTTCGATGAAAGACTTATTGCACCTGAGGTTATGTCAGGCGAAAGCGAAACGGAAAATTCACTTCGTCCCAAAACGCTCGATGAATATATAGGTCAACAGCAGGCAAAGGAAAATCTCAAAATATATATGAAAGCCGCCGTTCAGCGCGGCGAGCCTCTCG
>DCGT01000047.1 GCA_002315315.1 Faecalibacterium sp. UBA1771
TCCTGTCCGGCTTCACCGCCAAGCTCGCCGGTACCGAGCGCGGAATCACCGAGCCTACACCGACCTTCAGCTCCTGCTTCGGTCAGGCTTTCCTCGAACTGCACCCCACCAAGTATGCCGATGAGCTGGTTAAGAAGATGCAGAAGGTCGGCGCAAAGGCCTACCTCGTAAACACCGGCTGGAACGGAACCGGCAAGCGTATTTCCATCAAGGATACCCGTGGAATTATCGACGCTATCCTGTCCGGAGCTATCAATGAAGCCCCGACAAAGACAATTCCGTATTTCAACCTCGAAGTCCCGACCGTACTCGAAGGTGTCGACACCGGCATTCTCGACCCGCGTGACACCTATGCCGATGCTTCTCAATGGGAAGAGAAGGCTAAGGATCTCGCCGGACGCTTCATTAAGAACTT
Organism: Faecalibacterium sp. UBA1771; assembly: GCA_002315315.1. Taxonomy (GTDB): domain Bacteria; phylum Bacillota; class Clostridia; order Oscillospirales; family Ruminococcaceae; genus UBA1771. Next base: position 416 of record DCGT01000047.1, read on the forward strand.
CGTCAAGTACGAAGGCAACGAAGCCGGCAAGGCTCTCGTATCCGCCGGTCCTACTCTCTGATTTTTTTAGACTTTCAACCGGAGCAGCACTTAGCTGCTCCGGTTTTTATTATATCCCGCGATGATTATTGACAGCTTGGTTTCAAATGATATAATGAATGTTATCATAATGCCTTAGTATGCTTAATTACGGCATTTTACCGAATACACAAGGAGTGTCATCTCATGGATATTCAGACTCTGCGGGATATCGGAAAGGATATCAAGCTTATTGCACTTGACCTTGACGGTACCCTGCTTAACAGCCAAAAAACCATAGACCCGCGTACAATGGACGCTATTCGCAGAGCAAGAGCTGCAGGCATTACCGTAACATTCAGCACCGGACGTGCATTTGCAACTCTCGGCCCCTATCTCAAAGCCGCTGAAGTAGTCGGACCTGTAATTTCCTGCAACGGAGCAGAGGTAATTGACGCCGAAACCGGAAACGAAATACGCCGCGCCGTCATTCCCGAGGACGAGGTTATATCGTTTCTCAACTACGCTTCAAAGTATGACATCGAATTTTGCGAAATGGCTACCGACGCGAGCTATGGCTTTAAGGGCGGCAACCACGAAAATCACCATCGTGTCTATCACACTATGGGCAATCCGAATTATCCGTTCGTTTATTTCCGAGACGGTCATTTCTATGAGCCGGGTGTTAAGGCGGTAAAAATAAACTTCGGACCAATGAATGAAGCTCAATTCAAAGCAATGATGGACTATATTGCATCACGCCCCGCTCTCGCGGTCACAACCGGCAGTAACATCATCTACGAGCTTATTTGTGCCGGATGCAGTAAGGGCGACGGTCTGCGTGTTGCCTGCGAACACCTCGGCATCACAACAGCACAGGCGGCGTCCTTCGGTGACGCTCCGAACGACCTTTCATCTCTCGAAGCCGCCGGTCTGTCGGTGGCAATGGGAAATGCAGACGACATAGTAAAAGAACGCTGTATGTATATCACCGATTCCAACGATGACAACGGAATCGGAAATGTGATTGACAAACTTATTTTGTTTGACAAACAATAATTTCAGTCGATTTATATGTATTAATCTACATATATTTATATAACGGCGACAATTTATCGCCGATTTACAAGAGGTTATTAATATGAAACATTTAAAAAGACTGATCGCAGTTTCTGCCGTTTTGTGTTTTGCCGTCGTATTTGCACTGACGGTCAGCGCCGCTGAGGTCAGCGTGAAGGTCAACGTCACCGGCGGAAGCTGTTCTGTCAGCGTCACGCAAAATGGTGTACCGCTTGCCGGCTCGGACGGAAACTACGTTGCAGATTCCAATGCCGGAGGAGTAAGCGTAACAGCCACTCCGAATGTAGGCAGCTACATAACGGTTGCCGGAAGAAATGACACGACTTCTGTGTCGCTTGATATTTCCTCCGCGCCGACCGAGATAGCTGTCGACATCGTTGTAACGCCCATTGCTTCTCCCTCCGTCTCACTTGCCGCCGACACAGCAAACGGGGGTCTGTATTACACAATCGGAGCTTCATCTACAGCATCCTGTATGTTTGACGTTATCATTATGGATGCTTCGGGCAATCAGGTATCTACCTTCACCACAACCTCGATGTCAGGAAGTATTCCCCTTTCGGGAACTGTTACCGCTTCGCAAAGCTATACCGCAAAGGCATCACAGCGTGTCGGAGTAAACGGTGAAAGCGGTTACGGTTCAGCATCCAACTCCGCTATCGCCGCTCCACTGCCCTCCAAAACGCATATTTTAAAGGTCAGTGCTGAAAACGGCTCAATCAACGCCGCCGGAGGAGAATATTCTGCCGGTGAAAGAATTAACCTGCTTGCAACAGCAAACAAAGGATATTCTTTTAAAGAATGGGTTGTAACCTCCGGAGCAGTAGCTTCGCTCGACAATCCGAGCACCTACTTCACAATGCCGGAAGGTGATGCAGAGGTTAAGGCGGTATTTGCCAAATCATATACGCTTACCGTCAAGTGTGAACAGGGCGGTAAGGTTCTGACAGCAGGCGGAGAGCACTTTGAAGGAACAGAAATATCGTTAATCGCATCCTGCAATGACGGCTATGTGTTCAGCGGTTGGATTTCAACCGACGGCGGAAGCTTTGCGGACGCCACACAGCTTGAAACCGATTTCACCATGCCGGCGAACAACACTACCGTAACCGCTGTTTTTGTCACCGAGCAAGAGGCGGCAAACACATTTGCACTGACATTAACCGCAGATGACGGCGGTATAGCAAACACCAACCGCAACCGAGCCGCCGCAGGTGACAGCGTGACAATCCGTGCTTCTGCTAAGCAGGGATATGATTTTGTAGGTTGGACAAGCACTTCCTCTGCTGTTGTTTTCGAAGATGCATCCTCTCCCACCACTAAATTCACCATGCCGGAAAGCGATGTTATCGTTCATGCAAGCTTTAAGGCAAACGGTCAGGCAGTTGCCGGTGCCGACAACAACGAAACTCAGACACCTACAGATGGCATACTGATTACACCGCAAAAAGAAAGTCACCTCGGTCTTTGGGTTACGATAGGCGCAGTCGTTGCAATAATAGCTATCGGAGCTGCCGCAGTAGCTATTTACCTTGAACGTGAGGAAATGACGTTGGCTGAATTGATAGAAAAAATCAAGAGCAAAAAATCACGCAAATAATTTGATTTAACTGCAATGCATCAAGCCTAAAGGTTTGATGCATTGCTTTTTGCAATTTTATCGTCAAATTAATATTTTTACCAACTTTTTTATCTGTCGGCATTTACAACGCCACCACTTATGCGGTATTATATATAGGTATCAACGACGTAATGTTCCACGTGGAACTTTACACCTTCCGCATTGCATTGTGCTTTACTTTCTGTGCGGCTCAAATACAGTTTTGTTCCACGTGGAACAAAACAATCGGGGTGATAACTTGGGTAAAATAATTGCGGTTGCCAATCAAAAGGGCGGTGTTGGAAAAACCACAACGGTGGTCAATCTTGCCGCCTCGCTGGGTGCATTGAAGCGTCGGGTTTTAATAGTAGATCTTGACCCGCAGGGCAACGCCACAAGCGGCTTCGGAATAAACAAAAAAGGTGTAAGCCGTTCTACATACAATCTTATACTCGGCTCAAGTCCTCTTCGCGAGGTTATACACGGAACGGGATTTGAAAATGTTTCGCTGATACCGTCCAATATCGACCTTGCAGGTGCCGAAATTGAACTGGTAAGTCAGGAAAAGCGTGAGTTCAGGCTTCGCTCCTCGCTCAGAGAGGCAAAGCAGAATTATGACTTTGTAATAATAGACTGCCCTCCTTCTCTCGGACTGCTCACTCTCAACGGTTTAAATGCCTCAGACAGTCTGCTTATTCCCATTCAATGTGAATATTATGCCCTTGAGGGTCTGTCACAGCTTATGGCAACAGTCCGCTCAGTCAAGAGGCTTTATAACCCGAGGCTTGAGCTTGAGGGAGTGCTTGTTACGATGTTCGACTCAAGGCTCAACCTCACAATGCAGGTTGTCGAAGAGGTAAAAAAATATTTCCCGGGCAAGGTGTACAGCACTGCAATTCCGAGAAATATAAGAATATCCGAGGCTCCGAGCTACGGCAGACCGGTAAGATACTACGATTCGTCATCAAAAGGCAGTCAATCTTACGACCGTTTGGCCGTTGAATTGCTCGAGCACAATCAATATGACTTGGAGGCAGACTGATGGCGACAAAAAAAGGAGGACTCGGAAAGGGTCTTGACGCCCTTTTTGTAGACAACGACATCAACGACGGTACCCCTTCCGAGCTGAATATCAGCGAAATAGAGCCCGACCGCGAACAGCCGCGAACGAAATTCGATGAGCAGGCGCTATCGGAGCTTACCGCTTCCGTTTCGGAACACGGCGTATTACAGCCTATTCTCGTGCGTCCTCTACCGAATGGAGGATACCGCATTATTGCAGGGGAACGCCGGTTTCGTGCGGCACACGCCGCAGGTCTCACAAAGATACCGGCTCTTATCAAAAGCGTTTCCGACCTTGATGCAATCGCGCTCGCATTAATCGAAAATCTGCAGAGAGACGACCTTGACCCGGTAGATGAAGCTCTCGGATATAAGCATCTGATGGACACTGCCGATATAACGCAGGAACAAGCGGCAGAAAAGGTCGGCAAGCCGCGCTCGACAGTCGCCAACTCGCTTCGTCTCCTCGCTTTACCCGATGACGTGCTTTCGCTGATATCGGAGAAAAAGCTTACCGCCGGGCACGCAAAGGCTCTCCTGTCGCTCAAAGATACCGATTCGGTAAGTGAAACCGCAAAAATGATTGCGGACAAACAGCTTTCGGTGCGTGAGGCGGAAAGAATCTGTTCTCGCAAAAAACGAGAAAAACCCGTTCCCAAGCCTAAAGAATCAATCGCGGCAGAGGTTGAAATTGCACTTAGAGACACTCTCGGTGTAGAGGTTTCGGTAAAATACAACGACGGAAAAGGTACTCTGTCATTAAATTTTTACTCAAAAGAACAGCTACTCGATTTTGCTAACCGTCTGGCTGTCGAAAAATAAAAAATAACATTATTCGGAGGCATAATATGCTCGATATCAGAAGAATCCGGGAGAATCCCGAAGCGGTTAAGGAAGCTCTTCGCAAGCGCAGAACCGACGGTTATTCAAACGAAATAGACGCTATTCTTGAAATAGACGTTGAACGCCGTGCAATATCTACCGATGTTGACACAATGCGTGCAAAGCAAAACGCAGTAAGTAAAGAAATCCCCAAGATAAAGAAGGAAGGCGGAGACGTTTCAGCCGTTATGGCAGAGATGAAGGAGCTTTCCGATGAAATCAAGGACAAGACCGCACGCTTGAGTGAGCTTGAGGAGAAACAGCGTACACTGCTTCTCTCCGTTCCCAACACTCCGCACGAGAGTGTACCGGTAGGCGGCGACGATACGGAAAACGCCGAGCAACGCCGTTGGGGTACTCCGAGAGATTTCGGCTTTGAACCGAAGGCCCATTGGGATTTGGGAACCGAACTCGGAATCCTTGACCCCGAACGCGCCGCAAAGGTTACCGGGGCTCGCTTCCACTTCTATAAAGGACTCGGTGCTCGCCTCGAACGCTCGATTTACAACTTCTACCTTGACCTTCATACTACACAGCACGGCTACACAGAGCTTTTCCCGCCGTATATGGCAAACTCCGCTTCGATGACCGGTACGGGACAGCTTCCCAAGTTTGCCGAGGATATGTTCAAGCTCGAGGGTCTTGATTACTATCTTATTCCGACGGCAGAGGTCCCCGTCACCAATTTCCATCGTGACGAAATACTCGACGACGCCGACCTTCCCATTAAGTACGCCGCATATTCTGCCTGCTTCCGCGGTGAAGCCGGTTCTGCCGGACGTGACACGAGAGGCCTTATCCGTCAGCACCAATTCAACAAGGTCGAGCTTGTCAAATTCACCAAGCCGGAGGAAAGCTATGCCGAGCTTGAAAAGCTGACCAATGACGCCGAGCACGCGCTTCAGCTTCTCGGACTACCCTATCGTGTAGTCGCACTTTGCGGAGGCGACCTCGGATTCAGCTCTGCCAAAACCTATGATATTGAGGTTTGGCTGCCCAGCTACGGACGTTATGCCGAGATTTCCTCCTGCTCCGACTTTGAGGATTATCAGGCTCGCCGTATGAATGTCCGCTTCCGCGATGCCGAAACCGGAAAGGTTCGCCTTGTCCACACTCTCAACGGCTCCGGACTTGCAGTAGGACGCACAACCGCCGCCATCATTGAGAACTATCAGAACGAGGACGGCTCCATCACCGTTCCCGACGTGCTCGTACCGTATATGGGCGGAGTCAAGGTAATAAAATAAATCTGTCCGATATATAATGCAAAGCCTGCATAAAACTATGCAGGCTTATTGATTATTAATTTTCCCCACGGAGGCTGAAATGGTCTTTACTACTGCAAAATTCCTTTTATTTTTTGCGGCGGCGGTCGCCGTGTTCTATTTCGTCCCGCTGAAATATCGCAGTATAGTGTTGTTGACGGCAAATATTGTATTTTACGCTTCTTCGGGAATTAAATATATTCCCGTGCTTGCGGCGATAGTTCTGTTCGGATATATTTTCGGAAGAATAATTGCCGTCGGCAGACACACTAAACTGATGCTCTTAATATCGGTAACGGCACTTGTCGGACTGCTGTTCCTGTATAAATATCTTGACTTTGCACTTTCACTGTTCGGAAATCGAAATACCGTCTTTTCTCTTGCCGCTCCCCTCGGAATAAGCTTTTACACACTTGCATCGGTCGGATACCTTGTCGATGTATCGAGAGACGCCAAGCAATGTGAAAAGAATCTGCTTTCCTATTCGCTGTTCATCACATTTTTCCCACAGCTGTTGTCGGGACCGATTCCCCGCGCAAGAAAACTAATACCGCAAATGTGCGAGTTGTCGTCATACAATTATGACAATCTGCGTGACGGTCTTATGAGAATGCTGATCGGAGCAGTCAAAAAACTGATAATCGCCGACAATCTGTGCATCGTAACCGACTTTTACTATACGAACTATCAGGGCACCTCTGGCGCTCGAATCCTCATCGCCGTTCTTTTTTACTCAATACAAATATATTGCGACTTCTCAGGTTACAGCGATATGGCTGTCGGAGCTGCCAAATGTCTCGGTGTAACGCTTGACGAAAACTTCGACTCACCTTATCTTGCAAGAAGCATAAAGGGGTTTTGGCGACGGTGGCACATCAGCCTTTCATCGTGGTTCCGTGACTACCTCTATATACCGCTCGGCGGATCACGCAAAGGCAAGCTCCGTACCGCGGTAAATACGCTCATCGTTTTTGCCGTAAGCGGATTATGGCACGGTGCGGCGCTCGGATATGTTGTGTGGGGTCTGCTTCACGGCGCTATGCTCGACATAGAAAATTCAGTTTCACCTCTTGTGTCAGGCATTAAGGACAACACATTGCTGAGAATCGCCGATTCGGTGCGCGTATTTATCCTGACAACCTTTGCGTGGATATTTTTCCGCGCTCCGTCTCTTTCAGTTGCCGTATCGGTTATCAAAAAGATATTCACCGAATTCGGAGAAATTCCGAAATACATCATTTCCGATATGGAATTAACCGAAACGAAGATGATTGCGGTGTTTGTGTTTATAGTTTTGCTTGCCTTGTATGATATTTTAAAGGACAAAATCAATATAATGTATTACAATGCCAAGACGGCAACAAGATATGCTGTCGCATTTATGCTTATGATGTCAATATACACATTCGGTGCGTTCGGCAATTCAAGCTTCATATATTTTAACTTTTAACAAAGGAGAGTCAATATGAAAAAAATCATTACTCTGTGCATCGTGTTGATTCTCTTCCTCGGTCTTGTTGCCGGTGTTAATGCGTGGGTCGACCCTGCCGGTATAGCAAGCACCGACAGCTTCAATCGTCGTCTTACCGAAATTTTTGACAGCGGTCTAAACGCCGTAAACATAGACAACTACAACGGGCGCGCATTTATGAGATACTATATCTCCTCCCTCACCGAGTCTTACGATACTGTTGTGCTCGGCTCGTCTCACGGAATTCAATTCAGTGCCGAGATGTTCGACTCCGACAGCTTTTTCAATTCCTGCGTAACGGGAGCGGAAATAGAGGACGTAGTCAGTATATATCAAATGTACCACGAAAAAGGCATTGCTCCGAAAAATGTAGTGCTATGCGTAGACAGTTGGTTTTTGGACGCCAATAAACAGGATGGTCGCTGGAAGCTCGAATATCCCGACTACTATGAGAATTTCTGCCGTGAAAACGGTATTAACTGCGGCAGTCTCAAATCATTGTCTGCCTATCGCAGGGAAAATGCCGTAACACTGCTTACACCGTCATATTTTCAGGAATCAATTAACGATCTCGGCGAACGCTTTGCAAATCCGCTAAAAAAAATAGAAACCGTTTCGGGTGACAACAGCCCGCTCGGAATAGTACGCTGTGACGGCAGTTACCGTTATCCCGAAAGCTACACCTCTCCGAATTACGACGAATATATGTACCGCGTCAGCATTGAGGGAACGACGATAATTGAGGAGCTACAGAGCTTTACCGGAGTAGACACCTACAAGGCTTCCCTTCTCACGTCACTTCTTGATATGATAACCGACGACGGCGGAAACATTGTCGTGTTTCTTGCGCCGTTCAATAATCTTGTGTACGAACGAATTAACGACAGCGAAAACTGCGGCGGCATCTTTGAAATCGAGGAATATATTCGCAGTCTGTGTGAGAGTAAAGGCATAGAGGTCGTGGGAAGCTATGACCCGGTTGCCTGCGGATTTGAGTATCAGTCGTTTATCGACGGTCTGCATTTGAATATGTACGCCGTGGCGTGGGAGGCATCGGAAATTCTCCCTAAGCTGAAATAATACTAAAGCGTTTCAAAAAAACAAATAATTTTTTTCAAAAACCGTTGACAATATGTGCACTGTCGCATATAATAAATATTGCGCTGTGGCGGCATAGCTCAGTTGGCTAGAGCATTCGGTTCATACCCGAAGTGTCACCGGTTCGAATCCAGTTGCCGCTACCATGTTCGGAGTCGAGATTATCTCGGCTCCGCTCATTTCGGCTCGTTGGTCAAGCGGCTAAGACACCGCCCTTTCACGGCGGTAACGCGAGTTCGATTCTCGCACGAGTCACCATTCCCCGCAGTCAAAAGCTGCGGGGTTTGTTTTTTCAAAAAATAAACATTAGTAAAATAATATTGATTTATTTACACCTATGCTCTAAAATATAATCAGATATTTTACAGTATCAAAAGGATAATTCAAAATGAAAAAAATCTTAGCTTTATTTTTACTCATCGCCTTAGCTCTGTCGCTTATGGGCTGTGAGCTTTATAACGAGCAGATCGGCAACAATGTTTCGATGTTTGTCGACCCTTCCTCTGCCGCCGACGTCAACATAATCCCCGATGATATAACCGAGGCAGACCTCACTGCCGAGGACGAATCCTCCGAGCAGCAGACTGAGGAAGCAACGCCTGCCGAACCGGAGCAACAGCCGGTCGCGGAATCCCCCGACAATAACACGGCGGTATCTATTACCGGTCAGGGTGAGGAAACGGTAATCACCACCGAAATAATGGATAACCTCGTAATAAAGCACATTACCAACCCGGAGCTTGTCGATTCTTATTTTTACGGCGACGGTTTCAAATTCCTCGTTCCCGCGGATTGGCAGCGAACAATGCGTGTCGATATAACCTGTGAGACAATTGGTGAGGAATCTAAGATCACCTATGACTTCTATTTTGTACCCTCGGAAAACAGCGAAGCGCTGATGATGCGCGTCATCGTCGTATCCAGCACCTACTACTACGGCACGGGAGTTTCGGGTACAACCATTGCCGCCAAGAGCAGCGATCTGAAAACCCTGTTCCTGCTTGCCAAGCTCACCAACAAGCTTCCCGATGATTTCCCCAATCCTACCGAATATATCGAAATTTATCAGAAGCTTGCCGAGAGCGGAGCATTGATAGCGACAATTTAAAGAAACCATATCAATATGCGTCGGACCGATACCTTAACGGTATCGGTCCGATTTTTTGTCAATATCAGTATATTGTGAAATAATAAACATTTTAAAATTCTCAAAACGACCGACAAATATGTATTTTAAGGCTAATGCGAATATTTTTGCAAGTATTTTATTGTAATCTTGCATAATATCATAATTTATAATCGGAGTATTTGTGTTGCTTATTCGCATTGACTACAGCGTCTCACAAATGTAATATATACTAAACCGCAAAAGAATTTGCCCCGCTCCGAAAGGTCGGGAAACAAGATGTCCTGCATATAATAATTATTATTAACAATATAAGAGGTAAGCTATGACACGTTCAATGCCCGAAGAACAGAGAGAATCCATTACATATCTCTGTGAGGAATTTAAAAAATACAATTATATAAGCGATACCGACTGGAAGAAATACGACGTTAAGAGGGGTCTGCGTAATGCCAACGGAACCGGTGTACGCGCGGGACTTACAAGCATCTGCAATGTTTTGGGTTACGACGAGTCAATTTCCGACCGCAAGGAGCCTATCGACGGTAAGCTTATCTACCGCGGAATCGACGTTCGCGACATTATCGAAACCTCCAAGGTCGAGGACAGATACATCTTTGAAGAGGTTGTGTGGCTTCTTTTGTTCGGCTCATTACCCACCTTCGGACAGCTCCGGTTGCTTAGAAAGGTAATGGGAGAGCTGCGAGACCTGCCCGACGGTTTTGCCGAGGATATGATTCTCAAATGCCCATCACCCAATGTAATGAACAAAATGGCAAGCTGTGTTCTGGCACTGTACAGCTACGATGACCTTGCCGAAGAAAAATCGCTTGAAAATCAGCTCTATCAAGCTATCTCCCTCATCTCATGTCTGCCTACAATCATGGTCAACGCCTATCAGGTCAAACGCCATGTTTATGACAAAAAGAGTATGTACTTCCACCATACTCATGCCGATATGTCGACAGCGCAGAACATTCTGCGCACCAACCGTTCAAACAAAACCTTTACCGAAGAGGAAGCGCGGCTTCTTGACCTGTGTATGGTTCTCCATGCCGACCACGGCGGCGGAAACAACTCGACCTTTGCCACCCGCGTGCTGACATCGACCGGTACCGATATATATTCGTCTATTGCCGCTTCTATCGGTTCGCTCAAAGGACCTCTGCACGGCGGCGCCAACATCAAGGTCATGCAGATGCTCGATGATATCAAAGAGCACGTTTCCGACCATAAGGATGAGGACGAAATCCGTGCCTACCTCGAAGGAATGGTTGACAAAAAGTGCGGCGACCAATCCGGACTTATCTACGGAATAGGTCACGCCATCTACACCAAGTCCGACCCTCGTGCCGTCATTCTGCGCGACAATCTGGAGCACCTCGCCGTCGAAAAAGGTCTTGAGGATGACTTCAATATGCTCTGCACAATACAGCGTATTGCCCCTCAGGTTCTCGAACAGAAAAAGGGACTCAAAAATATCTGTGCAAATGTGGACTTGTTTTCCGGTCTCGTTTACCGTACAATGAATATACCGGTTGACCTCTATACCCCGCTCTTTGCGGTATCGAGAGTTGCCGGCTGGTGCGCGCATCGGGTTGAGGAAATCGTGTTCGGCGACAAGCTGATTCGTCCCGCATACAAGTACCTCGGCGTCGACCGTGAATATATACCCATAAAGGACAGAAAGCTTTGAGAAGATTACTCTGCCTGACTGCAGGCACCGTGCCGATTCTGCTGATAATCAGCACGGTAAACGCCATCTTTAATATCGACTATAGTACAGGCTTTTTGATTAAAGCTCGTATATTACCGTTACTTGTGTTTATCGCGATATTTGCCTTTTCTATGATAATTTATCTGGTATCGCGGTACAAATACGCGGAGCACGCCGTTTCATCGGAGTCTAACGGCAGTCTGCTCACCGCCGTAATGCTGTCGCTCTGCGCCTTTGCCGCAGTCGTAGCTTCAATGTATGAGCTGAATACTGTCGGTGTTGACGGCGCGGTTTTCAAGCTGTTCAAATCCTCCGCAAAGCTTGCCGACCTAGGAATCGCAGTACCGCAGTATTTCAGAATCAAAATAATTACCTCCATTCTCGGTATATTAGCCGCGCTGTGGTTTATCCTCGCCGTTGCAACACGCATAAAGGATGACGGACAGAGCCTTTGCGGCGGCGTTTTCCCGATTACGGTCACTCTTTGGTGTATATCTCGTGTAATCTGCTGTTATGTGTCGGGACCGATTAACATAATGGAGATTACCTCGTTCGGCTCAATCGTTTCGCTCCTGTCGCTTCTCATTTTGTACTCACGCCTTACACGCTCCGTTTCGCTCGGAGCTTATGACCCGATGCTCGACGCTTCCGCGGCATTTTCTCTGCTGTGGTGTAGCGGCACAGTGATACCATCAGTCGCAATGGCGGCAGTCAACAGAAACACAGCACTTGCATTGTCGTCGGCACTCAACATTTTGTTGGCGGCAACGGCTTTTATGATGACACTTGAGCGTCACGGCAGCGAAAAAATATCGGTAACATTCGGGAACTGAGCAATCGGTTCCCTTTTTTATCCTGCAATATGCATAAATCGACCAAAATTCGCCGTTATTGATATTGATTTTTATATTGCTTTTGATTCGGCAATATGTTATAATACCTTTGCAATGGTGAGAGTGGGTTTTCCCGCTCTTTTGTTTATGTTGCAGAAAATGAATTTTCACATAAATAACGACCTTGTCAGGCGTTATCGGGGAGGTACGGATGGCAGATGTAAAAAAGGGCGGTATCGCCGCCACGGTCAAAGCGTTGGCTTTGCCGCACGCGAAAAAGCTCGGCTTGGAGATATGGGACGTAACCTATGCCAAAGAGGGTCCCGACCGGCATCTGTGTGTTTACATCGATAGTCCGCACGGTGTCGATATCGACGACTGCGAGAAAATGAGCCGTGCACTCAATGACGAGATAGATGCTCTCGATATTAACGAGGAGTTTTTCTTTGAAGTCTCGTCTCCCGGTCTCGGTCGTATTCTTCGTACCGATGACCATCTTGCGAAATTTACGGGTGAAAAAATTAATGCGCGTTTGATTCGACCCGACGCCGACGGCAACAAAGAATACACCGGTCTGTTGCGTGAATTTACCGGCGACTCGGTTAAAATAGATACCGATAACGGTGCTGTTATGATTTTCAGAAAGGACGTTGCCGCCATTAAGCTTTGCGACGACGAGGATCTTGGGAGGTATATCAAAGAATGAATTCCGAATTTTTTGAAGCATTGAGTATGCTTGAAAAAGAGAGAGGCATACCGGCAGAATATATGCTCGAAAAAATAAAGGGTGCCATAATCATTGCCGCACAGCGCGACTACAATGCAGGCGACAACGTATTTGTCGACATCGACCCCGATAAGCACGACATTTCGGTGCTCATACGCCGCGACGTGGTTGAAGAAATCGAGGACCCCAAAACTCAGATAAGTGAAAACGAAGCACAGCGTTACAAAGAGGGCGCGCGCATCGGCGATATTATCGAAATTCCGGTCGAGACCAAGGACTTCGGACGCATCGCCGCCCAGACTGCCAAGCACGTTATCAGACAGAACATACGCGAAGCCGAGCGCAACCGCATTTATGACGACCTTCAGGGGCGTCAGGGCGAAATCGTCAACGCCGTAGTGCTGAGAATCGACCAGCGCAAAGGCTCTGCGGTATTTGAAATAGGCAAAACCGAGGCAATGCTTCCCAAACAGGAGATGCTGCCCGGTGAAGAGCTTCACGAGGGCGACCACGTTGCTCTGTACATTTCCGATATCACCGTTTCCGACAAGGGACCCCGTGTCATGATTTCGAGGACCAATGCCGGACTTGTACGCCGTCTTTTCGAGACCGAGGTTCCGGAAATTTTCGACGGTACCGTCGAGGTCAAGGGTGTTTCGAGAGAAGCCGGTATGAGAACTAAGCTTGCCGTAACCTCCAAAGACCCGAATGTCGACGCAAGAGGTGCCTGCATTGGACCTAAGGGAACTCGCGTTGCCAAAATCGTCGACGAGCTGGGCGGAGAAAAGATAGATGTTATCCTGTGGAATGAAGACCCCGTCAAATTTATCGCCGAGGCTCTGTCGCCCGCCAAGGTACTGAGCGTCGAAATTCCCGAAGAGGGCGTCAAGGCGTGCCGTGTCACGGTTCCCGATGACCAGCTTTCACTCGCAATCGGCAACAAGGGACAGAACGCCCGACTTGCCGCGCGTCTGACAGGCTACAAGATTGATATCCGTCCCGAAAGCGGATATTACGGCGAAGAGGACTGAATCACTTTTTAAATACAATCAGTCACAGCTTACGATAATTGTTTCACCGGAAATACGGTTAATAAAACAAAGGAGTCATTTGATGCAGAAAAAAGTTCCTATAAGAATGTGCGTCGGTTGCAGAACAAGCCGTCCCAAAAAGGAGCTTGTGCGTGTTGTACGCAGTCCCGAGGGTGTTATTTCGGTAGATTTGCGGGGAAAGCAGTCGGGTAAGGGAGCATATCTGTGTCGTGATGAAAAATGCCTTAAAGCAGCTAAAAAATCCCGCATTTTGGAGCGAACCTTTGAGCTGCCGATTTCAGATGAAATATACCTGAGGCTCGAACAGGAGCTTACGACAGAGAACGGCGGTGATTTGCCCGATGAATAAGCAGAAGGTTTTGGGCGCACTGTCGCTGTGCCGCAGAGCAGGCAAGCTCGCAATAGGTGCCGACGCCGTCGATGACGCTCTGAGCAAAGGCGCTATGTTGTGCGTTGCCGCATCGGACGCCGCCGAGCGAACGGTAAGAAACACCGACGCCGAGGAGCGGGGCGCAGAGCTGCTGCGGCTCGAGCTGACAATGTCGGAGCTGGAAGCGGGTACCGGTCGGAAATTTGCCGTTGCCGCCGTTACCGATGAAAATATGGCAAAGCTTGTGATAACCAGTGCAAGAGAAGGAGGTTGCTTATGATAATCAAAATACGTTTCGGAGACCTCGCAAAGGATCTCAACATGACCAACAAGGAGCTTATCGCCGCCGCAGGTGATGAGTTTGCCGACGCCAAGCACACAACGGTGCTTACCGAGCAACAGCTCAACAGAATATTCGACAGATTGACCTCTGCCAATATGGCGAAGGATTTTTCCGCCTATCTCGGCACGGAAGCTAAAGCAGAATCTGTCAGTCAAAACGGCAATTCCGCCAAGAACGGCAAACAGAACGGAAACAGCAACAAGCCCAAGCAGCAAAACGGAAACGGCGGCTCCAAGCCTAAGCAGAATAACGACGGCAATACCCGCACAGTAGTGAGCAAGGAGAGGGTGACACACGTCATCGACACCAGCGCCGCTGTAGTGGATATCGACAAATACAACGAGAAATATGAAAATATCGCGCAAGCCTCCAAAGCCTCCGGAGGCTCGATGAACACACGCAAGAACGCTCAGCAGTCCAATAAGCAAAAGCTGAATCAGCGTTCCAAGCAACGCAAGCCCGCCAAGTACGCCCGTGAAACCGAAGCGGAGCGTCTGCAGAGAATACAGCTCGAAAAGGCCCGTCAGGCACAGCTCAAGGTATCTATTCCCGATGAAATTACCGTCGGAGAGCTTGCCAGCCGTCTCAAGGTAACAGCACCAGTTGTCATAAAAAAGCTGATGTCTCTCGGAGTTATGGCGTCTATCAGCGAAACAGTCGACTTCGACACCGCATCGCTCGTTGCCGACGAGCTCGGTGCAAAGGTTGAGCACGAGATTCACGTCACCATCGAGGAACGCCTTATCGACGACAGCGAGGACAACAGCGGAGACCTCGTCGAGCGTCCTGCCGTTGTAGTCGTAATGGGACACGTTGACCACGGCAAGACTTCCCTGCTCGATTATATAAGAAATACCCATGTCACCGCAGGAGAAGCGGGCGGCATTACTCAGCATATCGGTGCATACCGCGTTATGGTCGGTGACAAATCGGTCACCTTCCTCGATACCCCGGGACATGAGGCCTTCACCTCGATGCGTGCAAGAGGCGCATCCATCACTGATATTGCAATTCTTGTCGTAGCCGCCGATGACGGTATTATGCCGCAGACAATCGAGGCTATCAATCACGCCAAGGCAGCCGGAGTTACCATCATCGTTGCAATTAATAAAATCGACAAGCCGACCGCCAATGTCGAGCGCGTCAAGCAGCAGCTCACAGAATACGAGCTTGTTCCAGAGGAATGGGGCGGCGACATTATATGCGTACCCGTATCCGCCGTTACCGGCGAAGGCGTCGACAATCTGCTTGAAATGCTCACACTCGTCAGCGAGGTTAAGGAGCTCAAGGCAAACCCCGACCGTATGGCAAAGGGTGCGGTTATCGAGGCTCGTCTCGACAAGGGCAGAGGTCCTATCGCCACACTTCTTGTTCAGAACGGAACACTTCATTCGGGCGATGTTATCATAGCAGGTACCTCGGTTGGTCGTGTTCGTCTTATGACCAATGACCACGGTGAAAAAATCGAATCCGCAGGTCCATCGACTCCCGTCGAAATTGCAGGTCTGGTCGAGGTTCCCGAAGCAGGTGACACCTTTAATGCCGTCGAGGACGAGCGACTTGCCCGTGAGCTTGTCGAACAGCGCAGAAGTGCCGTTCAGCAGGAAAAGTGGGGCAGCGGCGTAAAGGTTACGCTCGACAACCTGTTCAGTCAGATAGCAGATGGCGAGCTCAAAGAGCTTCCCATTATCGTCAAGGCAGATGTTCAGGGTACCGCCGAAGCGGTCAAGCAGAGTCTTGAAAAACTGAGCAACGACGAGGTAAGAGTAAAGATTATCCACACCGGTGTCGGCTCGGTAAATATGTCCGATATTATGCTTGCCGAGGCGGCAGGAGCTATTATAGTCGGCTTCAATATCCGACCCGACCCGACCGCTACCGAGCGTGCCGAGCAAAGCGGCGTCGAAATGAGAATGTACCGAGTCATCTATGATGCTCTCGATGACGTCAGCGCCGCACTCAAGGGTATGCTCGCCCCCAAATACCGCGAGCAGGAGCAGGGTCGCGCCGAGGTTCGCGAGGTCTACAAGATTTCCTCGGTCGGAACCGTTGCCGGATGCTATGTACAAAACGGTGTTATGACAAGGAACAGTCTGATTCGAGTTGTACGCGATGGTATTATCGTGCACGATGACAAGATTCAATCACTGCGCCGTTTCAAGGACGACGTGCGCGAGGTCCGCGAGGGCTTTGAGTGCGGCGTAACGCTCGAGAAGTTCGCCGATATCAAGGTCGGGGATATTTTCGAGGCATATATTATGGAGGAATACAGAGACTGATGCCCTCTCACAGAATAGACCGTCTCAACGAGGATATGAAACGCGAGCTGTCCGCACTGCTTCGCGAGCTCAAAGACCCGCGTATAGACAGTACATGGCTGTCTGTTATGAGAACCGAAATAACATCCGATCTTTCTTATGCCAAGGTTTATATCGGTTCTATTAAGGGCGGCGATGATGCACGCGAGGCGTGCAAGCTGCTCCAAAAGCAAATTGCCGGTCATCTGCGCACCGAAATATCAAAGCGCCTTCGTATGCGCAAGGCTCCCGAACTTCGTTTCATAGCCGACGATTCAGCCGATTATTACGCTAAGATAAGCGGTATTATCGACAATTTAAAGGATAAACAATGACAGTTAACGAAGCTTCCGCTCTGCTCAAACAGCAGGATAACATTTTAATAATTACACACAAAAACCCCGACGGTGATACACTCGGTTGCGGCTATGCCCTTTGGGGTGCACTGACACGGCTCGGTCGCCGTGTCAAGGTAGTAAACAGCGATGATATTCCGCACAAATACAGTTATCTGTACTCGGTTCACGATAAAACTGCAGTCGATTTTAAACCCGAGTTTGTAATCGCAGTTGATATCGCTACACCTGACCTTGTCGGCAAACCTTATCAGGAGCTTTGTCGAAACGCTGATTTGTGCATCGACCACCACGGCACCAACACAATGTACGCAAAAAAAACGGTTGTCGACGCCGAAAGTGCCTCTTGCTGTGAAATTATGACACGTGTTATCGACGAGCTTGGTGTAAAGCTTGACGATTATATTGCTTCTGCACTGTATACGGGACTGATCACAGATACCGGATGCTTCCGTCAACGCAACACGACTGTCGATTCTCACCTGCTCGCCGCCCGTCTGATGAACACGGGAATAGATTGGCAGGAGCTGAACAGAATTCACTTTGAGCAAAAATCCAAAAGCCGCCTTATGCTTGAACAGCTGGCTGTAGCAAATATGGACTTCACGCTTGATAACCGCGTAGCTATAATCACCATTACCCAAGATATGATGAAGCTGACCGGCGCTGTTCCCGGCGATGTAGAGGGTATAACACCGATTGCACGCTCCATTGAGGGCGTTGAGGTCGGCGTAACACTACGTCAGCTCGAAAGCGGCAACTGGAAATGCTCGTTGCGTACCCATAATGTTGATGCCGCGGCTATCTGTGCGCAATTCGGAGGCGGAGGTCACTTCGGTGCTGCTGGCTTTGAGTGCTCCGGAGAACCTGACGATATCAAGACTATGCTCGTAAATGCAATAAAGGAAGTTCTCAAATGAACGGAATCATAGTGTTGGATAAGCCGCAGGGCTTCACCTCATTCGATGCCGTCGCAAAACTGCGTGTAATACTCCACACCAAAAAAATAGGACACGGCGGCACGCTCGACCCAATGGCAACGGGCGTACTGCCGATTTTTGTAGGTAATGCGACACGGGCGGTCGACCTTGTTCCAGATTCTCCCAAATGCTATACCGCTACGGCTCGTCTCGGCATACTCACCGATACGGGAGATATAACCGGCACGGTAACTCGATGTTCGGATTATATACCGTCTCTCGACGAGCTGACCGCGGCTTGTGCAAAATTCATCGGCAAAATCGAACAGATTCCTCCTATGTACTCCGCGATAAAGGTCGGAGGCAGAAAGCTGTACGATATCGCGCGCTCGGGAAAGACAGTAGAACGTCAGCCAAGAAGCATCGAAATACACTCTCTTTACATAAACGACTATAACATTGAAAATAAAGAATTTTCCTTTACCGTTTCCTGCTCCAAAGGCACCTATGTGCGAACACTTTCCGAGGATATCGCCTCTGCCTGCAGTTCACTTGCGACTCTGACATCACTGCGCCGCACGGAAAGCGGTGGCTTTACTCTTTCCGACTGTATGAGCTTTAATGAAATCGAAAAAGCGGTAAATGACAGTAATTATTCAACAGACAGTAATAATTTGTGTAATCCCGAGCACTACAATTCTGTTGAAAACCCTAACTGTTTTCAACAGAATGAACAACTTTTCAACAATACAGACGATGAAAGGCGCGAAAAAAGCCGTGTAACAGTTGTTGATAACACTGTCGATAAGTTGAAAACCGTTGAAAACTCGATATTCCGAAATGTAGATTCCGTCTTTCTTCCCTATCCCGCAATAACGCTTACCGAGGTAGCCGCCCGTCGATATTTGAGCGGTGCCGCGTTTGAGCGTGAAATTCTCAGTAACATAGACCCGTATCTTTACCCAGTATCGGATGATAAAAAAATATGGCATCCCTTCAACAGCTTGCAATATGCCGAATATAATATACTTAGAGTATATTATCAAACAACTTTTCTCGGTCTTGCCGAGATTAAAAACGACACACTTGTCAAGCTGAAGCAGTTTTACAGTGACTGCATCTGATATTACATCGGCTTTCGGATTACATTTATATTCCGGGGAGGTTTAATAATGGAAATTTTTGACAAAATTACTCCTTATGGCACCAAGACAGCGGTTGCGCTCGGATACTTTGACGGTGTACATAGAGGTCACGAAGCCGTGCTTCGTCGCACGGTGGAGCTTGCGGAACGAATGAAGCTTGTTCCGATCGTTTTCACCTTTAATTTTACCGAAGCAAGACCCTCAGGTAAAGGCGCAAAGGATGTAATGCGGTTTGAAGATAAGGTTGCGCTGTTTGAACAAATCGGAATCAAGGCGTGCTATCATATTGTTTTTTCGGAGCTGGAATCACTCTCTACACAGCAGTTTGTAGACCTGATAATGGGTCACGGCTGTCTTAATGCCGCAGTGGTCTGCTGCGGCGCCGATTTCCGCCTCGGCAAAGGACGGGAGGGCGACGTCAAAAGCCTGCGCAAGCTCTGCGGTCCTTACGGCACACAGGTTTTTGATATTCGTCAGCTCAGCGATAACGGCGTTGTAAGCACGACAAGAATAAAAGCGGCGATTGAAAGCGGAGATATGGCGCTTGCTGAAAAGCTCTGCGGGCACTCGTACCGTCTGCCGTTTACGGTAATCGACGCTTCACCTTCAAAGAAAAATCTGCACATCGTTCAGTTCGAGCAGCTGTCGGAGGACAACTATGTCTGCCCCAAGGCCGGTATTTATTCCTCGTCGGTTTCGGATGGAGTCATCGAATACCCTTCAGTAACCATTGCGTATCCGTTCCGGGATGGAGTAACCTCCTTTGACACCTATGCACTTGATGCCCCGCTGTCAGACCATGTAACGGTTGAGCTTACCGAGCGTATATCCTCGGACCTGCCCTCAGACCGATACGACCGTGATTTCTATGCCGAGCAGTACATCGAGAAGCTTCGCACGAAGCTGTAAGCAACTGTAACCAACGAATAAAATACGGCGTATCCAAATCAATGCCGTAGCGAATGCCGACTTTGTTACTGCATTAAAAGCAATTCTAAATTTTCAAAAATCGCCGAAGATTCGGTAAATTACCGAATTGTTATGACGAAAGCTGAAATTTGCAACAAAAAATACTGCAATGTTCGGATATATTACTGCAAAGCAACAAAGTGTTATGAAATTATCAATCTACTGTTGACTATATCGAATTGTGTACTTATAATAGAATATACCCCTAATATAAATAAAAATAATAACGGAGGAACGGATTTATGGCAAGAGTTTATAATTTCAGCGCGGGACCGTCTATGATGCCCCTGCCGGTGCTTGAACGCGCCGCAAAGGAGTTGGTCGAATACGGATGTTCCGGTCAGTCTGTAATGGAGATGAGCCACCGATCTCCCGAGTTCGATAAAATAATCAAAGACTGCGAAGCGAAGTTCCGCAAGGTAATGAACATCCCCGACAACTATCAGGTAATGTTCCTGCAGGGCGGCGGCTGGACACAGTTCGCTATGGTACCAATGAACTTTATGACAGTCAACAAGACTGCAGATTATATTCTGACCGGATCTTGGGCAAAGAATGCTTTTAAGGAAGCAAAAAAGTTCGGTACACCCGTAGAGGTCGCCTCGAGCGCAGACGAGAACTTCTCCTATATTCCCACCATCGACCGCGACAAGCTTAATCCCAATGCGGATTATATGTACATCTGCTACAACAACACCATTTTCGGCACCGCATATCAAGCACCGCCCGAAACACTCCCCGGCGTACCTCTCATCGCCGATATTTCGAGCTGTATTTTGAGCGGTCCGCTCGATGTTTCCAAGTTCGGAATGTTCTTCGCCGGCGCGCAAAAGAATATGGGACCTGCCGGTTTGGTCGTTGCCGTTGTTCGCGACGATATGTTTGACCGTATCGACAGCTCTATCCCGACTATGATGAACTACACAACACATCGTGACGCTCATTCGCTGTTCAACACCCCGCCGACCTATTCCATCTATATGCTGTCACTTGTGCTTGATTGGCTGCTTGACGACATCGGCGGACTTGACAATATGCTCAAAATCAATACCAAAAAAGCGGAAATGCTTTACGGTTATCTTGATAACAGCAAGCTGTTTATTCCCACCGCACGCCCCGACAGCCGTTCTATTATGAACGTCGACTTCGTAACCGGCAACGCAGATCTCGATAAGGAATTTTGCGCTCTTGCCGAAGCCGAGGGTATGGTCAACCTTAAGGGTCATCGCTCTGTCGGCGGAATCCGCGCTTCTATCTACAACGCGATGCCTATCGAAGGCGTTGAGAAGCTCGTTGCCTTTATGGATAAATTTGAAAAGGAACACAAATAACTCATGTATAATCTTCTCACATTAAATAAAATTGCAAAAATCGGTCTTGATACCATTCCCGCAGATGAATTTACCATATCCGACAGCTGTGAAAACCCCGACGGTATACTGCTTCGCTCTTTCCAACTTAAAAATCAGGCACTCCCCGAGAGCCTTCTTGCGGTAGCGAGAGCCGGAGCCGGTGTCAACAACATTCAGATTGCCGACTGCACCGACAAGGGAATCCCTGTATTCAACACACCGGGAGCCAACGCCAACGCCGTAAAGGAATTGGTACTTGCCGCTCTGTTTATGTCCTCCCGTAACGTCAAGTCCGCTTTCGAGTGGGTCGAAACTATTAAGGATAAGGGCGATGAAATCGAGGATTTGGTCGAAAAGGGCAAGAGCCAGTTCGTAGGACCCGAGGTTTTCGGCAAGAAGCTCGGTGTTATCGGTCTCGGCGCAATCGGTGTATTGGTTGCCAACGCCGCAACCCACCTCGGTCTGACTGTATACGGCTATGACCCGTATATCTCGGTCGAGAACGCATGGAATTTGTCCCGCTCGGTACAGCACGTCACCGACATCAACGAGCTGTATGCCAACTGCGACTATATCACAGTACACATTCCGCTTAATGACGCAACAAAGGGAACGATTAATGAAGCCGCTTTGGCGGAAATGAAGGACGGAGTACGCATCATCAACATCGCCCGCGGCGGAATTGTCGATGATGATGCTATGATCGCCGCTCTTGAATCCGGTAAGGTAGCCTGCTACTTCACCGATTTCCCCAACGGAAAAATTCTCGGCAAAAAGAACGTTGTCGCCCTGCCCCACCTCGGTGCGTCAACACCCGAATCTGAGGATAACTGTGCCGTTATGGCGTCACGCGAGCTGGTAAGCTATCTCAAATTCGGCTCTGTCAACAACGCAGTCAACTTCCCCAATGTTGACCTGCCCCGTCTGCACACCGGCAGAATAGCGCTGTTCAACAGCAATGTTCCCAATATGCTGTCGTCCATCACCTCTACCGTAGGCGAATTCGGATACAACATTGAGAATCTCATAAACAAGTCCAAAAAGGGCGGTACCGTCGCCTACACCGTAATCGACCTCGACAAGGTTCCGTCCGATGAGCTTGTCAACAAGCTGACCGCGATGGACGGTATAATCAGAGTTCGTGTTA
The DNA here is from genome assembly GCA_002315315.1 of Faecalibacterium sp. UBA1771. Taxonomy (GTDB): domain Bacteria; phylum Bacillota; class Clostridia; order Oscillospirales; family Ruminococcaceae; genus UBA1771. The sequence goes on from DCGT01000047.1 coordinate 23,246, forward strand.
TCGGCTGATTTACATAAAATTTATCCCGCTGTGATAAATTCACGGCGGGATTTTTTACTATATTTATTTGTATAAATGTTATTTGAAGAATTATGTTTTCATGTTGACTTCCAAACCGGATTAGTTTTATCGCTTATCTGCCCAAATAACACAATATATGTACAGTACAAAAATTCGGTAAAGCTCTTAAATCGTATATTCATTACTGCTTTATGGTAAGCTTCTTTACCTTTTGTCCGATGCATTTTTCCACATTTTCACAGAAACCGTCAACACGTTCATTTGAAACAACGGCAAGTGCTGTACCTGCAAAGCCACCTCCGTGCACCCTCACCGCACCGTCGTCACCCGCAAACCTGCGGCATACCGCAAGAGTAAAGGCAAGACGCTGTTCATCCTCATTGGGAATAACATTTTGGAGATATTGCCAAGACGAAGCACCAGAGTCATTTACCAAGCTTAAAAATCTATTAAAATTATTATCCTTGAGCGATCTGTATTGTTCCTCAACTCTACGCTGTTCGTCGAAAAAATGCATTGCGCGAAGAACAGCACGAGCTTTACAGCGTCTGCTTATCTCCTTTAAATTATCGTAAAAAAGTGACTCGTCAACCTCTCTAAGATAATCTTTACCGAAAATTTTTGACACCGACAGCATATCGGTTGTAATGTCAGCGTACAGTTGTGTGAGATTTGCGTGACTTGCGCCCGAATCAACAACGCACAACGAATATCCGGATTTGCTAAAATCAAAATCAAGCCGATCAACAATCGGTTCATTGTCCTTAAAGTCTATGTAAACAAGACCCTCTACAGATGACGCCATCTGGTCCATCAGACCGCACGGCTTACCGAAATATATATTTTCTGCATTCTGACCGATTTTAGCTATATCATTATCCGAAACGGCATTACCACAGTACAGCTTGTTGATAATTCTTGCAATCAGAACCTCGAAAGCCGCGGAGCTGCTCAGACCAGACCCTACTCCTACCTGAGATTCAACGGTAGCATCAAATCCTCCCACGCGATATCCGAGACATGCAAAGCCTGCGGCGACACCTCTGATGAGTGCCGCAGTGGTACCCTTTTCATATTCACGCGCGGCAAGACATCTTATATCAACATTAAAAACGCCCTGTTCACCGCAATTTACACGAATCATATCACCGTTCACGGCAACCGCTTCGGCATTCATCGTTATATCCACTGCCGCCGCCAAAACACTTCCGTGTTGGTGGTCGGTGTGGTTTCCGCCTATTTCAACTCGACCGCAAGCATAAAAAGTATTGCTCATATCGACACCTCAAAGCCGTTAATAAACTTATAATACTAAAATAATACCACAATACACGTTAAAAAAACAGACAAAAACACCCGACACGAATCTTGACATTCGCAGCGGGTGCTTTTGAATAGGAGAGAGAATCTTTTATTGGAAGGAAATTACTTTTTGAAAATTTCCTTCATGAAATCGCGGGCGCAAAAACGCCACACGTCCCATTCGTGATAACCGGGATAGCTGAAATACTTGACGTTGTATCCCTTTTCGATAAATTCCTTAACCTGCGGCTCTGTGTACTGATGACGCGGATCATCGATTCCGCAACCGACAAAGGTTACATCGAACATACTGTTGTAATGCTCGGGAGTCGAGAACAAGTCTCCGAACGCCGGCGGGTCGAACGGAGCGGGATTGCCGTCCTTATCAAAGGTGATACCACCGGGAACAGTGGAAACACCCTTAGCGGCGAATCCGGCGCCGGAGCTGAACTGACCGAAATTCCCGAAAGCTTCAGGGAAGTTGTGAGCGATATTACGAGCCATTCTTCCGCCTGCAGACAGACCGGACATAGCGCGATGCTTGCGATCGGCGATGGTGCGATAATGTTCATCAACAAACGGAATAATCTCATTAATCATAATTTCGGGGAAACCGTCGTCGACAAACGAACCGTCATCAAGCTCCTTGGGAGCGGCAAATGCACTTGCAACGATAATCATTTCCTCCGCTTCACCCTTGGCGATGAGGTTATCGGCGATATAATTCAGCTTGCCCTGCCAAAACCAACCGACTTCGTTCTCACCGCCGCCGTGCAGAATGTGCATAACGGGGTATCTCTTGTCGGTCTTTTCGTATCCCGCGGGGGTATATATCCACAGATTGCGATAACGACCTGTTGCGGCGCTTTTTACGATGTCCATGTGAATTGTACCGTGCGGAACATCGTTGAGCAGATAGAAATCGTCATCGGGCAGAGGAACTTCAAAATAGTTCATTACAAAGGAAGCGCCGAAACCGAAGGGCAGAACCGGATTGACGGTCTGTACACCGTCGACAAAATATACATGATAGTGAAAACCGGGTCCGACATCATCGAGGACTATCTTCCAATATCCGTCCTCAATCTTTTCCATATCGTAACGACCCATCATAGACCCGCCGATACCGGCAATTTCAACACGACTTGCCTTCGGGGCAAAAAAGGTTATTTCGGCTTTGCCGCTGTCAAGAATTCTGCAACCGGGAACATTTTCAAACGGAGCACCCGTATTAAAGGCTACCGACGGCAAAACAACCTTTGCACCGGCGGCAGGGTCAATGGGACTATTGGACGAATCCAAAAGAACGAACTTGCGGCTTACAGGGTCAAAATTCAGCATATGAGAATTGAGCGCCTGATTGTCTCTGATTTCTTTTTTCAACTTAATACCTCCGATGCATCATCAAATAATACAAAAATAAACATATCATCTGAATTGTTTAATATGATTTTAACACAAACTGTTACTAATTTCCATAAAATAATAACAATTAAGTCTTAAATTAATTCGTAAATTATTACCAAACCCCTAAAAAGTGCAAACGCCGATTTCATCACGGTTCGCGGATAATGCTCTGTAAAAAAACGCCTCGCAGTCAGAATAGACTGCGAGGCAAAATATAAAACGGTAATCAGCCGATGAGACTTGTCTGTTCAAGCATAAGCATATGTATAGCCTTGGTCGGACAAACGTCCTGACATTTTCCGCAACCGGTACACTTAGTGAAATCGACCTTGGCAAGATTGTTAGTAACGGTAACTGCGCCAAGCTCGCAAGCCTTTTGGCATCGCATACATCCTATGCATCCGGCGGTGCAGTATTTGCGGGTAACTCCGCCCTTATCCTCATTCATACAGCTTACAATAGACTTTTTGCCAAGCGGAACAACCTCAATAATTCCCTTCGGGCAGGCTGAGGCACAGGCACCGCACCCCTTGCAAGCCTCATAATTGACGACGGCAACACCGTTCACTACCTTGATAGCATCGAACTTGCAGGCGGCAACACAGTCTCCGTAGCCGAGACATCCAAAAGGACACGCACTGCTTCCCTTGTACATCATGGCGGCGGCACGACATCCGGAAACGCCCTGATATTCATACTTATCGGTGGTAACCGAGAACGAGCCTCTGCAACGAACAACGGCGGTGCGCTCTTCAATATCGACAGCCTCTACACCCATAATATTTGACATATCGAGGGCGGCTTTATCTCCTCCCGGAATACACAGACCGATTTTCGCCTCGCCTTTTGAGACCGCCTCGGCATAATTGGAGCATCCGGCATATCCGCAGGCGCCGCAGTTGGCACCGGGCAGAGCGGCAGTCAGCTTTTCTGCCGTTTCATCAACGGGAACGCTCATAAATTTGGCGGCGATTACAAGAATCACAGCCGCGGCAAAACCGACGATGCACAGAACGGCGACAGCGGTAAGAACCTGAGTAATCATATTATCTTCCTCCCCGCATTACGCAAAAATGTTATCGATAAGACCTGAGAAACCCATAAAGGTCAGCGAGGTCAGCGATGCAGCGGCGAGCGTTATGGGCAGACCCTCAAAGCACTTGGGCGGCTTGGCGCGCTGCAGAGTGCGGCGAACGCCGGAGAACAGTACCATGGCAAGCATAAATCCGAGACCTGCTCCGAGACCGTCGAACAGCGACTCTACGAGCGTGTAATCGTTCTCGATGTTGAGAAGCGTTACACCCAAAACGGCGCAGTTGGTGGTGATGAGCGGCAGATATATGCCGAGAGCCTGATACAGACCCTTAACGTATTTTTTGAGGATAATTTCAACGAGCTGAACGAGCGCGGCAATCACGAGTATGAAAACTATTGTTTTCATATACTGTAGATTGTACTTGACAAGCACCTGATAAATTCCCCATGTAGCGGCGGACGACATCGTCATAACAAAGATAACCGCGGCGCTCATACCTACTGCGTTGCCGAGATTTTTGGAAACGCCGAGGAAGGGACAGATACCGAGGAACTGAACAAGAACATAGTTCTCGGTCAAAATCATAGTGAAAAGGATTACGAGCATTGATTTCATTGTGCTTTATCCTCCTTTGCACATTCGGTTTTGCCGCAGCTTGCGGCGAGCGGGCAGGCGTCACAGCCTTCATCGAGCGACGGTGCTTTAACCTGTACCCCCCTCTTGGCGGAAAGCGTGGCGGTGAGCAGAGCCATGAGCAGACCGAATGTAAAGAATCCGCCCGGAGTCATGGTCATAATCTTAATTGTATAGGCTTCGGGGATGATTCGCAGACCGAACCATGTTCCGCTGCCGATGACCTCGCGAACGGTAGCCATGGCAAGCAGAGTAGTGGTAAAGCCCAAGCCCATTCCGAGACCGTCAAGCGCCGAGTCAATAACCTTATTCTTGTTGGCGAACATTTCGGCACGTCCGAGAATAATGCAGTTGACGACGATAAGCGGAAGATATATTCCGAGCGAATCGTATAGCGTGGGGATAAATGCCTCAAGCAGCATCATTACAATTGTGACAAAGGTGGCGATAACGGTGATGTAGCAGGGTATTCTCACCTTGTCGGGAATGATGTTGCGGAGCATTGAAATAACCATATTCGAGCAGATAAGTACAAATGTTGCGGCTATTCCCATACCCAAGCCTCCGGCGCAGCTAACCGATATGGCAAGCGTGGGACAGGTGCCGAGTACAAGACAGAGAACGGGGTTCTCTTTGATAATTCCGTTGGTGACGAGCTTTAATTTATTCATAGCTTATGCCCCCTTGACTTCGTTCCAGACAGCGAGTGCAGTGTCAACCGATGTCAATACCGCAGTGCTGGAATAGGTGGCGCCGGTGATTGTGTCGATACCGTCCGTAGACGATATTCCGATAAATTGGTCGGTAAAGGATGGAAGAGCTGCCTTGGAACCGAGACCTGTGGTTTCGGTAGAGGCGTCGACCGACATTCCGGTTATCTTTCCGTCATTGTCTATGGCAATCATCGAAACAACCTCTCCGCCGTATCCGTAGTATCCCACCGAGATTACATACCCGAGACCGCTATTTTCTTTGTAAACGGTCTTAACCGCGTCGTTTCCGCTATACTCAACCTCGGTAAAGCCGGTGGCGTCGGGAATAAGCGAGCTGAGAGTTTCGGCATTTTTCTTTTCCTTGTTAGCTGCGATAATCGGCTCGGTAATGGCGTTGGTTACACCGAGCAGTGCCGACACAGCAAGGCAAATCGACAGCAAAACTACTATCGGCTTGAAAATATCATCCCAAGTTTGACCTTTCATGCTTTTTTGCCACCTCCGAACGGCTTATTTCTTGTGAAATCGTTAATGTACGGCACAACAAGATTCATAAGTACAATAGCGTAGGAAACACCCTCGGCGGAGTTGCCGAACACGCGAATAAGCGAAGCGATGAGTCCGCATCCGATTCCGAAAACGACCTTGCCGTAATTTGTATAGGGCGAAGTAACATAGTCGGTAGCCATAAAGATAGAGCCGACCATAAGACCTCCGACAAACAGCGACAGGAATGGAGCGGAGCTGCCGAACAGAGCGGAGAACGCTAATGTCGACAGCATAAAGCTGACGGGAATGTAAGGCTTGATGACCTTGCGGATTACGAGATATACGCCGCCGATGATAAAGGCAAGCGAGCAGGTATCAGCCATAACGCCGCCGAAGCGTCCTAACAGCATATCGACAAATCGCAGATTTTCAACGCTTCCCTCGGCAATCAGTGCGAGCGGGGTTGCGCCGGAAACGATGTCAACCGCCTGCTTCGAAAAAGCATATGCGGTCATGGTTGTCGGGAATGACATTGCCATCATAATACGTCCGGCAAGAGCAGGGTTGATAAAATTGCACCCGATGCCTCCGAAAAGCTGTTTCACAACGGCAATCGAGAAAATCGAGCCGACTATTACCTGCCAAACGGGAAGACTTGCCGGAACGTTTAATGCAAGCAAAATTCCGGTGACAACCGCCGAAAAATCGGAGCAGGGTATTTTTTTCTTGGCAATGCGGCACCAGAAATACTCGGTCAACGTGCAGGTAGCGGCACTGACGGCAATGAGTATCAGAGCGCGCAGACCGTACTGAATTACGGTGCAGATTACCGCAGGCATAAGCGCTATTATAACATCGAGCATAATCGTGCGAGTTGTTACCGGCGACGAAATATGCGGTGACGAGGTTACTAACAAATTTTTCATTTTTTGGTACCCGCCTTTCTGAGCTGAGCCTTGGCAAGACGCATCTGCTGTGTAAGCGGACGCCCCGCCGGACAGATAAACGAGCAGCTTCCGCATTCAATGCAGTTGTTGACCGACAGCTTGGCAAGCTTGGCGTCATCACCCTGCGACAGTGCAAAGGCAATCTCGACGGGAGAAAGTCTCATCGGACAATGCTCCACACATCGACCGCAATGTATACAGGGATTATCGGGAATAGCGCCGATTTCATCCTCGGTCAGCGCAAGTATTGCATTGTTGTTTTTGAGGATAGGCGTTTCGTCGGTGTACTGCGCTATGCCCATCATCATACCGCCCATGAGCAGCATCGCAGGCTCGCAGGCATATCCTCCCGCAGCATCCACGACATCCTTTATCGACATTCCAATCGGAACAATGTAGTTTCCGGGCTTGGCAATTGCCTTGCCGTCAAGGGTAATTCTCTTTTCAATCAGCGGCATACCGGTACGCAGATACTTGGCAATAAAAGCGACGGTACCGATATTGAGAATTACACAGCCGGCGTCGATAGGCAGACCGCCCATCGGAACAGCACGACCCGTCAGCGTGGCAATAAGCACCTTTTCCGCGCCCTGTGGGTAGCTGCTTTTCAGCACTCGTATTTCGATATTCGCGAATTCGGCAGTCTTTTGCTTGAGAAGCTCGATGGCTCGCGGCTTGTTATTTTCAATTCCGATGATGCATTTCGGAATATCAAGATATTTTAAAACCGTCTGTATTCCCTCTATAATATCGTCCGGCTCTTCCATCATGCCGCGGAAGTCGCTTGTTATGTACGGCTCGCACTCGGCACCGTTTATAAGCAGGAAATCCGGGTGAGGCTTATCCTCCGACAGCGACAGCTTGACATGAGTCGGGAATCCGGCTCCGCCCAATCCGACCAGACCGGAATGCTGAATGGCGGAAACAAGCGATGCGGCGTCGGTAACGACCGGTGGAACAATAGCGGGGTCAACCTCCTGAGCGCCGTCAACGTCGATAACAACGGCGGAAGCGGCGGCTCCGGCAGAGGTCAGCACAGTAGTCAGCTCCTTGACGGTGCCACTCACCGGTGAATGAGTATCGGCACTGACAAACCCGCCTGCCTTGGCAAGAACGGTTCCGACCATCACCCTGTCACCCTTGGCTACACAGGCAACGGCAGGTGCACCTATGTGCTGTGAAAGCTGAACCGTCACCTGGGCCGGCAACGGCAGGCGCACCGATTCACAGTCGTCTGTATGCTTATTATGAGGCACTTCAACGCCTGCTCCACGGGGCGCTTTGAGAAATTTCGTGTTCACTGAATATTCCCTCTCCTTTCGGATATTTTTCTGAAAATATATGTTTATATGAATGGATTTGCAGACAAATATGCAGGCAATACAGACCGATAAAACAGCGGCACGGAATATTACAAGCTCTAAACGGCAATTATCTGACCTATATTTCTGATGAAAGTATTCTTGTAAAATCCGTACCTGAAAACAGAAGAAATCCTGCCGAGCTTGCCCTTATTCTTCATATCGGCAAATGCGTGAAGCATTTCCGAATCCTCTTTTGACAGACGATCGGCAAAGGTATCGGCAAAGCAGGCGGCTTGGCTGAACATAGAATCGTAAATCGCTCTTGTTCTGCCCTTTTCGGTCAGTCTTTTAAAGCTCTGTGCAAGGCTTAAAGCGGAGTACGCCCCCACCGAGTTTCCCGAATGCTGACGATAAAAAATCATCGGACGGTAGTCGACGACGATTTGTCCGAATGCCGAAGCACACAACGCAAGCCACCAATCGTGCATAACAGCGCTTTTCGGCTGTTCCGTCACAAGCTCGCGAAGCGCACGATTAATAATCGTCGTACAGCCGGTGACATTGTTCTGTACCGCAAGCTGCTTCAGCGCCGTTCGCTCCGGCGACAGCTTTTCGTAGTCAAACATCGACTCGGCAATGACTCCGAGCGATTCGTCGACAACCGTCAAGTCCGAATGTGAGAGAATAGGAGTATCCGTACCGTACTTGCTCTCGGCGTTTTGTATTGTTTCGACGGCGTTTTTAACCTTGTCCGGCAACCAGATATCATCGGCATCGCAGAACATAATATAGTCGGCATCGCTCTGAAGCAGCAACCTGAAAAAGTTATTGCAGGCACTCCCGCTCGGCTCACGGTCGGACAGGACGTTTATGCGGGAATCGGTCTTTGCAAGCTCGGCGATTTTCTCAAACGTACCGTCGCTCGAACCGTCATCACGCACCGTCAGCTTAAAATCACCGAAGCTCTGTTTAAGCACCGATCCGACAAGCGATTCGACAAACGGCATATTGTTGCGCGTGGCAAGAAGTATTTCAACGCTCATCGCAGAGCCTCCTCGAGCACTGCCGCAACCTTTTCCCTTGTCGCCGCTCCTTCATGCAGCTTTACACCGTCAACATAGTATGTCGGGACATAATAATAATCGTATGAATTTGCAATTTCGGGGTTTTCACTCTCCTCGATATACTCTATTTCAATCGGAGCAAACCTGCTGTCCGAAGCAATTATTTCGTTTTGCCAACCGATAGCCTGACGGCAGTAGGGGCAGCTTTTAAGATAAAAAAGTGTGACCTCTTTCATTCCTCTACTCCTTCACAGTATAAAATATTTATACTATACATTATATTTACTTTTAATATAAATGTCTATTGAAATAACCGACAAATGAGCTTTTATATAATATGAAGTTTGACGAAAGAATAAAAATGTAGCGTGCAACCGATTGACTTTGAAACTTGTTTGCGCTATCATATTAGAGGTATAAATTTTGAATGCCTAATTTGAAAAAAGGGGTAAAGCCCTTTTTGTTTTTTCTGCAAAAAGGGACGAGTAAAGTATGGACAACAAAAGCAAAGCTGTCGATACCGAAATAGAGGCTCCCAAGCAAAAGGTAATTCCCATAACGCTTGACCGTCTCGAAGCCGGTACCGACGACCATGAGGGTTTCACCTCAAAATTTTCCAAGAAGCTGCCCGAAGGAGTCACCAATAAAATGATTTATTCGGACATAATCCGCATCGGATGGCCTGCATTGCTTGAGCTTCTGCTCATTCAGCTGACCGGTATGTTCGACCAGATTCAGGTCGGCAAAATCGGAGCGGTTGCACTTGCCGCCGTAGGTCTTGCCAACGTTCCCAAGTTCCTGCTCAATACCGCCGTTATGGCGCTCAATGTCGGTGTTACCGCCATGGTAGCCCGCGCAAGAGGCCGTAAGGACCGTGAGCAGGCGCAAAAGATGATGCATCAGGGCTATCTGATGACCTTCATCGTCTCCATCATCATCACCATCGGCGGATACTACGCCAGCGAGCTGATGATAAAAATGATGGGCGCCCCCGACGCCGAAACGCTCCGCGCCGGTACCGAGTATATGGAAATCATCTGCCTCGGCACCCTGCCCGTTGCCATGACCATGACAACCAGCGCCGCCCTGCGAGCCGTCGGAAACTCTCGCATTTCGCTCTATTACAACCTTATTTCCAACCTCGTAAACATATTCCTGAACTGGGTACTTATCAACGGTATCAAGATTTTCGGAATTCAGTTCCCGCGTATGGAAATCCGCGGCGCCGCTCTTGCTACCATCATTGGTCAGACCGTCGCGTTCGTTATTGCCTTCATCGTTATCACCCGTCCGAAGAGCTATCTGTGCGTTTACTTCAACAAGGGCTATTTCAAGCCGGATAACGCCGCAATGTCAGATATCATCAAAATCGGTGTTCCCGCCTGCGTCGAACAGCTCATTATGCGTGTCGGTATGATTCTTTATACCCGCATCATCGCTTCTCTCGGCACCGAGCTGTACGCTACTCATACCATCTGCATGAACATCCTCTCACTTTCGTTTATGCTCGGACAAGGTATAGCGGTTTCATCCACCTCTCTGGTCGGACAGAGCCTCGGTAAAAAACGTCCCGATATGGCGGAGGCTTACAGCAAACGCAGTCAGACGCTCGGCTTCTACTGTGCAACAGTAATTGCACTTATGTTTGCGTTTTTCGGTAAAGGGCTTGTCGGTCTTTACACTACCGAAGCCGATATGATAGCGCTCGGCGGAAAAATCCTGCTGTTTGTCGCCGTTATGCAGCCGTTCCAAGCCTCACAGTTCATTCTTGCCGGTTCTATGCGCGGAGCCGGAGACACCAAGGTCGTCGCTATCATCACTTCAGTCACGACACTTCTGCTCCGTCCGTTTCTCGCTTATGCTGCTGTCAACTGGCTCAACCTCAGCCTTGAGGGTGCGTGGTACGCCACAATTATCGACCAGCTCGTCAGAACGATATTCATCTATATCCGCTATAACTCCGGAAAATGGAAGAACAGCTTCCGCTCTCGTTCCGAGGTTGCCGCGCAGGAATAATACACAATACTTATCGAAATACCCGCTCAATCCCATTCGGACAGAGCGGGTATTTTTTATGTAAAAAAACAGTCCCTCACCGTTCGAAAAAACGGTGGAGGACTGTTTTGCAATAGGAATTTTTTGTTAATTTTTATCTGCTCTCCGTTCCTACATTCGATACCGTCTGCACCCCGACGTTTGCTTTTCTCGGTGCGATTTGGGCGACTACAACCGATATCAGCACCAAGCCGCAACCGCACAGCTCTCGTGCCGTCGGTATCTGCTTAAGAAACAGTACGCCTCCGACCAACGCAAAGACCGATTCAAGGCTCATAATAAGTGAGGAAACATCAGCGGGAAGAGACCGTTGACCGATGATTTGGAATGTAAATGCCACACCGCCCGACAAAACTCCGAGATAAATTATCGGCACAGCGGCGTCAAGCATAATTTGTACCGTCGGTTTTTCAAAAACAAACATAAGCACTCCACATATAACAGCGGCAAAGAAAAACTGCATACAGGTAAGCTTTACACTGTCCAGTTCACCGGCAAATCTGTCTATTATCAGAATATGTACAGCGTTGGCAACGGCGCACATAAGCATGAACTTATCGCCTTCAGACAGCTTAAAGCCTTCATTAATACTCATAAGATAAAAACCGGCAGTAGCGACGATTACGCACGGAATAATTATCGGTGAACACTTTTTACCTGTAATAACACCGATAATCGGAACAATGAATATATACAGCGTTGTAATAAACCCTGCCTTGCCAACTGTTGTGTCGTGAATACCTATCTGCTGTAAAACAGTTACGGCAGCCAATGCAAGACCGCATATTGAACCGACAGCGATATAACGTACAAATCCGACATTTTTTCGCTGTGCATCGGGCGAAATTTTTTCTCTCACGGCTATTACCGGTAGCAATACCAATCCTCCGAGTGCAAAACGGGCAAAATTGACGCCGAAAGCACCAAGCTCCTCAGGCACAACGCTGATCGCAATAAATGCAAATCCCCATATCATCGCCGCCGCCAACAGCAGCAGTCCGCTCTTAAACCGTTTATTCATCACGACACACAACTCCGAAAAAAATTGCGTCAGCAGACGCAGTCTGACCATTATATCATTATAAAATACACTTCACAACCCCTTAAAGCTAACTTGATTTCCAATATTCGGTATCAAATGTTATTTCTTAATGTGCTGTCACTATCCGAACTGTAATTTGTATGCATTTTTATGTATGAAAGAATTAACTTTGAAAATAATGGTTTTTAAAAATAACGGAATTTGCAATTTTCTCTTCAAAATAAAATAAAAAAGACCGTCACCGAAACAGATGACGGTCTTTGAAAAATACTCTTAACCTTCCTGCTTATATGCCAGCATAGCTTCCGACGAGATTACCGGCTCGAGCGAAACCGACTCACCGTCAACAACAACGCGGTACAGCACGTGCGTTCCGTCATCGAAATACCCGAGATAATCGGTAAACATCGGTCTGAATTCTTCATCGAAGTATTCATCTCTCTTTGCGACAAAAACATAATCAATTTCGTTTTCAATAAGCTGTTTTTCAAAATCTTCTCTTGAAAATGGGTAGCCATAAAGATCACTATTCTGATTATCAGAAGGATTCTTAGAAACGAAGTATCCGCCACCGAAGCTCTTTTCGGTATATGCAGGCAAAAACTCATAGTTAAACAGGAACCACTCGGCTCCCTCTGTTCCTTGACACACAAGGTACAGCTTGTCATTTTCGTCCAATACGCCCTCGTACCGACTTGCGGCAATTCTGAATGACTCACGGACAGAGTGTATCGGTAACTCTACTTTGCGGCTGATATAAACATATTGGTCAAAATTGCAGGGAGTGTAGTACCAAATGCTGAAAAGGAAAGCTGAAATTATCATCAAAGCCGGCAAAAATTTCAATTTCTTTTTGAGGAAACCGACACAAGGCGCCGAAATATCACTCAACATCACGGCAACACCTCCTATCAGCCAACCTATGGGATAACTCGAAATGTATCTGTCGTAGCAGTACAAATCAAAAGTATCCGTATGTGGGAAGATTGCGGTGTACATATATGCATGGAACAGATAATAGGCTGCAAATCCCGCAAGAGCGAGCAGTGTAAAGCAAACGATACGAATAATATTTTTGCGTTTTTTCACGAACGGAGTCAAAAGAAGCGGTGCAACGGTAAAAGCTACAAGCATTACCGAAACCGTACCGAAGGTAACCAACATCTTGACCGGCAACGCGTCAATCATTTTTTGGACAATAACCTTAAAATACTCATCCTTGCCCATTAACATATCAATAACAGAATACTGATAAGGTATTGTAACTCTTGCAATCGACGTAACCGATGTAAAATGCATCGACCAAATATAATATGTAACAACGACCGACAGCATAAGCAGTATGGGATAAATAACGCGTACTATGAATTTTTTGCTTCGTGTGGGACTGCTGCCGGAAATGAGCATATCTATCGAAATAATACCCGCCGCAACAAGAGCGAGCGCAAAACCGATATCCTTTGTCAGCGTCACGAGAGCAAGCACCGCCATGGTGGAGAGATAACGCGAGAGCCGTTTTCCCTCACCTCCGTACCAAACAGCCAACGCACCCCCGAACACAACACCGACAATTACATCGGCATAGGCGTTGACATATAGATACAAGCCGGAGCTCGCGTAGTAAAACGAATACAGCGCAAACAGCGAAAAGACCGTAAGAATTACAGCAGTAACGGGGTTTTTCCACTCGACGCGCGAAAACAACGCCGTCATAACCGCCATCATTATTAAATCGTATGAATAGTAAATCTGCCACTCAACAATTGAAGCGTTGAAAAACTGTATAAAGTAGTTAAACAGCGACAGCATGGGCGGGTATGAGATATTGATCATACTGCTGTGAACTAAAGTGTACAGCTTGTCATTCTCCAAAACAACCTTGCAGGCTATACCCCAAAACGAAAACTCGTCCCACTGATGAAGAGCAGGATTACGCCATTGAAGAGTAAAGTAAAACATCAACGATGCCGCAATGAAAAATGCTATACCGGGGCAGGCAAACCTCTTAAAAATACTCCAAAGCTTCGCTTTTTCGGAAGCAATTGCCCACAAAAGCAACAAAACTGCCGAAACCAACACAAAATACACACCGAATTTCAAAGCATTACAGATTCCGAACAGCAACAGCAGTATGAGAACCGACGAAATCACGGTGAGCGGGGTGAGCGATGCTCTGAGCTTGGTTTTTGCAGTCAGCACAAAGCAGAGCGACAAAACGGTAAAAACAGAAATAAAGACCATTGCAGTTTTCCTTTCCGACCTACTGTAAATATAAGTATATCATTTCTGTCGGAATAATGGAATAAAAAAACTTATAAAATAGCACAATTTGATATAATAATCTGAAGCAAATACAATATATTGCAAATTAGAAATATTACGGTAAACAATCAGGAAACGTCGTTAATCACCAAATTCAAAATTACGGATACCGCTCCCGTCATCAAGATACCAACAATAAGCGATGAAAGCGAAGCTTTTTTTGAATAGACTTTTCCGTCATAATCTACATAAAGAGTAGTCTTGTCTCCAATCTGTTCTCTTGAGGAAACGCTCGATTCCCACCTCTTAAGCTCTCCCTCATAGACATAGCTGTAAACGGGTGTATAAGAAACGCTTCTTCCGCCCTTAGAGCTGTGAGAAACGTGACGATGACGCTCACACACGGTTCCCTCCACCGGCTCACAATGATTGATTTTTATCAATTCAATGAAGGATTTAATTGCCATGTAGGCTCCGACCGCGATAAATAAAAGACACACTGCAATTGGCATAATCGACATAATAAAACCCTTTCAAAAACCCGAACTTATCGGAATATTTGTTTTTACGGAAAAAGCTCGTCTTTTAGGCGAGCTTTTTTCCATATGTTTATAATACTGCTTTTTTTATCTCTTTTTTGCCTGACCGTAATAAGCGTTGGCTCCGTGCTTGCGCAGATAGTGCTTATCAAGCAAATCCTGCTGCATATCGGGAAGCTCTGGATTCATAACGAGGTTGTGCCACGCCATAAACGACAGCTCTTCAAGAACAACGGCGTTGTGAACGGCGTTGTGCGGGTCAGTACCCCATGTGAACGGACCATGGCTGTGAACGAGTACGGCGGGAATATCATCGGGATTGATGCCGTCAAAGGTTTCAACTATGACCTTACCGGTCTCAAGCTCATAGCTGCCCTCGATTTCCTCCTTGGTCATCTTGCGAGTGCAGGGGATGGCACCATAGAAGTAATCGCCGTGTGTTGTTCCGAGGGCGGGGATGCTCACTCCGCCCTGAGCCATAGTAGTTGCCCAACGGCTGTGAGTATGAACTACGCCGCCGATATTGGGGAACTTGCGGTAAAGCTCAAGGTGAGTATCGGTGTCGGACGACGGGTTGAGGTCACCCTCTACACGCTTACCGGTCTGCAGGTCGACGACGACCATATCCTCCGGCTTCATACCGTCATATTCAACTCCGGACGGCTTAATGACAACAAGACCCTTTTCACGGTCAATTCCGCTTACGTTACCCCATGTGAACACGACAAGTCCGTGCTTCGGGAGCAAAAGGTTGGCTTCGCAAACTTCTTTTTTCAGTTGTTCAAGCATTATTTAAGTCTCCAAGCAAGGTCGTTGAGGAAGAGCTGCTGCTTCAGACCCTCAACTGTGGTTTCATTGCTGATGTGTACAACCTCAATGTCCATCATCTCGGCCCAGTCGATAAGCATATCGGCAGAAGCGGCGGTGGTCAATACGCTGTGGTGGGCGCCTCCTGCCATAATCCACATCTTAGCACCGGTGCAGAGGTCGGGAGCGGCCTTCCACATAACACGGGCAACAGGCAGATTGGGCATCTCGAGAATAGGCTTAACACACTCGATGTCCTGAATAATCATACGGAAACGTCCGCCCATATCAACGATGGTAGCAACAATACCCTTGCCGGCAGCACCTTCAAATACAAGGCGTGCAGGAGCTTCGCGGTCGCCGATACCAAGCGGATGTACCTCAATACGCGGCTTGGCAGAAGCGACTGTCGGGCAGACCTCGAGCATATGGGCACCGAGAGAATACTCGGCACCGGCGTCGAGATTATAGGTATAGTCCTCCATAAATGCGGTACCGCCCTCAAGACCCTCGGTCATAGCCTTTACGACAGAGGTCAGCGCGGCGATTTTCCAGTCGCCCTCACCGGCATAGCCATAGCCCTTGCTCATAAGGTTCTGACTTGCGAGTCCGGGAAGCTGCTTCATTCCATAGAGGTCTTGGAAGGTGTTGGAGAAAGCCATGCAACCTTCACGGTCAAACATCTTCTTCATGGCAACTTCTTCGCGAGCCTGATAACGAACGGTATCAATATCATCGGTAGCCATTTCGTACTTCTCGTTATACTCTGCCATCTGAGCGTCGATTTCGGCATCGGTGACGGCGTTCATCTCTTCGACAAGCTGTCCGACCGGCCATGTGTTGACCTGCCAACCGAGCTTAATCTGAGCTTCGACCTTATCGCCCTCGGTAACTGCGACTTCGCGCATATTGTCGCCGAAACGCATAACGCGCAGCTCCCGGCTGAACTTGTAACCGATAGCGCTTCTCATCCAATCGCCAAGCTCCTTGAGGGGCTTCTCGTCCTGCCAATAACCCATAATAACCTTGCGGGCAAGGCGCATACGGGCAGCGATGAATCCGTGCTCACGGTCACCGTGGGCAGCCTGATTCAGGTTCATAAAGTCCATATCGATTTCCTCGTTGGGAATCGAACGGTTGTACTGTGTTGCGAAATGGCAGTGCGGCTTCTGGAGAAGGCGCAGTCCCTCAATCCACATCTTAGACGGGCTGAAGGTATGGCACCAAGTAATAACACCGGCGCAGTTATCGTCGAAGTTGGCTTCCTTCATAACCTTGGTAGCCTCGTCGGCGGTCTTAATTGTTCCTTTATAAACTATCCTGCAGGGAATAAGCTTGCTCTCGCTCATCTTTTCCGCCATTTCGGCGGCACGAGCGGCAACGGTTTCAAGAACCTCAGGTCCGTAAAGGAACTGAGAGCCAACTACAAACCAAAATTCACATTTTTTCATGTCCATAGCGTAATATCTCCTTATATTTTTTATTTGCAACAGCGCACACCGGAAACGGCGCCGCACGAATCAATCCGACACGGCAGCTCCGTTATGTGCGATATTGATTTTACTTCAGAGAATCGACGGCAGCCTGCTCGATGGCAAGACCGGCGCTGTATCTCTCCATAAACTTTTCAAAGCCCTCGACATCCTTGACATCCGGCGCCATTGTCACACTGACAGAGCCGCTGAATACGTTGTTGGTGAGGAAATCCTCGAGGCTTTCGCCCTCGGCACGCAGAGCCATATACTCGGCAAGCACCGCCATACCCCACGGTCCGCCCTCTCCGGCGGTCTCGGTTACGGTTACGGGCGATTTGAGTGCGGCAGCCATAATGCGCTGACCGACGCCAGGAGTTTTAAAGAATCCGCCGTGTCCGGTAATGTTGTCGACGGCAATCTTCTCTTTCTTTATGAGTATATCCATACCGGTGGCAAGAGCGCCGCAGGCGGTATAGAGATGTGTGCGCATAAAGTTGGCAAGCGACATCTTGCTGTCGGGCAGACGGGTATAGAGAGGACGTCCGTTCTCAAGTCCCGTTACCGGCTCGCCGGAATAATAGTTGTATGCGAGCATACCGCCGCAGTCGGCGTCGCCCTCAAGAGCCTTATTGAAAAGCGTTTCATACAGACGGTTTTTGGACTGCGGAGCGCCGATAGCCTCTGCGAAGTCCTCAAACAGGGCGACCCACTCATTGATATCGCTGGTACAGCTGTTGCAGTGAACCATGGCAACGAGGTCTCCGGACGGAGTCGTTACGAGGTCGATTTCGGGGTGTACCTCGGACAGCTCTTTTTCAAGAACTATCATAGCGAATACAGACGTACCCGCGCTGACGTTGCCGGTTCTGGGGGCAACGGCGTTGGTAGCGGTCATACCGGTTCCGGCGTCACCCTCCGGCGGGCAAAGGGGTATTCCCGCCTTGAGATTTCCCGACGGGTCAAGCAGCTTTGCGCCCTCCTCGGTCAGCACGCCTGCGGCAGTGCCGGCGGGCAGAGACTTTGGGAGAATATCGCCGAGCTTCCAGCTGAAGCCCTTGTCGGCAACAGCGGCGTCAAACTTTGCGATCATATCGGCATCATAATCTCTTGTGGAGATGTTGATGGGGAACATACCGCTGGCTTCGCCTACGCCGACAACCTTTTCACCGGTCAGCTGCCAATGCAGGTATCCGGCAAGTGTGGTGAGAAAGTCGATGCTTCCGACGTGGTCTTCACCGTTGAGGATTGCCTGATACAGATGAGCAATGCTCCAACGCTGCGGAATGTTGTAGTTGAACAGAGCAGTCAGCTTTTCGCTGGCTTCGCCGGTGATGGTGTTGCGCCATGTGCGGAACGGCACAAGCAGAGTACCCTGCTTGTCAAACGGCATATATCCGTGCATCATAGCGGAAATGCCCATTGCGCCGACGGTTGTCAGCTTGCAGCCGAACTGCTTATAAACGTCGTCGGCAAGCTTGGCGTAGCAATCACGCAGACCGTTCCAAATAGCGTCAAGGCTGTAGGTCCAAACACCGTCTACCAGCTGATTTTCCCAGTCGTGAGCACCGGAAGCGATAGGGCGATTGGTCTCGTCAATAAGTACGGCCTTGATTCGGGTCGAGCCGAGCTCGATTCCGAGATAGGTTTTGCCGCCGACTATTGCCGCGCGGAGTTTTTCGGAGTCGTTCATGTATGTTCCTCCCGTATAATTGAGATTATTTATCAATAGGGCTTATGCCCGTGTCAACCGAAACGAACAACTGAAAATCCGATCCGCTGTATCGGTCGGCATTTTTGTTATCCGTGAACAATTAACCATTTTAATTTTAAGAAATATTAGCGATAATAACAATAAATTTTTAATGTGAAAAACTATAATTTTTTATGAGATTTGTGCAAAAAATTATGTTTGCCGTCTGTCTGTATCGGCAGAAGCGTCTTAACTGTTATATCTGCTCTGTGCATCGGTAAGTCTGCCGTCGATTATCAAGTCTATTGCACTGCAAATATCATCAAAACGGCTGTCAAGCTGTTCACGGTCGGCCTTGGACAGTGCACCGAGCACCCAGTCGGCAAGCTCACCCGAGCGACGGTCACCCACTCCGATTCTGATGCGGGGGTAATCCTCGCTCGAAATGCAGGCGGCGATGCTTTTCAAGCCGTTGTGTCCGCCCGCCGACCCCTTTGCCCGAATACGCACCCTGCCGTTGGCTAAATTTATGTCATCACACATCACTATTATGCGCTCAGCGGGTATTTTGTAAAACGACGCCGCGGCGCCCACCGCGTTGCCCGACAGATTCATATAGGTTGTCGGCTTCATTATCATAATTTTTTTGCCGTTGTGCTCGAATTCGCCGACAAGAGCGTTAAATCTCGCACGGGTTACGCGAACGGAATTTTTTTCGGCATAACGGTCAGCCGCCATAAAGCCGAGATTATGGCGTGTATTTTCGAACTTATCACCGGGATTTCCGAGTCCGACAACGAGCCAACGCTCGACATTGTTTTTTCTGAAAAGCATAAAATTACTCCAAGATAAAATTGTTTACCGAGATTATTTCGTTGAAGAAACGGGAAAATCATTCTCCGCTCTTAATCTGATAGAATCCCGCCGTACCGTCAAACGCCCTCCACGGACTTACGGCGTTTGCGCCAATCATAAGCTGATAGTGCAGATGAGGTCCTGTAGAGTAGCCGGTTGTGCCCATATATCCTATAAGCTGACCCTTTTCGACATAGTCACCGGTAGCGACAACTATTGAATCCATGTGCATAAACAGACTATGCAGACCCGACCCGTGCTCAATCATTATCGTGTTTCCCGACAACTGAAGATATCCGCCGAACAAAACCATGCCGTTGTTAGGGGCATAAATAGGAGTACCCTCATCGTTGGCAATATCTATGCCCGCGTGGCGTGTCGCAGTGGTGTTACCATTGGTATAACGGTAAACTCCGTACTGCGTCGTGATGCTTCCCTCGGCAGGCTGAACAAAGATTCCGTCCCAATATACAGTGTCATCATAACTGTCAAACAGCGGATATATCGTGTTGACGTATTCGGTATTTGCCTCATCGCTGTTTACGGTCGCATTGGCGGTTTCGGTCGAAACGGTCAGATTCTGAACCTCAAAATCACTTTGGTGAACTGTAATGCCAACCGAAACATCAAAGCTCTCACAGTGTACAATAACGGTATAATTGCCGGCATCGACACGGTGGTCGACTGGGATAAGCGCGCGGGCTGTGTCGCCGTCAGAGGCGATATGCACGGTACACCCGAGGTCGGTTTCGGCGGTTATTGCGCGTCCGAGCAAGCCGGAAACGGTCATAACAAAGGAATCACCCTGCCATATCTCGGAGCTTGACACAGTCACGGTCGGAGCAAGCCGATATGTCACGCTGAAATGGTACTCGGCTTTTCCTCCGTTGCTGACAGATATTCGATAATCATAATGCTTGCCCGATTCGGGTTTGAATTCCGCGGCGGAAACATCTCCTCCGTAGACGATATTTTCGTTTTCGTCGTATATGCACAGCTCTCCGCCGTCGGCATTAAGTATGCTTACCGGCTCGCTCACCGTCAACTCGACGCGGGATGCATCGCCCTCGCCACCGGTGAAAACTATCGGCTCACCCGAAAACGATGTCCCGTTCAAAGTATACGAATAGGCGTAAACCGTTACTCCGTTGACCGACAGTGTATCCGGCTCACAGCGATTGAGCACGTTGTCGAGGTCGGCGTATGACAGCAGACGCTTTATATATCTGTCACGACCCGTTACACGTTCGCCCGTGGGTAACTCAAAGGCGAGTCGACCGTCATCACTGCGAAGAAGCGTAACGAAATATTCGCCGCCGTCCGAATTAAATATAAGCTTGCAGAGTCGCTCGTCAAAGCCGGTGTCATCGGTAGTCTTGAGCCGCGACACCGCACAGGCGAGCAGGTGGGCCTCTACGCTGTCATCTATCCATGCGTTCTGACCGCCGGTCAGCGATACGATTCCGACACCGTTTCCTACATCTATCGGTCGGCTTTTCGACGGTGTAACCATCAGCGTTATCAGAATAACAGCCGACAGCACCGTTGCCGCAACGATGCCGAGCAAAACGAGAATAATCACACGACCTGCGTAATTGCCGTTATCTTTCATAAAATACTCCTTACCCGTGTAATAGGGCGAAATCGCACCGACTGTTTTCGGTGCTGTTTATTTGATATTATAATACATATCTAATTACAAAACAAATAAAACCCTTTGCTTGAATATTTTGCGTCAAAGGAATATAATTATGGCATAGATTTTCGTCTGTGAACGACACAGCACATTTTACGGAGATTGTCATGAATAATTTTTTAAATAAACTTCAAAGATTTTTATACGGTAGAAACGGACTTGACCGTTTTAGCATCGCCCTTGCGGTATTTTACTTCATTACTTCAATTATCTGCTCATTCTTTAAAAATCCCATAATCAGACTGATTCCGCTATTACCGCTCGGCTATTTGGTTTTCAGATTTTTAAGCAAAAACCTGACTGCCCGCCGCCGTGAAAACGATTGGTACATCCGAGTATTCGGAGGCTTCGCAGGCAGGGTCAAAACAACCTACGCTCGCCTTTCGGATACCACTCACAAATACTACCGCTGTCCTAACTGCCGTCAGAGAATAAGGGTTCCGAAATTTAAGGGCAAAATAGAAATCTGCTGTCCCAAATGCGGAACTAAGTTCATAAGAAACACGGGAAAATAGCTTGTGAAATATAAAACGCCTCCTTGATAAAAGGAAGCGTTTTTTGTTTGCAATTATTTAGGCAATACCATCGAATCCGATTAAAAAATCATATCTCCGGCAATACGGCACATTTCGCAGACTATGGAGGTATCGGTATCGGTGAATTCGTCTACACTCGCCGCAAAATCCTCATCGGCGTCCTCGTCGGCGGAATCGGAAATAACCTTGATGTTTATGAACGGCAGGCCGTTGAGCGAAGCGACTTTATCTATTGCGGCGCCTTCCATCTCAACACAGCGGCAGGATGTGCGGGAAATAATATCCAGCTTGAGCTTCTCGTCGTTTACGAATACATCTCCGGTCGCAACCGTACCGACGGCAAAGTGCAGATTCAGATTGCGGCAGGCGGTGCATGCGAGACGGTGCAGAGCCTCATTGCAGACAAAGCCGTCGTAATAAGGAGCAAAAAAATCCGAAATGTGCAGATCAAAATCGTGGAAAACGGCTTTGTCCGCTACTACGACTTCACCCTTTCGAAGAGCGGGGTCGGTGTTGCCGGCAAGACCGATGTTGATAATGCAGTCTGGTGTAAAACGGTCGATAACAAACTGAGTGGCGGCGGCGGCACAGGTTTTTCCGATACCGCTGATGGTTACATAGAGTATGTGGTTTGCAAGTGTTCCCTCGGTAACGGAATATGTACCGGTGTGGTAGGTAACTCCGCGCATCTGAGCGCGAATAAGCTCTATCTCTTTTTCAAGGGCGCATATTACGGCAATTTTCATAGGTAAATCTCCTAAATCAAACATTGAAACGAAACAGCACAACATCGCCGTCGTTCATAACATATTCCTTGCCCTCACTGCGTACAAGCCCTTTTTCCTTTGCGGCGTTCATTGTACCGCATTCCTTAAGCGCATCAAAGGCGACTATCTCAGCGCGGATAAAGCCTCGCTCAAAATCGGAGTGAATCTTACCTGCCGCCTGCGGAGCCTTTGTGCCCTTGGTAATGGTCCATGCACGGCACTCATCCTCTCCGGCGGTGAGGAATGAAATCAGTCCGAGCAGAGAATAGCACTGTTTGATAAGGCGGTCAAGACCACTCTGCTCAATCCCGAGGTCGGCGAGAAATTCCAGCTTTTCATCTGCCGAAAGTGTGCTTATCTCCTCTTCCGCCTTGGCGCATATCGGCAGAACCCCGGCATTGAAGGCTGCGGCGCGCTCTATTACCTTTTGATAATGTATGTTGCTGTCGGCACCGTTGAAAAGGTCGTCATCGGAAAGGTTGGCGGCAAAGATGACCGGCTTTGCCGACAGAAGCGGCATATCAGCCATAAGCGCCTTTTCCCCTTCGGTATTCAGCTCCATCTCGCGGGCGCTGTGACCGTCTGACAAAAACGCAAGCAGGCGTTCGAGAAAATCACAATCGGCTTTGAGCGTCTTATCACCCTTCATCGCCTTTACCGTCTTGTCAAGACGGCGCTCGACAAACTCCATATCAGACAAAATCAGCTCCAAATCAATAACGCCTATATCACGCAACGGGTCAACCGAACCGCTGACGTGAACAACATCGTCGTTCTCAAAGCATCTGACCACGTGTACAATGGCGTCAACCTCGCGAATGTGCGACAAAAACTTATTGCCGAGTCCCTCACCCTTGGATGCACCCTCAACGAGTCCCGCAATGTCCACGAACTCGACGGTGGCAGGAGTGAATTTCTTGGGCTTATATTGGTCAAAGAGCCATGTCAAACGCTCATCCGGCACGGTAACCATTCCGACATTCGGCTCTATTGTGCAGAACGGATAGTTCGCCGCCTGAGCACCGGCTCCGGTAATAGCATTAAAAAGCGTACTTTTGCCTACATTCGGCAACCCCACAATACCTAATTTCATAAACAGCTCCCGAAAAAATTTATGAAATATATTATACCGCATTTTCCGTCAGGCTTCAACACAATAACGGCTCAAATACATGCCTATGTGCGAATGTTCGGCGTATATGCCTGTTCTTTGCATCTGTGTATCTGAATCCTTGCGGCAAAAAAGGAAGTTTATTCCAGCCGTACGATATATTTACATTTTGCAAGGTGTCGTGTATAATATAATTTGCAACAAAAATTACCCCGCAACATATAAGGAGAATTTTTCTGATGAAAAGAATTATTGCCGTTTTGCTTCTTGCGGCATCGCTGCTTACACTCGTCGGCTGCGGACCCAAGGAGTCTGTAGAGGCTGAAGTCAACGCCGGCATTCAGTCCTCCACCGTTGTCGACCCCTATTCGGTAGAGGGCACAGGTGAGCAGGGCGCTAGCGCTGTCGATTCCGCCAAAGAGTCCTACAACCGTCTTACAGGTCTTTATGACCTTGCCAACGACCGCGTCGGCTATCGTCCCATCGCCGTATCAGTCAACAACATCAATGTTGCATGGCCGCAGTACGGTATCTCCAAGGCCGATATCATCTACGAGATAGAGACCGAGGGCGGCATAACCCGTCTTATGGCTATGTTCTCCGACACACGTGAGATTGAAAAGATAGGCTCCGTCCGTTCTCTGCGTGACCAGTTTATCGAGGCGACCTTCCCGCTCAACCCCATTATCGTTCATATCGGTACGTCGGTATTCGCCGACGAGGTTATGGAGGCTTACGGCATCCGCACACTCGACGGTTACTATAACCTAAACGTATATTGGAGAGATCCCGAGCGTCTTGGCAAATATTCTTACGAGCATACCGCTATGACTAGCGGTGCATCTATTCTCAAGTCCATCGAGTCCTCCGGTATGAAGACCGATTCCACCTCCAGCATTTCCGCCTTCAACTTCATCGACCCCGATGAGGAAAAGGTTGTACCGACCACCGGTGCCGCCGGTTCGGTCACCTGCCCGCTGTCCGCCAACTCTATGTACGATCTTGACCTGCGTTATGATGCCGAAAGCGGCAAATACCTCAAATATCAGCGCGGCAATGCTCAGGTTGACGCCGGCAACGACAACAAACAGCTTGCTTTTGACAACGCTTTCGTAATCTTCTGCCATATCGACTTCAACTCCGGCACCGATCTCATCCACGCTTATTACGAGGAGGGCGGCGAAGCTTACTACTTCTCGCAGGGTCAGTATCAGCACCTCACATGGACAAAGGACGATTTCTCCTCCAACTTCGTCTTCACCACCGACGACGGAGAAGAGCTGCGCGTCAACACCGGCAAGAGCTACCTGTGCGTTATCAATGAAACCCGTATGGATAAGATGGTTATTGCCTGATTGTAATCCGAAACAAGTATATAAAAATGAGCAGGCCGCGCGGTCTGCTCATTTTTTACTATATTGCACCTCGTACAGTAGACTGTCTTGCTCTCGTTTCGGTACCTTTTGTCCTGGTATTTTGGACGGTTTTTTCGTTCTTTGCCGATTTCTGCTTCACCGCATTTAACTGCGCATACTTTTTCAACATTCCATCGGTAAAAGCACGGGAATTCTTGTAAGCGGCAGGGTTGACTTCCTTTTTGCCGACTGCCTTGACCAAATCCTTAACCGTATCGTTCTTTTTGATGTTTTGGAGCATTTCGCCTATTTTTCCGACAGATGTAATCTCTTTTATCTTTGTATCTTTTTGCTCGGCTGTGATCGTCTTGTCGGACGAAATATTCTGAATTTCCTTTTCAAGCCGGGCGGCAACCAACATTTCCCTCACACCTTCGTCTCCGCTGAAAAATCTTCCCGCCTTGGAGAAACCGTCCTCGCGAAGCTGTGTTATTCTGTTTTTCGCAAGCTCTACTGCGGATAGCTGTTTTTCTTCGAAAATTCCGACCTTTTTCCCTTCGTTTGACAGATACAGCTCATTCAGTCTGTCTACCTCTTCGGGATAATCGTTCTTAACATTTTCTATACGCTCATTTACAAGTTCGGTAAAAAATCTGTTGTATTCCGCGCCGAGATTGTTTTTTCTGTTCAGAATATTCATATAGGTCTGCGTGTATTTTGACGGGTCCTTTTCACGGATATGCGATAGGTAATCGTCAAACATTGACATATACCGATCGTCGTCCATATTAACTATCTCGTTCACCTTATCCTTCATAACCGTAAGGTCGAGATTCATTTCGCCCTTGGCAAATTTATCAAAAACGACGTTGTACAATGTGTTGTTGGCGTGTGGCTTGTAGGTGGTACTCATGTGCTGTGCACCCGGAGACAGAATCTTATTAAAGCCCGCCTCCTTATCTATACCGTGCAGAACTAATTTATCATCACTTCCTCGCGTAACAATAAAGTTCTCTCCCTTGGTATCGAAGTTGCACATAAGCCAGTCTGTTATGTGCTCTCGCAAAATCTGGTCGCCCATCTCCTCAACCTTGGCAAAGGTGTCGTTGTCGGCAAGCTCGGGGTGGCGGCTGAACTTGAACAGGTCGATTACGCTCTTGCCCACCACATTGTCGAGTCTGCGCTGAAACGATACCTCACCGTCTTCGTCGGTTCTGCCCGAAAACGCATCGACAGCGGTAGCGGAGTCGACCAGCTTCTGCATATTGGCTCCCGCCACTGTTAGCAAAACTCCCTCTTTTTTATAGTAGCCGAGGCAGTTTACCGCCTGCTTGCTAAGCCAACGGCTTTTGTCCTGACCGTAATATTCCTTCATCGGCTTTGTTCCGCCGAGATGAACATCATGCCGGTTGCCCAACTCTATATTTACCATTTTATGATTAAGGGCATGGCTGATATTACTTTTAAGCGCTGTGTCGTAGCTTGCGCGTGATTCATCGGACAACTCCTGATAATCTTGGTCGGATTTCAAGGAAAAGGACGACATTGTCGACTCGGTGACAGTATTTCTTGTATTGATAATTTCGCTGTCAATCTTCATTCTCTCGTTATCCTCAAGATTTATCCTGTTGATGGATGACAGCGGAACGGAAACCATCTTTTTTTCCGGCTCGACGGAGGATCGTGAAAACCACTTTTTGAGCGAAGTTACTATACTTTTGCTGAAATCGTAAAACTTGTGTCTCAGATTAGACTTAAGCTCATCCTTGCTGTCTGCCTTTTCGGCAGATTTCTGCAGCTCTTTAATCATATTCTCCTGCTCGGGCGACCCGAGATTGAATATGGATTTTCTACCCGAAAGGCTTATTCTGTTGCTGTATTTGTTGCTCTCCATTTTGTCGTTTCACCTCCCAACGATATAAACCTGTATATCGCATTTAATTAAAATGGAGTAGGTAAAAACCCACTCCATTCAATCAAGCGACTATGCTGCTTTTATTGCGCCCTTTTTATCCTTTGACTTTTCCTTTTCTTCCTTTTTCTCTTTCTCTTTTTCTTTCTTGTTCTCTTTTTCTTTTTTCTTCTCTTCTTCTTTTCTCTTTTTCTCGGCAGCTTTCTGGAGCTCTTCCTTTCTCTTGATTGCTCTTTGCGCGGCAAGCTCCTTATGCTTGCTAATCATTCCCTTAATAAATTCCTTGGAGTTCTTGAAATCCGACGGCTTAACTTCCTTATTGCTTACCGCTTCTACAAGCGCTTTTACACGCTCGTCGTTTTTCAGAGAATTGGCATACTTCTGAATATTCTTCGGAGAAGTCAGTTCTCTGATTTTATTATCCTTTTCCTTACGGCTCATGGTTTTTTCGGCTTCTATCTGGTTAATCTGATTACCGAGCTGAGCGGCGGCAAGCATCATCCTTACGCCATCTCCATTTTTGCCAAACCTGCCGATTTTCGAATATCCTTCTTCACGGAATTTTGTCAGACGCGATCTTGCGTAGTCAAGCGCAGTATAGTTCTTTTCCTTAAAGGCATTTAATTTTTTATCTCTGTTGTTCAGATAGGTATTCTTTAATCTCTCGGCTTCCTTGGGATTCTTTTCCTCCGTATTCTTTATACGTTCATTGATGAGGTCGGTGAACATATTGTTGTAATCTCTGCCGAGATTATTTTTGCGCGCTAAAATGTTCTGATAGGTCTGAGCATACTTTGAGGGGTCTTTTTCACGGACATGGTTGAGATAGTCGGAAAATTGTTCCATATATTTGCCGTTATCCATTTCGACAATCTCTTTTACCTTATCCTTCATAAAATCAATGTTAAGATTTATTTCGCCCTTGGCATACTTATCGAACACTGCCTTGTAAAGCGTATCGGAGTTCGGCTTTGACTTGGGACTCATATTCTGCGCATCGGTGGCAAGTATTTTTTCAAATGAGTTCTCTTTGTTCACACCATGCAGTACCATATTGTTGCTTTCATCGGTGGTCACAACAAAGTTGTTGCCGCTGGTATCGAAATTGCACATAAGCCAGTCGGTGACGTGCTCACGCAAAATCTGATTGCCGAGCTCTTCGACTTTCTTTAACTCCTCGGGGGTAGCCTTATCGGGATTCTTGGAGAACTTTTCGAGGTCGAGTGTTTCTTTATCTACAACCTTGCCGGTAATTTCACGCTGGAATGTGATATTTTCCTCACCTTCGGCAGTCTTGCCGGTAAAGACATCGACGGCGGTATCAGGGTCAACGAGATTCTGAATGCTTTTGCCGACATCGGAGATCAAGGGCTTTGCCGGTTTGTAAATTCCGAGACAGTTTACCGCTTTTTTACCGAGCCATTTAGTATTATCGTCCGCGATATATTCCTTTAAACCCTTTTTGTTGCCGATCGTAATATCACTGCGTTCTCCGAGCTTCATCTTCATTTTTTCTTTTTGGGCGATGTTCTCGGTGTTCTCCTGCAGAGCTTTATCGAAATCCTTCTTTTTTTCTCCGGTAAGGTTTTGGACGTCTTCTTTGTTAATATTTTTATCATCAAGAGTCTTTTTCATAGCGGACTCGTTGACTTTTTCAATCTTTTTTTCGTATTCGTTTTTCTCGTTGACACTCAGCTTTTCCTTGTCAATCGACGTCAAAGGCACTTCCACAGTAGTTACCTTTGACTCTTTGGCGAGGTCGGAGAAATTATTATTCACCGAGTCCTTGAGGTCCTTGGAGAAATCATAAATTTCACTTTTAAATTGTGATTTATTGATAACGTTATCCTTGCCGAGAATCTGATCAGCAGTGCCTTTACGCTTGAGTATGACAGTAGAGGAACGTTTTTTACTATTGTCGTTCGTGACACTGACATTGTTACCGAAATTATTAGCTATTTCCATTTTGCTGCTTCACCTCCGGGTTAATTATGATACCGCAGTTAAACATCAAGCTCGGCAATGAGTCGGGCGATATTAGAATTGGGCTTATTCATAAGCTTGCGAAGTCCGCCGATATAGTGGTCTATTACAACGAGAGGTCCGAGCAGTACCGCCTCGAGCACATCATTGCTCACCTTTTCGTCGGGGCAATATCCGAACGTCTTATACTGAATCGCTCCGTTTTCGTAATCAAGCTCAAAATTCCCGTTCAGCAAACCGTAATTGGCGCGATGAAGGAACTCGCCCACATACGGGTAGTAATCGGAATCGAAAACCCACGGGAGCATAACATAGCAGGCAAACCCGTCCTCAAGCACGGCGATAGCCACCTCTACCTCTTCTCCGGTTTCATCTATGGTAAAATCGGTAATAAACCGACCCTCTTCTTCGCTGAAGCCGTAGAGGATATCTCTTTCATCCAGGAAAGCCTTAATTGCATTAGCCAAAAGCTCAGAATAGTCCATTCCCCATTCCTCTTTTCATCAAACATTATACCCCGCATACCACCGAGCGAATGCACATTTCACCCTTATTGTGAAAACATTTTATCACATTATAAAAATTCAAGTGTATACAAAGGTTGATTATTTTATTAACAAACTATTAATAGTTTTCATTTTATCATATAGAAAAAAAACAATCAATGAAAATAATACAAAAAACACCTACATTAAATAATATTCGGCAAAAATTTCGACAACTGATACAGCCGAGAGTGCCGCAGTGAGTGCAAGCGCGGTATTTTGAGTATCGGCGGTCTCGGTAACGAAGCGCGATGACGCTTTTGATATAAGCAGCGAAGCCGGCAGAATAAGCGGTATAAAATATCGGCTCTGAACTCCTAAAATCGAGGTACTTCCGAGCGTAGACCATGTAACATAAAACCCGGTGACAATTAGGACATACATACCGACGATAAGTTCGGAACAGAGCCATATATCGCCTTTTCTTAACTTTTCCGTTTCGCGTGCCGACAGCACCGAAACAACCGCGGCGACACATGGAGAAATCAGATTGGTAAGGCGTGCTGAGACGTCGAGCGTACCGAACATTCCGAAGGTGCCGAGGTAAAAAAGATTCTGATAACCGTCAACCAGCATAACGGCGATATACCGTATCGGCTGTGACAGCACATATTTTATCTGAGCCATTCGGTCAACACCCGCCAAATCCTCCGTAGCGGTGATATTCACGGCGACAGCCGAAGCGTACCACAGCGAGGCAAGCCACAGCAGAATTCCGGAAATGATGCACGCGGCAATAATCGACATCCGCCTTTTTGCCGCAAGCTCCTGCGCGGGCATAAGCATCATCAGCAAGGCAAGCGGAATATATATCGGCTTAATCATAACGATTACCGCAAACGAGACAATCATCGCGGCTATATCTCTCCTGCTCGGTGTGCCGCCGAGGCACAGACCGGCAAACACGGCAAACGAGCTGAGAAACATCGAGTCGTATGACACCATCGACACCATAAAAAGCGTCATCGGGAACAATGTCATAAGAATAAGCGCAGAGCGGTAGCGCTTGGCTTTTTTGAGAGCAAAACGAACGCAAAAGGCATAGAAAACAGCTTGGGCGATTCTCGCCGCCCACATCATAAACAGCGCCCTTGAGGTGAACAGCCGAGCGGCGGCAATACCGACAGCGGCGGGAATATAGGGCAAAATGAGCTGTACGTTGCTCTTATGCTCCGAGTCAACCGTACCGCCGGCAAAATACAGCTTCATTGCATCGGTCACCGACCTTCCGCCGTAGAGCAGCTTGCCGTTGTTCATCTCGGCAGGGAAACAGCTGTACATCAGCTCAACGTCATCGGGCAGCTTGTAGTCGTAATCAAAATCAAATCTCAGCTCCGAAACGGTGTAAGCGCGTATAAAATGAAATGTTTCGTCGGGAGCCTGGAGCGGAGCACCTACAACGGCAAACAGCGAGCCGAGCAGCAAAACCGCCGCAAAAGCTCTGTTCTCCGTTTTTTTGATGCGAACAATCCACACCATCAGCCACCAGACTGCAAACATTGCGGCGGCGGCAAACAGCCCGAGCATATCGCCGATTGCGGACGCGGCGGTAAACATACCTCCGGCGGTCAAGCCCGCCACTCCGCCCGCCGCTGACGCCATTACCGACACAAGCGCCGTCAGGTGCGTGGGAGCTTTTTTGTTTTTGATAAAACAGATAAATATATAAATTCCCGACAGAACAGCCGACGCGGCAAGCCACATAACGGCGATCCGCGGCACGGAAACGGTTGACGGCGCAGAGTTTCCGTTGAGCACAATACCGTCAAAGGTTATGTCGCTGCGGACCTTTTCGGTGGGATAGAATCGTATGTAATCAAGCGACTGTATGTCACAGCTCGCCGTCCATACTCCGTCCGAGGTTTCGGAAAGCGCCATCATAAATTCACCCTCGATACCCGATTTAACGCCGTGCCAATACAGCACCGTTTCAGTAACATCGTAATCGGAGCGATTCATATACACCTCAATATCGGTAACTCTGCCGACGTCTATGCCGTCAATTTCAAAATATGAGTTGTAGGCGAGGGTATAATAATATCCCTTGTCGGTCGTGTCGAATTCCCAACCGTAAAAATCTCCGGCGGCAAGCTCTACCTTTTCGGGCAACTCGGCGTTGCTTCGGCGAACGGTCAGAATTTCCGCCGCGGCAGAAGCGGCAAGCGCGAGCACTGCCGCAATCAGCATTGCCACGCCAAGAATGTTTTTTTGTTTTTTCATCTCATCAACTCCGAAATGGCACAGGTGAACCCAACGCAGCATTTACCGTGTCGGAAATTTCATTCGGCTCAAAGTGCAGATTAAAGCTCTATTTTTTCGTCTCTTCTAAAGTCACGTACGGCGGTCGTGCCGATAATGTCAAACCATTTCATAGGACTTACGCCGTCGCCGGGACGCTTTACCGTGAGATTTTCCTCACTC
Organism: Faecalibacterium sp. UBA1771; assembly: GCA_002315315.1. GTDB lineage: Bacteria > Bacillota > Clostridia > Oscillospirales > Ruminococcaceae > UBA1771. Next base: position 55,213 of record DCGT01000047.1, read on the forward strand.
AGCACCTCACCCTTTTTAATGTCACACTTGGCGATAATGCTCTTGCGGGCAATCGCCATATTCTTTTTCTCCGATTCGCTCGGCTCCTTCCGTCCGGTGCCGAGCGCCTTTTCGATGTTGCGAATGGCACAAACCATAGCCTTCATCTCCTGCGGCTCGAGCGAACAGGAATGGTCAGGTCCGGGCATTGTCTTATCGAGCGTCATATGCTTTTCAACGACCTCTGCACCGAGTGCCACAGCCGCCACGGGTGCTTCGATACCGAGCGTGTGGTCGGAATATCCGACCTTGCCGCCAAACTCGTCGCGCAGATTTAGCATAGCCATAATGTTGGCGTCCTCAAACGGTGTCGGATACTCTGTATTGCAGTGCAGGAGTGTAACCTCGGGACATCCGTTGTCGAGCAGAATCCTGCGCGCCTCGGATACCTCGTCAAGAGTGCTCATACCCGTCGACAGAATAATAGGCTTTTTAAGCTCTGCGGCTCTCAAAAGCAACGGCAGATTTGTGATTTCACCCGACGGAATCTTGAAAATCGGCATACCGATGCTGTCAAGAAAATCGAGCGACTCGAGGTCGAACGGAGTGGACAGAAACATTATTCCTTTCTCGGAACAGTACGCCTGCAGGTCACGGAACTGGTCAAAGGTCAGCTGAAGCTTGCGCACCATATCGAGCTGGCTCTCGTCTCCGCCCGTCGACGCCACCTGATATTCCGCCTTTTCGGCAAATTCGGAAATAACGTTTTCCGGAATAAATGTCTGGAACTTAACCGAATCTGCGCCTGCCTCGACAGCAGCATCTACCAGCTTTTTGGCAAGCTCTATATCTCCGTTGTGATTAACTCCCGCTTCGGCAATAATAAAAACACCCATAATATTCCTCCGTAAATCGGCAATGGAAATGCCGACAAATATATTGTATTATAAATTATATGTTAAATAAAAATTATTCCGTTGTCAATCAAATCAAGCTGTAATATATTTTATATGAGCATTTATATATTCATATATCACCGGTGAGGTTTAATAATTATGCAAAACGAATTTACCGCGGTAATAAAAAGCTTTGACGAGCTGACCCTCACAGAGCTTGAAGAAATCTACCGTCTGCGCGTATCGGTATTTGTGGTGGAGCAGAACTGCCCCTATCAGGAAATTGACGGTCTTGATTCTCACGCAATACATATTATGCTCCGCGATAAGGACGGTATCACCGCCTACTGCCGCGTTCTCGACCGCACAAATCCTTTCGGAGAGGTAGCTATAGGACGGGTTATCGCCGTCAAACGCCGACTCGGTTACGGCACGAAAGTGGTGAGGCTCGGCATAGAAACAGCGATTGAATATTACAACACCGACAAAATCGTGCTTGAAGCGCAGACTTACGCAAGAGGACTGTACGAAAAATGCGGCTTTGTACAGACAAGCGATGTGTTCCTTGAGGACGGTATTCCGCACATAATGATGCAGTGGACAAAAACGGAGGACAGAGGATAGGTAACGGCAGACGCGGAGAACAACAGCGTATTTCGAGTATCGGTTTCAACGTCACACACGTATTACCCGAGGTCTTTTATATTTCCGTTAAATTTGATATACTTAAAAGGTTCACGATTTTTGAAATACAATACACATTATAAGGAAATAAGCTATGGAGCTTTTACAGCCGATTTTATCGAGCGATGGATTTGATGCGATAGTTTCAGCAGCCGAAAAGGGGAAAAACTCAGCGGTTTTCGGCGCTCATACCGTACATCGCGAGTTGTTTGCGGCGGCACTGTCCGAGCGTCTTGACCGAAGCATACTGATGGTTTTCTCGTCGGATTCCGACGCCGCCAAGGCCTGCGCCGACCTGGTCGGCGCATCTGTCGACGCCGTTGTCTATCCCTCCCGTGACTTCATATTGCTCGACGTTGCCGGCTCGTCTCACGACGCCGAGGTCAGCCGTCTGTCGGTGCTCGGCTCGCTTGCCGACGGTGACCGAACGGTTGTCTGTGCGCCTATAGAGGCAATCTGTCAGCATACCATGCCTCTCGAAATATACCGCGAAAATTCGTTCCTTCTGCGTCAAGGCGACATTATCGAAATGAAATCGCTCATGTCAAAACTCGTCGCAAGCGGCTACACACGACTTGATAAGGTCGAGGGTGCGGGATGCTTCGCACAGCGCGGCGGAATAGTCGACCTTTTCCCGGTCGGACGCTCCGAACCGGTCAGAATAGAATTTTTCGGCAACGAAATTGACTCGATTTCTCCGTTTGACCCGCTGACACAGCGCCGCTCCGCACCGGTACACGCCATTTCGGTAACACCGGCAAGAGAGGTTTCTCTCGGTCAGCCCGACCGTGCCACGGAAATTTTGGAATCGTTACTCAAAAAATCAAAGTCCGAGACCTTTTCCAAGCTTGTTTCCCGCGACATTGACCTGATCAAAGGCGGTTCGATTCCTGATAACTGCGACCGATATCTGCCATACTGCTATCCCGAATCGGCAACTCTTTTGGACTATATGAAGGATGCGGTCGTTATGCTCTGCGAGCCTAACGCAATAAAGGAACGCGCATCCTCGCTCGCCGCTATGCGGTTTGATGAGCTGTCGGCACTGGCTGCTCAGGGTTATATCCTCGATGAATGCTCGGCATATTTTTCGGATTTCGATGTGGATTGGCGAAGCTTCCCGACTGTATACACCGACTTTTTCGTCCGCAGTATCGACGCAAAGCTGTCCGAGCTAATCAACATCAATGCCAATGTCGTACCCCGCTTCACACTCGAGCTGACCTCGCTTACCGAGGAGCTTAACGGCTATGTCGGGAGTGGATTTTCGATAACGCTTCTTGCTTCTACCGACAAGGCAAAATCAACACTTATGCGCGACCTCGTCAGCGCGGGCTTTTCCGTTATCGACATCGACCGTGAGCCGCCCCGCTCGGGATGTATCGCAATCGGAGTCGGGTCGCTGTCGTCAGGCGCGGTGTTCCCGCAGGCTAAATATGTCATAATGTCGGAGAACCGCACAAGCGAAAAGAAAAATCCGCCGAGACACGACAAAGCTCCCGACCGAAAGGCTTTCGGTTCACTTGAGGATTTGCACGTCGGCGACTACATCGTTCACAAAAACCACGGAATCGGTATCTTTGAGGGAATACAGCGCGTCGACCACCACGGACTTGTTCGCGATTATATCAAAATTCAATATAAGGGCAGTGACACTCTGTATGTGCCGGTAACACAGCTTGATATGGTATCGGAATACGTCGCTCCTCACGACGACGGCAAGGTGCAGATTGCGCGGCTTCATTCGGGAGACTGGCAAAAAACAAAACAGGCGGTCTACCGCTCTGTCAGAGAAATGGCAAAGGAGCTTATCGAGCTGTACGCACAGCGCGAAAAAGCAGCCGGAATAGCCTTTGAGGATATCGGCGACTGGCAGGACGATTTCGAGGACAGATTTATATATGAGGAAACCGAGGACCAGCTCCGAGCGGTAAGGGATATTCGTGAGGATATGCTCGCTCAGAAGCCGATGGACAGACTGCTGTGCGGCGACGTAGGCGTCGGCAAAACTGAGGTTGCTCTGCGCGCGGCATTTCGCTGTGTCACCAATTCCTATCAGTGCGCCGTGCTCGTTCCCACCACAATTTTGGCATGGCAGCATCTCGGAACCTTCAGCGAGCGTATGTCGGCATATCCGATTAAAATAGCTATGCTGTCGAGATTTTCGACACCCAAAGAAATAAAAGAAGCAGTTGCCGGCATCAAGAATGGTACGGTTGATATCGCAATCGGAACACACCGTCTGTTGCAAAAGGATATTCAGTTTAAAAAATTAGGTCTGCTGATTGTAGATGAGGAACAGCGCTTCGGCGTATCGCATAAGGAAAAATTAAAACAGAAATTCAACAATATCGACGTGCTCACGCTGTCGGCAACACCTATCCCGAGAACGCTCAATATGGCTATGTCGGGTCTGCGCGATATGTCGGTAATCGAAACACCTCCGTTTGACCGCTATCCCGTGCAAACCTATGTTATGGAATACGATGACGGCGTAATAGGCGATGCAATCAAGCGAGAGCTTGCAAGAGGCGGTCAAGTATATTATCTGCACAACCGTGTTGAAACGATAGACAGCTGTGCGGAGCGTATCCGCAGACTTGCGCCCGATGCAACCGTCGAGGTCGCTCACGGTCAGATGAGTGAGGAACAACTGTCCGACGTTTGGCGCAGACTGTCGGCAGGCGAGGTTGATGTGCTGGTCTGCACAACCATTATCGAAACGGGAGTCGACGTCGCCAACTGCAACACGCTGATTATCGAGAACGCCGACCATCTCGGTCTTGCACAGCTCTATCAGATAAGAGGACGCGTCGGACGTTCGTCCCGCCGCGCCTATGCGTATTTCACCTTCCGCAAGGACCGGATTCTGACCGAGGTTGCCACCAAGAGATTATCGGCAATCCGCGATTTCACCAGCTTCGGCAGCGGCTTTAAAATAGCAATGCGCGACCTGCAAATCAGAGGCGCCGGCAGTGTTCTCAGTGCAAGGCAATCGGGACACATTCAAGCGGTCGGTTATGACACATATGTCGACATTCTCGAACAAGCGGTAAACGACGAAAAGGGAATACCGCCCAAGCCCGAAAGGGTAGAATGTCTCGTCGACCTGCCTATCGATGCATATATTCCCGAAAAATACATTCCAGACAGCGAGAGCCGAATCGAAATGTACAAGAAAATCGCAGCTATTGAAACGCCGGAGAACGCCGATGACATTCACAACGAGCTGCGAGACCGATTCGGTAAAGCTCCCGCCTGCGTGAACGGTCTTGTAACGGTGTCGCTTCTCCGCGCAAGAGGAGGAGAAGCGGGTCTGTACGAGATTTCGCAAAAAGAAGGCGCCATACTGCTTTACGGAGATAATCTCGATGAAGCGTCGGTGCGAAAGGCGATAAAGGAAGCACCGGGAAGGGCAATGTACTCCGCCAAGGGCAAGAGCTATATTGCCGTCGATTCGCGCTACGGTGAACCGACTGACACGGTATTTGCTATCATCAACACACTTGCCGACTGCCGCACCGAAAAAGCAAAAGCCGCTGCGAAAGCGGCAGCAGACAGCACCGCAGAGTAACCGACCGACATCACAGACTTATCCATAATTTCCCTGACGGCAGGGTCGTCTGTCGGTTCTCACAAGGACAGAAATCAAAATCCAAAAACAGAACCGTCATTCCGATCACGGAAAAAAGCTTTATTCGTCAGGTCCGCAAACAACCATACCTTTTCACAAAAGGTTGATAAACTCATTCGTAAGTTGTATTATATAAAGGAATATGGAAACACCGCCGCTTAGATGTTGTAACAGTGCGGTGCAACCGAAAAATGCGAGGTCTGTTATGGGCAAAAAAGTATTAGTTACCGGTGCAGACGGTTTTATCGGCAGTCACTTGGTTGAGCGCTTGGTCGCCGACGGCTACGATGTCCGTGCTTTTTCATTTTACAATTCCTTCAACCGTTGGGGCTGGCTTGATTCGCTCGACCGCAATGTGCTTGATTCTATCGACGTTTTTTGTGGTGATGTCCGCGACCCAAACGGCGTTCGTGAGGCAATGAAGGGCTGTGAGTCGGTGTTTCATCTTGCCGCTCTCATCGCAATTCCGTTCAGCTATCATTCGCCTGACAGCTATGTCGACACCAATATAAAGGGTACCCTCAATGTTTTGCAGGCGGCGCGTATGCTCGACACAGGCAGAGTGCTTGTCACCTCGACCTCAGAGGTCTACGGCACGGCACAGTATGTCCCCATCGACGAGCATCACCCGTATCAGGGGCAGTCACCTTATTCCGCCACCAAAATCGGTGCCGACCGTCTTGCCGAGAGCTTCTACCGCTCATTTAATCTTCCGGTAACAATCGTGCGCCCCTTTAATACCTACGGTCCGCGTCAGTCGGCGAGAGCTGTTATTCCCACCGTCATCAGCCAGCTGTTAGACGGCAAAACGGAAATCAAGCTCGGCTCTCTCACTCCGACCCGTGATTTCAACTTCGTAAAGGATACCGTCCGCGGCTTTGAGCTGCTTGAGCAATGCCCCGCCGCTGTTGGCGAGGAGATCAACATCGCAACCGGAGTCGAAATCTCCATCGGTGAACTGGCAAACGAGCTTATCCGTCAGATCAACCCGCAGGCGAAAATAGTCTGCGACGAGCAACGCCTGCGCCCCGAGAACAGTGAGGTCAACCGCCTGCTCGGCGACAACTCCAAGATAAAGCGTCTTTGCGGCTATGAACCGAAATATGACCTTTCCGCCGGTCTTGCCGAAACAATCGAGTGGATCAAGAGCAATATGAACGCTTATAAAACAGACATCTATAATGTATAATCTCAGGTTTTAATACAAATTGTATATAAATCCGTCGGTGCTGACGCATAAAACCGTAAAGCCGCGACTGTGTCTGCGATATTGAGCAGACAAAAAAGGAAGTGTAAAAATGGGAGAATTTATCGGACTGTCCGTACCCAATCTTTCGGGCAATGAGCGCAAGTATATGGATGAAGCTATCGACAGCGAATGGGTCTCGACAGCAGGTCCGTATATTCCGCAGTTTGAAAAAGGCATTGCCGACTATGTCGGAGCACCCGACGCCGTGGCGTGCCAGAACGGCTCGTCCGGTCTGCACCTTGCTTTTCTTGAGTTAGGAGTAGGGACGGGCGATGCGGTCATCGTTCCCGACCTTACCTTCGCCGCTACCGTAAACCCCGTCGTTTACTGCGGTGCCAATCCGATTTTCGTTGACTGCGACGATACTCTCTGCCTTGACCCCGTCAAGCTCCGTGAATTTATAACCGAGGAATGCGAGCACATCGGCGGTCGTGTATTCGAGAAATCCACCGGATTTCGCGTTGCCGCTATTGCCCCCGTTCATGTTTTCGGAAATCTCTGCGATATGGACGCCATTATGGATGTTGCCGAGGAATTTAAAATTCCCGTAGTCGAGGACGCCTGCGAATCGCTCGGCAGTCGATTTACATCGGGCAGATACGCCGGTATGCACTCCGGCACAGTAGGTGACATCGGTGTATTCTCATTCAACGGCAACAAGATAATCACCACCGGCGGCGGCGGAATGATAGTTGCCCGCGACCCGCAGAAGCTTGCCCACATGAGATATAAATCACAGCAGGCAAAGGATGACGCGGTGCGCTTTATCCACAATGAGCTCGGCTACAACTACCGTATGACCAACATTCAGGCCGCACTCGGTATGGCACAGCTTGAACAGCTCGACGGTTTTATCGAAATCAAAAAGAGAAACTACGAGCTTTATAACCGACTCGGCATCGAACTGCTTCCGTTCAGTCTCGACCGTTGCAATCCGAATTATTGGTTCTATTCGTTTATGACAGAACGCCGTGAGGAGCTTATGTCAAAGCTCGCCGAGCGCAATATCGGCACGCGCCCCATCTGGGAGCTTATGCACCGTCTGCCGGCATTCTCCAAATACCGCAGCTACCGTCTTGAAAAAAGCATTTACTATCATAAATATGTGCTCAATCTGCCGTGCAGCAGCAACCTTACCGAGGAACAGGTACACACCGTTGCCGACGCGATAAAGGAAATTCTGGGAAAATAAAATTCCGTATTATGCCCGTTTCGGTTATCCGATACGCAATAAGCCCTTCGCCTTTTGGCAAATACATCGTCAGGATGATAAATTATGCAATTCAACGACTATCTCATCGAACGAAGCATCCCCGTCTCGTCGGCGCTGACGAGGCTTGAAAGCAACGAATACAAGGTACTGTGTGTTGTCGACGGCGATAACAGGCTGTGCGGCGTCGTTACCGACGGCGATGTGCGGCGATACCTCATTTCGGGTGGCTCGCTCGACGGAGGGGTCGGCGGAGCTGCATCCGACAAGCCCACGACAGTACACGGCTTTCACGAGGGCGCGGCTCGTGCACTGCTCACCGGCAGCGATCTGACCTGCGTGCCGATGACCGATGATGACGGCATCGTGCACGCACTCGTTTTCGAACAGTTCACACTGCACCGAGAGATTTTTGACATCGACTGTCCCGTCGTGATGATGGCAGGCGGCTTCGGCACACGCCTGTTGCCCTACACCGAGATTTTACCCAAGCCGCTTATGCCTATCGGCAGCAAAACTATTACAGAACATATTATCGAGCGTTTCAAGAAATTCGGATGCCGCAATTTCACGCTTATTGTGAATTACAAACGAAACCTGATTAAATCGTATTTTTCCGAGGTTGATGCAGGGTGCAATCTCGAGTTTATCGATGAAACCGAGCCGCTCGGCACCGGCGGAGGTCTGTACTGCTTCCGTGACCGCTGTGACGGTCCGATGTTTGTTGTAAACTGTGATTCCGTTGTCGAGGCAGACTACCGAGAAATAGTCCGCCGCCATATTGAGGATGAAAACGCCGTCACAATGGTTTGCGCCCGTCAGACAATTCGGATTCCTTACGGCGTTATCGACACCGACGAAAACAGTGCCGTTATCGGTATGCGCGAGAAGCCCTCACTCGAATACCTTATGAATACCGGATTTTATGTTGTCAATTCCGACTTTTTAAGCTATGTCGAGAAGGATAAGTTCCAACCGATAACCGATATTATCGAGCGTTGCCGTGCCGACGGTAAGCGCGTCGGCGCATACATAGTTCCCGGCGAATGCTTCATCGACATCGGTCAGCTCGACGATCTTAAAAACGTCGGACTTAACCTGAGATAAAATCAAGAGGTTTTCAACGCATCTGCCCTTCCGCGTTGAAAACCTCTTTTATTGTAAATCGTGTTAATTAATAAATACGGAGAATGCGGTCTGCGGAGAAATACCGTCATACCGCAAAGCTTTATTTTCAATCTTTTCTTCCGATGAGATTTGTTTTTTCAAACGCCCTTTTTCCACAGAATAAACGAAATGATTCCGCGAACCAGCTTGGCAAGCGCTGATAAAACCCGTCGTTTCCAAACGGAAGCAACGGGTTTAAGCACAAAAATCAGCTTTTATTCGGAAGCTTAATTGTCGCGGCATAGGCGCTGTTGCACAGTCCCAACACGGCGGACAAGATGAACAGTATCTCCATTCCGAGCGTTTTCCAAATCCAGCCTCCGAACAATGCAATCAGAATTGTAATAAGATGGTTGACCGAAATTCCGGTCGATATGGTAGCTCTGACCTCATCATCGCTATCCGATAGGTCCTGAACATAAACGTTAGACGCCATAGAAGCGAGCGAAATCACCGAATCCAATATATAGTTGACGCAGCAAACTATGTATGCGACATTGTGAGGGAATATGTGGTGAGCAAACCCGTAGAAGAAGCATACGACCACAAGTATAATCGTATCGGAAATCATTACAACCTTATATCCGAGCTTGTCGATTATTCTGCCGACCCACGGAGAAGCAATGAAACAGCAAACCGCCGAGATGGCGAACAGCAGACTGATTGCGGTGGTGCTCGCACCGTAGAATAGGATAAGCACATAAGGTCCGAAGGTCATAAACACCTGCTTGCGTGCGCCGTAGAAAACCTCGAGGAAATAGTATTTTGTATATTTCTTGTTGAAATAAAAGCGGCTCTTATTCTTATCGGCGGCACTTTTGCCGGTCAGCTTTGTTCCGGCGAGCGTACCGAGTGCAATAACCACAAACGCCGCCCAAAATACACCTTTAAACGACGCCTGCGTTTCGCTGACAAGCAAAAACAGCCCTGCAACTGCAAGGTAGCTTATCAACGTACCGATATGATTAACCGAGCTTTGCAGACCGAGCGCCTCTCCTCCTCTGCCCGGCTTTGAATACTCAAGTGTCAGCGTGCTTTTCATACCGAGCTGCATATGTTCACCGAGTGAAAAAACAAAAATTGCAATCGTAACTAAAACCTTGTCGGGCGGTAAAACGGCGTGCATCGCCATACCCCCGAGCATTACAAGCGCTCCGAGCTTAAAAATTGACTCGGCAGACAGCATATAGAACACAGCCAGCAGCAGAACAAGTGCAAGACCCGGCAATTCACGGAAAAACTCGATAACACCGCGATCGAACTCTTCTACACCTACTATCTCGGCAAGGTAGTTGCTGATAACTCCCTGATACAGACCACAGCCGAGACTGAATGTCAGAATAGACAAAAACAGCGGCTTGTATTTTGAATCCTCTTTAAAAACATCGCTTAGCTTTCGCATAATAACCCCTTTTCAGCCGTCCCGCATACGACCTTTTTATATAAATACATTTATATATTTTATTCTGTAAAATTACCGTGTCAAGCAGATATCTTATACTTTTTTTCAACTGCCTCGGAAATAACGAATTGCAACGAAATACCGACAAAGATTATCTCAAAAATAGTCGCTTTATGCATTGTTAATTGACTGATTGTATGATAAAATCATAACAAATAAAATACCTCGGGAGGGTTATTATAATGCAGAATAAAAACGCTTTTGTTTTTGAACATCCTCTCATTCAGCACAAACTGTCGCTGATGAGAAACAAGGAAACTTCCACCAAGGATTTCCGCGAGCTGGTCGACGAAGTATCTATGCTTATGGCATACGAAGTCACCCGTGACCTCAAGCTTACCGATGTTGAAATCGAAACACCCATCGCTAAAATGACAGCCAAAATGCTTGCCGACCGTCAGATAGTGCTTGTACCCATTCTCCGCGCCGGTCTCGGTATGGTCAGCGGTATCCAAAAGCTTATCCCGACCGCCAAGGTAGGTCATATAGGTCTTTACCGTGACCCCGATACTCATCTGCCGGTAGAATATTACAGTAAAATGCCCGCAGACCTTGACAAGAGCACCGTCATCGTCGTCGACCCGATGTTCGCCACAGGCGGCTCTGCTACCGCCGCAATCGAGCTGCTCAAAGCCAAGGGTGCTTCTGACCTGCGTTTGGTCTGCATCATTGCCGCCCAGCCCGCTATCGACCGTATGAGTGCAGAGCATCCCGATGTCCCCATCTTCTGCGGTGCTGTTGATGACCATCTGAACGAAAACGATTACATAGTTCCCGGTCTCGGCGACGCCGGAGACAGAATTTTCGGAACAAAATAACCTCCCGTAAAACAGCCTGTGAACCGCTCAATTTCTTGGGCGGTTCTGTTATGAAAGGATAAATTTATGAAATACAAGCTCATAGCAAGTGACCTTGACGGCACTCTGCTCAACGATGCAAAGCAGATTTCTCCCCGTACCGAAGCAGCACTCAAGGCGGCGGCGGAAAAAGGCGTGGTAATTGTTCCCGCCACCGGGCGTTCTCTGCTCGGCGTACCCGATATGATTAAGAACTACCCTTATGTTGACTATGTAATGACTTCAAACGGTGCTCTTGCCTACAACCTTAAAGAAAAGAAAAATCTCTATGTTGAGCCGCTCGCACATGAGATAATCTTTAAGGTAATGGATCTGCTCGAGCCTTACGGCGCAATGTGGCATCTGTTTGCGGAAAAGACAGTATATTATGAGTATCACGGCAAGCAGCCCGGCAGAGGTTTGCCGCCCGATCTGCAGGGCAACCCATATCTTCCTGCGCCGCTTCAGCCCGATATGAGAACATATCTCGAAAATCACCCCGAATTTACAGTAGAAAAAATAGACGTTTATTTCAATGAGCCTTCCGAGCGCTGGAAGGTTTGGAATATAGTAGAAACATGGGACAATGTTTCTATCGCCGCCGCATTTGACTACAATATGGAGGTTAATGCCAAGCAGGGCGACAAGGGCAACGGTCTTATCCGTCTCGGACGCGAGTTGGGCATCAAGCCCGAGGAAATGATCGCATTCGGCGACGGTCTCAATGATATTCTCCTTCTCAAAGCCGCCGGTATGCCCGTTGCCGTCGCAAATGCTGTCCCCGAGCTTAAAACCGTTGCCAAGGAAATAACCCTTTCCAACGACGAGGACGGCGTGGCAATTGCCATAGAAAAGTACGTTTTAAACGAAGAAAACTGATTTTGAACCCTAAAACCGAATAATATTAATCATAACCGTTCGTTTACTGTGTTATCAAGTAACCAAATAAACGAACGGTTAGTTTTTTAATATATTTATTATATATTACAATTTGTATAATATATGCCTGTACTCTTAGGTATAATTACCGTTGTTAAAGTAATTCAACCAAACTTGTAAAGGAACGTGGCAAATTGCTCCGTTTTTACCGGCAAAGAGTAGAAAGCAATACCATACAAAACCGTTTGGTAAGGTGCTGCAAGTGCAATTAATGCTCGTTTACGCTTCAAAATAGTAAACGGATGTATATCTCGCATAGCTCAAAAATGCAGGAATATTCTGGTAATTTTGCTATGCAAAAAACTGCATAATAGTAATTTTTTGGAAATTATCCGAAGCTGCCGCAAAACACGATTTCTCTTGCTACAAAATGATGTTTAGTATATAATATATGATATATTATTATGTAAAGAACGGCACGGAGGTGCTTATTTTGAAGAAGATAATCGCTCTGATTACCGCTATTGCGGTTTCATTTATGTTGTGCGGATGCTATAATCCTATGATAGTCGGCACCGGCGACGGCATCGAGATACCGGCAGGAATATACCTTTATTATCAGCTTGTTGCCGCCGATAATGCTATGGTTTACGGCGACAGTTATGTTTCCGACCTGAAAACCGTATACGAAATGCAGATTGAGGATGTTTCAGGTCGCCAATGGATAGCTCGCGAAACGGTAGACGGTCTGCGTGAATACATATTTTTGGAAGAAGAATTTGACCGGCTCGGAATCGAAATAACCGACGATGAGCAATTGAATTTCACATATATGATTTACAGCAATTGGAACAGCAATTCATCTGTATTTACGCGCAACGGGATAGGCTATGAAAGCTACACCAAAGCGGCAATGAACAGCTACAAAAAGAGTATGATTCTTGAAGCACTGTACATAGATGACGGTGCGGAGTTCAAGGTTCCGGATAACAAAATTGCCGATGAGTACGACCGCTTGTACTGTACGGCAACCGTCATGGAGCTTCCAATGTCCTATTCTGCATACAACGAGCTTGGTGTCGACGGAATTGCGGAGCTTCGTGCAGACACCGAAAAAATGGTAGCAGCTCTCAAAAGCGGCAAGAGCTATGAGGAAGCATTCAATCAATATGCTGACCCGCTCTTTGAGCTTGCACGACACGAAAAAGCCGAGTTCCACCAGTATATCGACACCGATTTGACACTTAAGCAGGGTACGACCGACCTTGACAGCCGAGTTGTCAATGCTCTCTTTGAGCTTGAGCCGGGTGAGTTCGACTACTTCCTCGACTACACTCATATCTACATTTTCGGCAGAGAAACCAACGATGCCGACGCATGGCAAGAGCACACCTATGAAATGGTCGAATCGCTTGTCAGTGATGAATTCAATGACTATATAGAGGGCGGTAAAGACTCGGTAAACCTCAATCTTGACCAAAAAGCCGTCAGCTACTATTCTCTCGACAAAGTAATTATGTAAGATATATAAACGAAAAAAACAGCCGTCGCTTCAACAAAAGCGGCGGCTTTAATAATTTACAATACGTATTCGGCTTGTTGACCGTGTCAATCGACTGTGAATTTAATTTATTTTCCAACACAGAATCTGCTGAAAACCTCGTCTAAGACAGCTTCTACGGGATTTTCCCCGTCAAGCTCGCAAAGTGACTCAATCGCTTCCGAAATACTTGCATAAGCTGCGTCGAAAGCATTATCACGCAATGCATCGAGCGCATTTTTTACGGCAACGGCGGCGGCGGCGGTACACCGTCGCTGACGCTCGGTGGCAAGTACCGGCTCATCGGGTGACAGTTTAGCCGCACCGCTCTGTTCCTTTATCGCCTGTTCAAGTAATGGCAATGAATCGGGATTCATTGCACTTATATACACTACATTGCCGAAACTGTCCTCGATAAATCTGCGGTCTAATTTATCATCCAAATCGGTCTTATTTACAATGGCGACGGTCTGTCTGTCCTTCAATCGTTCGATAAGCTTTTTATCGTCGCCCGACAGCTCGCGGGAATTGTCAAAGACGGCAAGAATGAGCGCCGACTGCTCCATGCTCTTTATGGCGCGGCTCACACCCTCCTGCTCAATAATATCGGAGCTGTCATGAATTCCCGCCGTATCGGACAAAATCAGCGTAAGACCCGCCAAACGAACTCTCTGCTCCAGCACGTCTCTTGTCGTACCGGCAATAGGCGCAACAATTGCGCGTTCATATCCCGACATCAGATTCATCAGCGTGCTTTTGCCTACGTTCGGACTTCCGACAATAGTAACGGGAATTCCTCTGAGCACCGCTCGCCCACTCTCGTAGGAATCGACTAACCTCTTCAGGACTGAGCAGATATTCGCAAGCTCTGTCGACAGCTCCGCAGTATCTACCTCCTCAACATCCTCCTCAGGAAAATCAATTCCGGCGGCAATAGCGCTCTGAATTACGATTAATTGCTGCTTAATTTCGAGTGTACGGCGATGAAGCTCACCGTCGACAAGAGAAGCGGCAGCGGCTTCTCCCTGCCGCGATGACGCTGAGATCAGCTCTGCGACAGCTTCAGCCTCGGTCAACGACATCTTACCGTTCTCGAATGCACGGCGTGTAAATTCGCCGGCGGCGGCAGGCTCGGCTCCCTCATCGAGTAAACGGCGAAGAGTGCGTTCAAGGACAATTTCTCCGCCGTGGCATTGAATTTCGACAACATCCTCACCAGTATAGCTTTTCGGAGCGCGAAAAACAAGGGCAATCGCGCGGTCGATTATCCTGCCGTCTGCATCCCGCACACGACCGAGTCTCACGGTATATCCTCTCGCAGACACTAACGGTTTTTTATCGTCGGCAAAAAACACTCTGTCGGCAATTTCCGCCGCACGGTCACCCGACAGCCTGACAACGCCGATTGCACCCTCTCCTGCCGGAGTAGCGACCGCCGCTATCGTATTCTCATAATACATACAAGCACCTGCCTTAAAGCTTTATTTCCGAATCTCGATATGAAATACAGCGCTTCGCTCCGCATCTCACAGGCTTTTATATAAGCTTAACCGAATTTTTATAATTCTGTTTCGCAGACCTCAATAATAAATGTTAGTCAAGGTACTTACTTCGGTAATCACACCACATAAGCATCATTGTCTTACATATCGTCTAAATAGATTTATTCCGTTTTCCGATTACTAATAGGATATTTTACAATAAATTTGAGCAAAGAAAAAGAGGTGTGCGGAATTTCTCTCACACCTCTTTTGAACATTCTTGCGGCTTAATGTCGAAAACTCACCGTATCAAAGCTTAAAACTCGATTTTCTGATAAAGCAGCTTTTCGGAATCGTTTCCTGCAGGATTCTCCGCGGGCTTTTCAGCAGGCTTTTCGGACGACGCCGTGCTGCCGGCTGCTTCGGTGCGCTCTGCCGACGGCTTTGTACCGCCGGAACGGGCATATCCGCCTCGCGGATTGCGGTTGCCGCCTCTGCCGGAATTGTTATAGCGGTTGCCGCCCGAGCGACGGTCATCGTTGTAACGTCTGCTTCCGACAAGCGAAATAACCACACGGCGGTTGGGGTCTTCACCGACCGACTCGGACTTGACGCCGTCGATTTTCTGAATGGTGCTGTGAACGATTCTACGCTCATAGGGATTCATCGGCTCAAGGGTCTGGCTATGATGTGTCTTTTTTACCTTGGCGGCAATTTTCTTTGCCAGCTCCTCAAGGGTCTTTTCGCGCTTACTGCGGTAATTGGCAACATCTATGGAAATCTTGCAGTAATCCTTGCCGGTGCGATTGCTTACCAGCAGGCAAAGATACTGCAGAGCATCCATTGTCTCTCCGCGTCTGCCTATAAGAATTGCAGCATCATCGCCGTCAATAACGAATTTTACACCGTTTTCGGTTTCAAACGCCTTATATTCAAGGCGTGCGGCTCCGAGACCGTCGGCAATCATTTTGAGGTAATCAAAAGCGGCGGCGGCGGCTTCAGGAAGCTTATCAAGTGCAATTTCAACCTCGGGAACGGCAGTAACGGACTCAGCCTCAACTTCAGCGTCAGCCGGCTCGACCGGCTCAGCGGCTTTTGGTTCGGGCTTTTTCTCTACGGTCTTAGGCTCTGCTTTTTTCTGCTCTACAGGCTTGTCCTGCTTCTTGGGACGATCGTTTTTCTTCTGCTCGTCCGTTTTCTTTTCGGGAGAGGGCTGTTCCTTGGCGGGCTTTTCAGTCTTTTTCTCCTCGGCGCGGAACAGATCCTTTACCGAAAACTCCTCTTCCTCCTCGTAATAAACACGAACCTTGGCGGGAATAGAACCGAACAGACGCTTTTTTCCCATATCGAGGATTTCATAATGAACATTATAATCATCAAGACTTTTGCCGAGTTGACGGTATCCCTCTTCTTTTGCGGCATCAACTGTTTTTCCGGTAGCTATAACTTCAATCATTTGCAATTTCCTTTCGTAAGCTTTATTTTTCCGAATATTCAATCAGTCGTTGTGTTCAACGGAATAAGGCGAATCATCTTCAACATTCTTTATTTTGGCGTTGTCCGATTCGGTAATCTCGTTGGAATAACGTTCCTTGTCGATTTCACGTGCTTTTTGCAGGCGGTAACGTGCCATTTCGGAGGCTGACAGCTCCTTTACGACCTTTTCGCCCTTTTCATTGGTAGCAACAACCTTGCGTGCATTCTTCTTTGCTTCCTTCTGCTTTCTGATCTTTTCCTCTGCCTCGGCGCGAATTGTGTCGGCATTGACCATTTTGCGGAGCAGGAAGGACTGAGCGATAATAATAAGGTTGGAGAATCCCCAATAGAGAGAGAATCCGACGGGGAAACGGAAAGAGAAGATAGCGAACATTACACTGGAAACGGCCATCATCATAATGCTTGAGCGCATCGAGGTCTTGTCGCGGGTGCCGCCGGCGGCAGACATTGTAATAATGGTCGAGATAACCATTGTGAGAATAGAGAAGATGGGGATAAGGACGATGGGCCAAATGCCGGCGCCGTTTTGTCCCGGAATAGACCAAAGATTTATGCTGCCGATGGACATATCAAGGTCATTGATTTTGTCGATATACTGTTGCCAGTCGGGGTGACCGGTAAGAAGATTGACAAAAAGCCCGGATTCGGTCTTGACCTTTTCGATGATATAGGTTTCTATCATACGGGTCGATGTTGAATCGGTACCGACAAGAGGCTGAACAATATCGGTCAGTGCGTTAATAACTTCCGTGGGTATTCTTATCATATAGGTCAGCGGACGGTAGATGACCTCGATAAGACCGAAGATGATGGGGAACTGAATGAGAAGCGGCAGGCATCCGGCAGTGGGACTATAACCGTATTCCTGCTGCATTTTCGCCATTTCCTCGCTCTGCTTCTGTCTGTCATTGGCGTATTTTTTGGTAATCTCGTCAATAAACGGCTTGTAAGCGGCGGAAATGGCTGTCTGACGCTGCTGCTTAAGGGACAGCGGAAACATCAGCGCCTTGGTTACCACCGTGAACAGGAACATGGCAAAGACATAAGCCAGCGGGAGATGGAGCAGAGAATCAACAAAGATATAGCAATACTTCATAATTAATCCGAGAGGTATCGCTATAACGCTCCAAAGTGTGTTAAAGATATTCATTTATTTCCTCCTGAAAAGGTTTTTAACGGTATTAATACGGCAATCCGACCGTGGCATACTGTCGGCGTAAAAATTGAACAAAGTCTACTTCGATATATAGGTAAAAATATGGTTTTCGGCAAAACGGTTAAAAACAAAAAACTTTTCAATACAGCAAAGCTAAGCTCTTCCTTTCGGTGAGCTTTAATTTCGGCGTCTCACTGCGGTTTATTCAGTCGTTGCCGTTTTTTTCTTTTTCTCGGCGGCACGGGGTCATATCCCTGACCTCCGAACGGATTACACCGCAAGACACGGCGTATTGCCAAAAATGTTCCGCACAGCGTCCCCCACTCTTGAATTGCTTCAATGGCATACTGTGAGCAGGTGGGGATAAAACGGCAGTTTTTTCCGAGATGCGGCGAAAGGTATTTTTGATATTGCCTTATAAAAAAAATCAACACCGTGCCTATCAACTCAAAATTCCCGCTTTTACAAGTTGATTTTTGATTTGAATGGCAACAGTAGTTGATTTAGAGGTTATTGCCTTTTGTCTGCACACGAAAACGATGTCGTAACTGCCGCTTATTTCGTTAAGAAACGGTTTAATTGCGGCTCTTACCACACGCCGTGCACGGTTGCGCTCTACTGCGCAGCCTACTTTTTTGCTTGCAGTAATGCCGTACCTGAAACCGCCGCTTCTGCGTTTGGAAACGTAAACAACCACCGCCGGCGTCACGTATGATACACCTGCACGGTAGACACGCTGAAACTGAAAATTTCGGTTGAGTACTATCGGATTTTTCATGTCGGTTCTCGTTCAAAAAAACGAGCAGGTACTATGACCGGCTCGATTAGGCACTAAGCTTGGCTCTGCCCTTGGCACGACGGTTGGAGAGAATCTTGCGGCCGTTTCTGGTGCTCATACGCTTCATAAAGCCGTGCTCAGCCTTGCGGGCGCGCTTTTTGGGATGGAATGTCGGTTTCACAGTAATTCATCCTTTCGCAAAAATATTTTATATACTGCGGGCAATTCGGGAATAATTCCCGCTTCTATACTTTTAAATACAGATGTCCCTGCAAAATGTCAGTATATAACAAGCTTTCGGTTATGTCAAGCTTTATCGGCGTTTTTTGTCGCTTTTATCACATTTACGCTTATAAACAATATCCGCTCGTATCTCTCAAAAGGTTGAAATATAACCGAAAACGTGCTATAATTTTATCTGTATTATATTTGTATATATTTAATAAGGGAGAACCGAATGGAATCGTTTGAGCAATGCTTTGATGCCGTTATAGATTATTGCAGAGATAATGTGGCTGAAGCAACCTACAATCTTTTCATAAAAGGCATCGAGCCTTCCTCCTTCGACGGTGCCACGGCTTCGCTGACCGTCAGCTCCAACTTTCAAAAACAGATAGTTGAAACACGCTATGTCCCATTAATAAAAGAGGGCTTTCTGCAGCTTCTCGGCTTTGACGTCAACGTGGAGATTATAAGCCGAGAATCACTTGCTTCGGGCGCAGAATCTCCTATGGCAAAGGATTTTATTCCGAGCGGAGAATATTCATATACATTTAACAATTTCATCGTAGGACCTAACAACCGGTTTGCCCACGCCGCAGCTCAGGCGGTAGCCGCCAATCCGAGCGCGTCGTACAATCCTCTTTTTATATGGGGAGCATCGGGACTCGGCAAGACACACCTGCTTTACGCCATAAAAAATGACATTATGCGCGCTCATCCCGATTATAACATAATTTATGTAGACGGTGAAATATTTGCAAACGCGCTGATCAAGGCAATTCAGAATGGCAGTACAAGCGATTTCCACGAAAAATACCGTTCGGGCGATGTACTGCTCGTCGACGATATACAGTTTATCGGCGGTAAAGAATCGACACAGGAGGAGTTTTTTCACACCTTTAATACGCTGTACAAGTCAAACAAACAGATTGTGCTGACCTCTGACCGTCCTCCTAAGGAAATCAAATCGCTCGATGAGCGTCTGCGCACCCGTTTTGAGTGGGGACTTATTGCCGACGTCCAGTCACCCGACCTTGAAACGAGAATTGCTATACTTCAGCGCAAGGCAAACATTTACGGTATGGACCTGCCGGATGATGTTGCAGAATACATAGCCAATCGACTCAAGGATAACATACGGCAGCTTGAAGGCACCATAAAGAAACTGAATGCCTACCGAATGATAAACGGAGCCAAGCCGACACTTATGTTGGCACAGGAGGCAATTAAAGACATTATGCAGGATCAGCGCCCCGTGCCAATAACGGTGGAAAAGATAATAGGCGAGGTTTCGAGGACCTACAATATATCGGACAGCGACATACGCTCCAACAAGAGAGATTCCGATATCGCCAACGCAAGACAAATTGCAATGTATGTAATAAGAGAGGTTACCGGACTTCCTCTCGAGGATATCGGCGAGAAATTTTCCAACCGCAACCATGCGACCGTCACACACTCAATTAAAAAGGTTGCAAAGCAGATGGAAACCGATTCAAGATTGCGTGAAACAATTGAGGACATTATCAAAAACTCCAAAAGCTGAGAATCCGGTCAATAGCTTATGTTTATAAACCGCATACTCTACCGAAACTAACATACTTATGACCATCTAAAATACATAAAAAGTCAATATCTGATTATCACCGTTACAGATTAAGTCCCGGTCTTTAAAAAAGACTAATTTTCATTGAAATTTACCTTAGTATAAAAGCATAATATTTCAACAAATTTTCAACTTTCAACCGAATTTTTGAACAAGCCTAATTCATCCGAAAATTCTTTCAACATCTCAACTTTATTTCAACAAAAATTCATCATCTGCGTTGATAAAGTAAACCCACGAAAAATCAAACAATTTTAAACTTTTCCTCATTTTCGACAGTGCCTAATACTACTGCTATTTATTTATCTTAGGGAGAAACAGAAAAAATGAAAATTATTTGCGACCGCGACAAATTTTACGAAGCCGTATCCGGCGTAAGCAGAGCCGTATCGACAAAGTCATCCATTCCCGCAGTCGAGGGAATTATGCTCAGAACACAAAACAATAATTTGATACTTACAGGCTATGACCTCGAAATAGGAATAACCGCAAAGCTTGATGTAGACGTCAGAGAACAGGGCGAAATAGTTATCAACGCAAGACTGCTGAACGACATAGTCCGCAAATCGGACTGCGAGGAAATAGAAATTTCAGCCGACGATAAATGCAGAATAACAATCCGAGCCGGAATATCCAAATACGACTTTTCCGGTATCAGTGCAGAGGATTTTCCGGAGCTGCCCACTCCAAATACCGAAACCGCCCTTTGCATAAACGGCAGCCGCTTCAAAAATATGATTGACAAAACAATATATGCCGCAGCCGTTACCGACGAAAAGCCGGTCCACATGGGAGCTAAGTTCTTTTTGGATATAAATAAGCTCACTATGGTCGCGGTTGACGGTTACCGTCTCGCTATATGCAGTGATTCGATACTGAACACCGAGGAAAAAAGCTTTGTAGTACCCGCCAAAACACTCGGAGAGGTCGAAAAGCTTATCGGAGACAGCGATGAGGATGTATATATCAGCACCGCTCGTCGTTATGCCGTTTTCACACTCCGCGGATATACCGTCGTGACCCGTCTGCTTGAGGGTGAATTTCTTGATTATAAGAGAGCTATTCCCGAGGGTTTTAAAACCCGTGCGCGAGTCCATGTAAGAGATCTGCAGGATGCCGTTGAGCGTGCTTCACTTCTCATTACCGACCGTTTCCGCAATCCATTGAGAGTGAAGCTTGAAAATGATCGTCTTTCCATAAGCTGTGCTACCAGTCTCGGCAATGCTTTTGATGAGTTCCGAGCCGACATAGAGGGTGCGGATATAGAAATAGGTCTTAATAACCAGTACATTCTCGATGCTCTCAAGCGTTGCGGATGTGAGGAGGTATTCGTCGAACTCGGTGAAGCGACAATGCCGGTGAAAATTCGCCCTGTTGAAGGTGACGAGTTCCTTTATCTCGTTCTTCCCATCCGAATTAAGGTATAAAAGGTGTATATCATTCGTCATCGAGCCGTAAATTACCGCAATCTGACGTCGATAGAAATTAAACCGTGTAATGGTGTTAATGTGGTCTGCGGTCTGAACGGTCAAGGTAAAACCAATCTGCTTGAAAGTATATTTATGCAGACAGGTGCTAAAGGCTTTCGAGCCGGCAAGGATAGGGATTATATCAAAAAGGGCGAGCTTTTTGCTTCTGTAGACAGCGAATTTTTTTCGCAGAGCAGAGAACAGAAAATATCGCTCAAAATATCGGAAAAGGGCAGAGAGGGTTCTCTGAACGGCGGTAATACCGTCAAAGCTTCATCGCTTGTCGGCAGTCTGCGCTGTGTCCTTTTTTCGCCTGAGCATCTGATGCTTATAAAGGGCAGTCCAGATCAGCGCCGCAGATTTATTGACACATCGCTGTGTCAGATTTCTCCGAAATATCTCGATGAGTTGCGCCGATATACACGGCTTGTTTATCAAAAAAACAATCTTTTAAAAGAAAGCAGATATATCGAAGCGGCAGATAATATGCTTGATGTCTATGATGAACAGATTGTCACATCCGCTATGCTCATAACCGAAATGAGACGTGATTTTACAGACCGAATAGCTTCCGAGGCTTCGGCGTATTATGACGGTATTTCGGGGTTAAGAGAGAAATTATCTATTGAGTATGATTCCGTTATATGGAAAAACGAGATAGATTTCGAGACGGGAATAAGCTCGGTGAGAGCATCAAGATCAAATGACTGTAAGCTTGGTTACTGTACTCTCGGACCTCACCGAGATGATATGTCGGTTTCACTCGACGGAGCCGATTCGAGACTATACGCTTCTCAGGGTCAGCAGCGTTCGGCGGTGTTGTCAATGAAGCTTGCCGAAGCGGTTGTTATGGAAAAATCAACCGGAGAAAAGCCTATTTTGCTTCTTGACGATGTATTGTCCGAATTGGATATCGGCAGACGCGAAATGCTGATAGAGAACATAAAGCACGGTCAGGCGGTAATTACCTGTTGCGACCCCGAGCCGCTCGTTTCCGAGGTCGGTGTTTCCGTTTTTGAGATAGAAGCGGGAAGTATAAGACAAGACGATTCGATTGGATAAATTTATTTTATAATTATAAGGTAAATGATGTATATTAATTTAGGAGCAGATAAGCTTATCCGTTCAGACGAGCTTATCGGAATATTTGATATAGATAACTGCTCAACCGGAAAAAGGACAAGGAATTTTCTTTCTGCGGCGCAGAACGAGGGAAGAATCGTCGATGCAACCGATGATTTACCGAGAACATTTATCGTGACCGCTTCCGGCAAAGTCTGTATTTCCGCTGTTTCGACAGCAACGCTCAAACGAAGAATAACCGAATAATAACCGAAAATAATTCTACCGATTTTCCGGCGACTAATGACAGGAGTTTTTCAGATAAATGGCAGAAGAAATTAAAAGAGAAGAGACAAATAAGCAATCAGAACCGTCGGAGCAGAATACAAATAAGCCCGCGGTCGAATCTCATTACGATGCGGAACAGATTCAGGTCCTCGAAGGACTTGAGGCTGTGCGCAAGCGTCCCGGTATGTATATCGGATCAACCGGCACGCGCGGTCTGCACCACCTTGTATATGAAATAGTCGACAATGCTATCGACGAAGCACTGGCGGGATTCTGTCACGTCATTCGCGTAACCATTAAAAAAGGGAATATTATCGAGGTTATAGATGACGGACGAGGTATTCCGGTCGGCATACAGTCCAAGATGGGTCTGCCCGCTGTCACCGTTGTTTTTACCGTTCTCCATGCAGGCGGCAAGTTCGGCGGCGAAGGATATCATTTTTCCGGAGGTTTGCACGGTGTGGGAGCTTCGGTCGTTAATGCATTATCCGAATGGCTCAACGTCTATGTCGATATCGACGGCAAACGCTATTATCAGCGCTTTGAGCGAGGTTTTCAGATCGGTGATTTAAAGATTATCGGAGACAGTGACCGCACCGGTACAACGGTTGAGTTTAAGCCGGACGCGGAAATTTTTGAGGATACAGTTTATGATTTTGAAACGCTTGAAACCAGACTGCGTGAGCAGGCGTTTTTGAACGGTGGAATCAAGATCGTATTGTGCGATGAACGCGAAGACGAGCCCGTTGAAGAGATTATGCACTATGAGGGAGGTATTCGCTCCTTTGTATCGTATAAGCACGAAAAGCTTGGTCTTGATGTTCTTCATCCCGATGTAATTTATTTCAAAACCGTAAATGAGCACAACGAAGCAGAGGTAGCCTTGCAGTATAACGACAGCTACAATGAGAGCGTTATGACCTTTGCCAATAATATACACACTACCGATGGCGGTACTCATGAGGTCGGTTTCAAAAATGCTCTGACAAGGGTATTTAACGATTACGGACGCAAGCACGGCTTACTCAAGGAAAACGATAAAAATTTGAGTAAGGATGACGTCCGAGAGGGAATTACCGCGATAGTCAGCGTTAAGCTGCAGGAAGCACAGTTTGAGGGTCAGACTAAGGCAAGGCTCGGAAATACCGAGATGAGGGCAATAGTAGAGAATATGACCTATCAAAAGCTGATGGATTACTTTGAAGAAAATCCGTCGGTTGCCAAAACAATTTTTGAAAAAGCCGCTCTTGCCGCCAAAGCCCGCGAGGCTGCACGTGCCGCCCGTGACCTGACGCGGAGAAAATCCGCGCTTGAGTCCGGATCACTTCCCGGCAAGCTTGCCGACTGCTCCGAGAGGGGAAGCGACGGAACCGAAATATATATCGTTGAGGGAGATTCCGCCGGAGGTTCGGCAAAGGAAGGCAGAGACAGAAAATTTCAGGCTATTCTGCCGCTTTGGGGCAAAATGATAAACGTCGAGAAAGCACGTCTTGACCGAGTATATACCAATGAAAAGCTTATGCCGGTAGTGCTTGCACTTGGATGCGGTATCGGTGATGATGTCGATTTGAGCAAGCTTCGTTACGGCAAGGTCATCATAATGGCAGATGCCGACGTCGATGGCTCTCATATCCGCGTTCTTATGCTTACATTCTTCTTCCGCTTTATGCGCCCGCTTTTAGAGGAAGGTCACGTATATCTCGCACAGCCTCCTCTTTTCCGTCTTACAAAGGGAAATACCACCAAATATGCATATACCGATGCCGAGCGTGACGATCTGCAGGCTCAGATGGGCGCCAACGTTAAGATAAACCGGTATAAAGGTCTCGGTGAAATGAATCCCGAACAGCTTTGGGAAACGACAATGAATCCCGAAAACAGAACCTTATTGAGAGTCAGCGTTGAGGACGCTCAAAAGGCAGATGAAGCATTCACCATTCTTATGGGAGATAAAGTTCCTCCGCGCCGCAGCTTTATAGAGAAAAACGCAAAATACGTGCAGAATTTGGATATATAAAGGTTTTGTGCTTTGCGGAAACGGTTTTTGAAATTTCACCGTACTAAGATAAAACCATAAAAAGATTGACCGAAGCTTTTATTTGCTAAATATGTTATCAGGAGTCTGTAAATGGACAATCAGAATTTGAGAGACGGGAAAATAGTTACCGTTGACGTCGAGAAGGAGATAAAGAAGAGCTTTCTCGATTATTCGATGTCGGTCATAGTTTCCCGTGCACTTCCCGATGTGCGTGACGGCTTAAAGCCCGTTCATCGCCGCATTATATATACTATGGGCGAGAATGACAACTGGAGCGACCGCCCTTACCGCAAATCCGCCGAAACTGTAGGAGCGGTGCTGGGCAGCTATCACCCGCACGGTGATGCTTCTGTTTACGATGCTATGGTCAGACTTGCTCAGAGCTTCTCTATGCGCTATCCTCTTGTTGACGGTCAGGGTAACTTCGGTTCGGTCGACGGTGACCCTCCGGCAGCCTATCGTTATACCGAGGCGAGAATGAGCAAGCTGAGCGAGTATATGCTCAAGGATATCGACAAAAAAACGGTCGATTTTGTACCCAATTTCGATGACCGTACCGTCGAGCCGTCTGTTCTTCCTTCCAGAATTCCGAATCTTTTGGTCAACGGGTCGGTAGGTATTGCCGTCGGTATGGCTACCAACATTCCCCCGCATAATCTCGGAGAGTGCATCGAAGCGATAGACTATCTTATAGATAACCCCGAATGTGAGCCGCTTGATTTGATGGATATAATCAAAGGTCCGGATTTTCCGACCGGCGGTATCATTATGGGCAGAAGCGGTATTCGCGCCGCATACGCTACCGGCAGAGGCAAGATAATTGTAAGAGGACGAGCTGAAATAGAGGAATACAAAACCGACCGTTTTCGTATAATAATTACCGAGCTTCCGTATATGGTCAATAAAGCACGCCTTATAGAGAGTATGGCGGATTTAGTTAAGGATAAGCGTATTGAAGGCATCTCCGACCTGCGAGACGAATCCGACCGTACCGGTATGAGAATAGTTGTCGAGCTGAAAAGAGACGCCAATCCGCAGGTTGTTCTCAATCTGCTTTACCGTTATACACAGCTTCAGGATACCTGCGGCGTAATAATGCTCGCTTTGCGTGACGGTGAGCCGAAGGTAATGAATATTAAAGAGATGCTGTCGGCTTATGTCGAATTCCAGTGCGAGGTTGTACGCCGCCGCACCGAGTTCGACCTCGGCAAGCTTCGCGAACGTGCCCATATTTTAGAGGGACTTGCCAAGGCTATCGACGTCATCGACGAGATTATCGCCACCATTCGTGCCTGCCGCGGTGGTCAGGCAGAAGCTAAAGCGGCAATTATGGAAAAATTTGATTTCGATGACCCGCAGGCAAGCGCAATAGTCGCTTTCCGTCTCGGTCAGTTGGCAGGTCTCGAAATTCTCAAGATAGAAACCGAGCTGGGTGAAATTCATTCCAAAATAACCGAGTTTGAGGATATTCTTTCCAACGAAGCGCATCTTTTCAGAATCGTAAAGGATGAGCTTAACGAGGTAAAGGAAAAGTTCGCAGATGACCGCAGGACTGAAATCGCGTCCGTTTCAGGTGAGGTAGATATTGAGGATTTGATACCCGTCGAATCCTGCATTGTTACACTCACGCACTTCGGATATGTCAAGCGCCAGACGGTCGATGTTTACCGTTCTCAGAAAAGGGGAGGCAGAGGAGTCAGCGGACTTACTCGCCGCGACGAGGACTATGTCGAGGATCTGTTTACCTGTTCGAGTCACGATACCCTGTTGTTTATGACAACAATGGGTCGTGTCTATCGTATGAAGGGATACGAAATTCCCGAGGGCTCACGTACATCGAGGGGTATGAATATTGTCAACCTGCTTCCGCTGCTTCCCGATGAAAAGGTCAGCTCAATGATACGGGTCGAGGATTTTGAAAAATCAAATTATATTGTAATGGTAACCAAAAAAGGTATCATCAAGCGCAGTGAGCTGTCATTGTTTGCAAATATACGTAAGAGCGGAATTATCGGAATAGTTCTCGATGAGGGCGATTCGCTTGCATGGGCAAGATTGACCGATGGAGGTCAAAGCCTTATTGTCGCTACCCGCGGCGGTATGTCGATTCGCTTTAATGAGGAGGATGCAAGACCTCTCGGCAGAACGGCAAGAGGTGTTCGCGCTATCTCTCTGAAAGACAATGATGAGGTTATCGGAATGTGTGTATCAGATGAGGGAAGTAAGCTGTTGACAGTCACTGAGGACGGAAAAGGCAGACTGACCGAATTTGACAGCTACCGCGAGCAGAACAGAGGCGGAATTGGCGTAAGAAACTACGATATTTCAAGAGGAACGGCGGTTGCGGGAGTCAAGGCAGTCAATGACGAGGACGACGCAATTCTTATGAGCCAGACCGGAATAGTAATAAGAATGCATATAAGCGACATAGCCACTCAGTCCCGCTACGGCAGTGGTGTAATAGTGATGCGTTTGGGCGAAGATGACCGTGTCGTAACCCTTGCCCGCGCCGAGCGCGATGATGAAGCCGAAAGCTCCGAGCCGAAGCTTCACGATGATAACCCGACCGAAGAAGAAATAAGAAATATTGTGGAAACCGAGCTTGCCGAGGAAGAGGCTGAAGCCGAAGCCGAACAGCAGGCACTCGAAAACAACGACGAGGAAGAATAAAAATAATATAATTTAAAGGCATTATCGCACATTTTGCGGTAATGCCTTTAAAATAATTCTATGAAAAATATTTGCTCTGTTACTTTGAACTATATTGCTTATTTTATTCTTTTCCGTAACTGTAAATTGTATCATAAGCCATTTCAAATCGGTTTCCGAGCATAAGGTCGGTGTTTTCACCGAAAGAATCACACCTTGCCACAAATCCCTTTTCATATTTGGCACGGTAAATAAGCGTATTACCCATTCCCATATAAAGCAGTCGCCATCCTCTCGGCGGTTTCTTTTCATAACTCGAAAATGTTATTCTGAATTCGGGAAATTTTTTGAAAATATCGTTCTCTGTTATATCCCCATAAACAAAATTAAATTCTCTGCTTTCAAGTGTATCGGTTATAAAAAATACGTTTCCGCCGTTTCCCATACCACCCGCTTCGGTTATCTCGATAAAGGCGATGCTGTTTTTCGGAAATGACATAAATTCCTCTCTTCCGATAGTTTTTGTCGGAGGTATTTCAAAAGCCTCATCAGATTGATTTTCCTTATAGAGAGCTTCAAAATCAGACAGCCACTGTCTGTATTTCATCATTTGCTCATAAAAATCATAGTAATCCTCCGTGGCAATTCCTTCAAATGACAGGTTTTTATCAATATAGTCGAGTGCATCGGTATCGTCATTTCGAATTATTTCTGCCAGTTCACGAATAAGCTTCCAAGGATTGTCCATTTTAGTATTTCTCCTTTTTTTATACCTATAATTTAGCAAATTCAGTGAGACAAAATACGGACAGTTAAAAAGACCGCCTTTTAAGACGGTCTTGAATGTGAAATTATTTATTATTTTTTGTCGGTGCTGTCGCTTTCATCGGAAATCGGATTGTCATTTTTGTTTTGCTTTTTGGTTTTTGCCTTGCGTACAACCTTTATGATGATGAAAACGATAATTCCGATAATGATGACGAACGGCAGGGCGTAGATTATTCCGATAACAAGTGCCTTTAAGAATTCGACGACGCTTTCAAGCGAACCGGCGATGGCGGAAACAACTCTGTCACCGAAGGTTTCCGGTTCTGCAGACGACAGCGACACCTCGTAAAAATAAATATTGACGGTGGACAATGCTATGAGGTTGTCAAAGGTCTTTATCTGTGATGTATAGCTCTCTATTTGATAACGTACATCGGAAAGCTGAGATTCGAGAGAGAGTATATCATCTATTGATTCTGCTTTTTCGAGTAGCTCAAGCAGACGTTTTTCCTGAGTCGTCAGACTGTTTAAACGCGCCTCAATATCCACATACTGTGAAGTCACGTCATCGGTATACTCGGATTTATTGGTAACCTTGCCGGCTGTTCCCGCAATTTCAAGGAATGCCCTGTAATTATCGGCGGGAATACGTACCGTCATATTCATTGAGCGATCACCGCTGTTATAGCTGTATTCGTTGGAATTGGAAATGTAACCCTTGCACTGCTCAATAGCTTGTTTTATTGCCGCTACACCATTATCGTATTCGGTCGACTGAATAGAGAGGTCAGCGGAATAGATGATTTTAAGACCGTAGCTACCGGCAACATCAGACGATGCAGATGCACCGGATGCTTCTTCATCAAATACCGTTTCGTTGGAATATCCCCAATCGGACTCGGCGGGAGCTTCCATAGCGGCAGGTGCTTCGATGCTTGCTTCATATTTTGCCTTGCCGCAAGCGGTCAGCATGGCAAACGACAAAATCAGACATATAAATGCCGAAAAAATCTTTTTCATATTTTCCTCCGTAAATTATGTCGGGTATTTCCCTTACACTGTATTAGAGGGAAATATTATTTGTTTTGTTGCATTGTGGAAAAGAAATTTTCAAATTATTTTTCTGACTTCTCGGTATCCTGTTCGTCCTCCGACTCGTCATCCTCAAAGAAATCATCAAATTCGTCGCCGTTCAGCTCGGGATTGCAGGATTTGCGGTAGAGAGCTTCGATATCGTGGTCACAGTCAATGGTTGTAACCAGCTTATCGGTATTTTTACCGCGCTGTGTGTCTATGTCGAATATATCCTGCAGATTACCCTCGATGCCTTCTATGAGATATGCGACTGTCTCACTTTGACCGTCAAGGTCGTATGTACCGCCGTTGAGGTTGGCACAGTACATTCTGCCGAGCAGCTCGTACTCGGTTTTGAGCTGATTTCTGACATCCTTATTGCACGCTTTGAGTTCTGCCTTTTTGAAGCTGAGCATAGCGGCTTCGGAGATGGAGTCTGCGGCGGAGGCGGTAGCCTTGGCAACGCAGTTTGCTGCTTTTTTACTTACGGATGCAATAGCTTTGCCCGCTCTTTTGCCTGCACTTGCCGCAATATTGAGAAAAGCCTTACCGGCTATTTTCAGATTTTCTTTTCTGCTCATTTCCGTTAATCCCTTCGAATTATACATTTAATTACTTTTATTTTAACATTAAAAACCGTTTCAGTCAAAAAAATTTATACAAAAAAGAAAAATTCCGAAAAATTTTTATCTTTTTACGATATTACAGTTGAGCTGGCAAACAAAGATAAACTTTTGTCACTGAGCTACTTTATTATCGCTGTAAATTGTGATAAATTATAAGATAATATTACATCGGTAACAGGAGAGAGAATATGAAAAATCAGCAGCTTTTTATCACTCCGGCGGCAGGCAAACAGCTTATTGCAATGGGAGTAACAAGGCATCCCCGTGTTCAGCAGGCACTCAAGGACCATAAGCTTCTCATTGTCGGCGGTACAACCAACAGCTATATCGTAAATGAGCTTATGCGTATTACCGGCAAAACCCCTATCGACCCCAAAGCGTTTTATCGCGGAATTTCCGTTCCGCACGGTGCAAAGCTCAACCGCATGGATTATTGCGGCGATATTCTGTTTGAAAAGGGACGTGTCGCAGAGGGCGGCGTTGATTTGGCAGAAACTGTCAAGACAATGACGGCGGGCGATGTTATTTTCAAAGGAGCTAATGCGATAAATCTGCGTGACAAGACTGCCGGTGTGCTTATCGGCAACGGAATAAGCGGTGGTACAAGTATTCCCATTATCTCGGCGGTTATATCCAAGCGTGTCAAGCTGATTATTCCCGCGGGACTTGAAAAGCGAGTTGACGAACCGATAAACGACATAGCTCTTGCGCTTAATTCCGATCGTGTCGAGGGCACGAGAATGATTGAATTGCCCGGCAGAGTGTTTACCGAGCTTGATGCTGTCGAAGCATTGAGCGGTTGCAAGGCTCGTCTTATTGCCGGCGGCGGTGTTGCCGGCGGTGAGGGCGGCGTGTATATACTTATAGAGGGTAACGATTCTCAGCTTGAAAAGATGATTGAAATTTACCAGCAAGTCCGCGGTGAACAGCCGCTCGAGCTGTAATGCGCGGTGCGGCGATAGTAACGGGTGCATCGGGAGGTATCGGCTCTCGTACCGCAGAGCTGCTTGCGGAAAAAGGTTACGCGGTGGTGGTATGCGGTCACTCGCACCCCGAGAGGGTCGCGGATATTGTCGGCAAAATACGTTCGAGCGGCGGCGAAGCGACCGAGTTTATCGGAGATATGTCCATTGCGGATACCTCGAAAAAGGCAGTTGAGCTTGCGCTGAAATATTACGGTAGGCTTGATTTAATCGTCTGCTGTGCCGGAGCGGCAAAGCGTGCTCTGCTTAGCGATATCAATGATGAAGATTATCAAAAGATTATGAATATCAATTTCGGCTCGGTGTTTACACTTGCAAGGGAAGCGTCAAAGCCGATGATTACGAGACAGAGCGGTGCGATGGTGTTTGTGTCGTCTATGTTCGGTGTTCGCGGCGCTTCCTGCGAGTCGCTGTACAGTGCCGCAAAGGGTGCGATTGTCACTTTTACGCAGGCGCTTGCCAAGGAGCTTGCCCCGAGCGGAATTACCGTAAACTGCGTTGCACCGGGTGCAATCGACACCGAAATGAACGCGGATTTGAACGATGAAGAGCGCCGCGCACTATGCGAGGAGATACCTGCGGGACGCTTCGGAACGCCCGGTGAGGTTGCCGAGGCAATAGCGTTTTTGGCTGACGCTCGGTATATCACCGGTGAAACACTTGTCATCGACGGCGGATACACTTTATAGGATTTATAATTAATCGGCAGGTCTTGTCGGAACAGTTTGTTTTCGAAAAGCCGGCCGATTTTATTTTTATGTTAGATAAATAAAAAGGCAGTACACCCTCATCTATGAAGCACAGCAGAGAGCGCACTGCCTTTATTGTTTTTGAAATTAATCTTATTGTTTTCTTGCCAGCTCGTAGTCGTCTCCGCCGCGGAAGTACGGACAGCCTTGTTCGAGACGGTAGATTTCGTCCTCGTCAAAGTCGGCGTAGCACAGATATGTCTCCGCGTCATCGTCATAGACGAAATTTATACATTCTTCGCATATTCCAGCCATGCAGTTACACTCCGAGCCATGCGCTTACAAGCAGACCGATAACGAACGAAATAACGGCAACGGAAAGGCTAATACCGAGCATTTCGGTAAAACGGCGGCGGAAATTGTAGCCCTTTGCGACCGATATGTAATAATTAAAGAATGCAATAATTACGATAACGGTGAGTATCATGGTAATCAGCGCCGCGATATAGCTCGACATTACGAGATACGGGAGCACGAGCAGAGCAACGGTTACGAGATAAGCGATTCCTGTATAGACGCAGGATTTGAGAGCGTCGTCTCTGCCCTCACTTTTGGCGGACAGATATTCCGACGAAGCCATAGACAGTGTCGCCGAAATGCCGGTGATAAGTCCCGACAGTGCGATAAGCCGTGTGTTTCTAAGGGCAAAGGATAGACCGGCAAGTGTTCCGGTAAGCTCTACAAGTGCGTCATTAAGACCGAGCACCATCGAGCCGACGTAACGCAGACGCTCCTCATCGAGCATTTCAAGAAGAGACGCCTCGTGTGCGCTTTCCTCCGACTGAATTTTTGCCGCTTCGGGTACCTCCTCGGCAAGATTGCCGTAAATGACCTGCGCTCCTTCTTCTCCGCCTTCCATACGCTTGGCGGCAAAGGTAAATCCCATTAGAGATGTTATGACCTTGTAAATGAATATTTTAAATTTTTTAGGTGCAACCTCGGTGTCGGTGTAGCCTTTCCAGATTTCGTAATGTGCCAGCTCCTCGGCGGCAATGTTCTCCACTACCTTTCGGTTGGCTTCGTCTTTTATTTTGGAAGCCATATCGGAGTAGATGTAGTACTCCGTGATTTCATTTTTCTGCATTGCGAGAATGGCATTTCTTGCCTTTTCGCTGAGTTCCTTTGACATTTTAAGACCTTCTTTTTTATCATTATTCGCTTTTAAAAAAGTGAGTATAAACTTTATTCGCAAAAGAATTTTATTCTTTGCAAGTCATTCTGTACTGAATTTCTGTTTTGAAATATCGAAAAAGGCGAAATATAAAAGCTTACAGTACGGCAAAAAACGGTATTACACGAATTTGTCTATTACCACCGAAATTCTGCCCTTTTTGGTATTGCCGCCAACAGTAGTCAACCGGCATTTTCCTCTGCCTCTTGCTGAAATAACATCGCCCTGTGCAACGGCGCGGTCAGGTTTAATACAGTCAAGATAATTCAGCGTTACCTTACCGCCCTTAATAAGAGATGCGGCGGCGTCACGACCCATTGAGAAACCCGAAGCAACAATGCTGTCAAGTCGCAACGAAGCCACAGTATCCTTTATCGTTTTGGTTTTGGTGACGGGAACACTAAGCTCCTCGGCGGTAATTTCGCTGATTTTCGGTTTAGTTCTGCCTATATGCTCGAGATTGGACATAAGGTATGGAACGACCGACTTTTCCACGATAAAGTCACAGCTTTCGTCGCCGACAAGTATATCGCCGATAGATTCACGGCGAACACCTGCTCCTATAAGACTGCCTAAAAAATCACGGTGAGACAGATGGTCGCTCTCGATAAACTCCGCTCTTACATAGGCAAGCGGGAGCTGATTTTCGCTGACAACGTCATCGAGCGTCAGATATTCGGGAAGAAACACCGCCAATCTGCGGTCTGCACCGGCAAACCCGCCCCAAAATTCTATATTCAGATGCTCTTTCTTAAAATGTGCGAGTGAAATAGCCTGCTGGCGCTCATCGAGAAAATAGCTGTATGTCAAAATATTGCGCCGCTCACACATTGAGCTTTTATCGTCAAGATAGTCAAGCAGTATCGCGTCATCGCGTTCGTTGTCCATAAATTACACCTTTTTGTAAAGCATTTGCAGTTCCTATGTTCGGTCACTATATTATCAAGTTTACATCAACCGCCGCTCTTTTTCAAGTAACGGAAAAACCGACAGAAGCTCTCGTGAACACAAATGCTCTGTCGGTTTTGAGATAATTTATGATTTTATGCCGCGTCTCGGCTTGCAAGGTATTCCTCTTTTACGGTTCGAACGGCATACTCGCACTCCTCACCTGCGAAAAACACACGGGCAAGATGTTTTTTTTCATTTAGAAACATATGGAATCCGTCGTAAAAAATACTGTTATCCATAGAATAATTGTTGTAATATTCCATATCAATTACGTTGGCACGACTTTTAAGAAAATCCTTATAGTAGTTCATTTCACTGTCTATACCGAGAGCATAAATTACATTTTCCCAAATATATCTATGAGAATTATACAGCACAATAGTCAGCTCAATGTCGTTATCATCGCAGTAACGGCAAATTTCATCGAGACGCTCAAGGTAGTCACCATACGAATAATCAATACACTGGTCATAGATTATCCTGGAATAGTCAATGATATCCTGCCTGAGATAGTCATCGGGGATGGGAGTATCCTGCTTCAACGACTGCGGGTCATCTATGTAGATAATATTGTCTTCTTTTCCGAGCAGACGGAAAAAGGTGTTGTTTGTCTCAACATAGAAATAATAGAACGCATCAATCCAGCAGTTAAGATTGGTTATGAATTTTTCGGGATTCTCAACCATGGGAAGAACTGATGTGACACGGTCGGCGTAGTGGTTGTCGTTGAGACTGTAAAATGACAGACCGATCATTACCTTTTTTAAGTCGGTGTGCTCAACCGAATACCAAAACAGGTCGATTTGTTCGTTGAGAGTAGAGCCGCCGAATGCCATCATTTCGTACCGTTCACCGGTCAGCTCCTCAATGTAGTCTACATTTAAATTAGCGACTCGAGAATCGCCGAGCATGATGTTTTCGGGATGAGTTCTGTTCATTTCACGCATTGTTGAAATCGGTTTTGACATATAACGATAGTGACCGCCGCGCAGTCCGAAATAATCGTATTGCTCGAAGCCTAAAAATATACCGAAAATAATTACAAACGGAATTAGTGAGCATATCAGTTTTATGCAAAAACCCTTCATCGCTTAAAAACCTCCGTAAACGAAACTTACAGGCATAGTATTGCCAACGACCATCAGGTAGAATGAAATAATCAAAGCAATCATTATATAGTATTTTATCCATCTGCAACGCCTAAACATTATATCTCTCGGATATGCGCCTTTTTGGGGTGAAAGGATTTCGGCAAGTATCTCGTAGAACAGTACCGAAGCTATGCAAACCGCAATCACGGCGAAATAAACCTTTGCGAACAGTCCCGACTTGTATGGGAGCAGTATTGAGCACATCGCTTCAATGTCGGTTTCAAGCGTTGTCAGAGACAGTTCCGTAAATTGATTTTTGACAAAATATACCGCGTCCGAAATGCTTGAGGTGCAGAAAAAAATAAGTGAGAAGCACCAGATACAATAGATGAAAACCGATTTAACGATATGACGAATCGTTTCGAGAGTTTTGTTTTTGAGTTTTTTCGGCTTTTTGATGCGGTGCATAAGCTCCTCGATAATGCGATAAGCTCCGTTAATTACGCCCCAAATCACAAAGCCGAGCGTAGACCCGTGCCACAGACCGCTGATAGTAAAGATTGCGAGAATATTGAAAAGATGCCGAAGATTGCTACAACGATTACCGCCAAGCGGAATGTAAATATAGTCGGTAAACCAACTTGTCAGGCTTATATGCCAACGATGCCAAAAGGTCGATATATTGTCGGCA
>DCGT01000014.1 GCA_002315315.1 Faecalibacterium sp. UBA1771
CTCAAATACCTTGCCGACAACGATTACAAGGACCTCTCCGGCGAAGCACTCAAGGAGGCTATTTCTGCCAGCATCAAAGCAAAGCAGAGCAACCTCGTCGGCAATATGGCATCTCAGGGCACAACTCCCCGTCAGCTTACCGACCTCATCGGCTCACTGTGCGACTTGACCAGCGGCTCGGGCGATAAGGGTACTCCGGTAGTCCTTGTTCAGGGTTATTTTGATAACTATACGATGTAATTGCACCAAATAATACAATTTGTATTGTTCTGAGGACTGTCACGACCGTGGCAGTCCTTTTTATCGTTGCCAGACTACATCATTATTGCATTGACAATCCGTGTATCGTATAATTAATGTATATTAAAAGATAATGAGGACCATTATGAGCATTTCTTACGATTTCAAGACGAAAACGAAAAATGCCTTTTTTATGGCGGTACTGTTGTTACTGTGCTGCTTTTTTATTGTTTGGCAAGTTCGATTAAACGAACAGCTTTATTTCCATTCGGATACGATGTATTGCGGTTCCGAAACAACATTTATTTCCGATGGCGACAACTATTCACAGAGCTTTGCCGTAGGGAACACAAGATTTCAGGGAATATATTTAATGGTTGACGGCTTTGGCGACGGAACCGTCACAGAGAGGCTTATCGACTCCGACGGCAATATTGCGGTCGAGAACACAGCCGCTCTTTCCGAATGTGTTAATGCCGTCCGTCATACCCTGCTTCTCGATGAAGCGGTCAACTGCTCTCCCGATACGGTCTATACATTGGACATTTCATGCGTATCTGAGGACGGAGGAATATATGTAAATACCGAAAACGGTGAGCTTGCCGCTCCCTTTACCATAATATATGAAGCGGTAGAAATCGACAAGCTTACAATTGCTCTTGTCGGAATAATGACTGCCTGTTTTGCGGTTCTTTGCATAATTAATCTTCTCAAAATACCCGATGAAACGAAATTCATTGTATTTTTTATCATATGCGGAATTGTTTTCTCGGTCGGAATAACTCTCGTTGCCGGTCCCGATGAGGGTAATCATTATTACAGAATACTCGAAATATCACAGGGGCGCTTTATTTCGGCGCTTGTTCCGACTGTGCCGAGCGGTGTTCTGCCCGACTATTACCGCTCCTTTTTTGCTCCGATAAGATACAACCTTTTGCATATCAATGATGTAATAGATTTTGACAATCAATATGTCGCCGCATACCAAAATACGTCGGTCTATTCTCCCGTATGCTATCTTCCGCAGGCATTGTTTGCGTTTATCGCGCGGCAAATCTCCGACAATCGGATTTTCATACTATATATGATTCGTCTCGGCAATCTGATAAGCACGGCTCTTTTGCTCCATTACGCCGTAAAAACAATACCTGTCGGAAAATACATAATGATGCTCGTATCGCTTCTCCCGCCGATAATTCAGAGCTGCTGTACCGCCTCAGCAGACGGCATAACCTTTTCGGTCTGCTGTGCATTTACCGCGCTGTTCCTCAAGGTTTATTTGCAGCCCGGTGTGATGACAAAGAAACAGATTTTCGGGCTGTATGCGCTGTCCGTGCTTCTCTGCCAATGCAAGCTCGTCTACTGTGTACCCTGTCTGCTTCTTTTCTTCATTCCCAAAAACAAATTCATAAGCGGCAAATCCCGCTTGAAGCATATACTGTACCTCGGTACGATTCTCGTTATTACAGCGTTCGGCTGGCTCGCAATTGCTTCACGCTATCTCGCCATTCCCATGTATGACGGCATAGACACCGCCGCACAGATTGATTTCATCATTCACAATCCGATTAAATTTGTTTGGAATATAGCCAAAACGGCAACCAATGTTGTAACTCACGTCGAACAGATGCTCGGCTCGTGGCTCGGCTGGTACACGATAGCCATTCCGTCAAGCGTAGTTTATATTTATTTCCTGCTGTTAATTGCCGTGGTTATGTTTGACTCGACAATCAGCGAAAAGCTTAAACCAATTACATCATTCGTAATGATATTTACCGGTCTTTTAAATATTCTTATGGTATATGTTGCCGAATATATTCAATACACCATTCCCGGCAATGATTTGGTAAGCGGTATTCAAGGCAGATATTTTCTTCCCTGCATCTGTCTGCTGTTAATCCCAATCTCGTCTCAGCTTCGCAAATATACCAAGCCCTTTCCTGCGTCCTTCAACTTTATTTTTGCGGCGGCAGTCATTACCGTTTGCTCGGGCGCTATCATCATTTCACAAACCTATTGAATAAAAACGGCAGGATGCCCCCGCTCATTGTGAGTACGGGTAGTATCCTGCCGTTGCTTTTATTTCTTTTTGTTAAGTCTTTCCATAATCTGTTCGGGTGTTTTGCCCAAACGCGAGAGACGCATTACCTCTTCCATTATCGGCTTGGAATGTTCGAAAAACTCAAACAAGCCTCTGCACAGATAATATTGTCCCTGTTCTCCTCCGTCAGCAACTCCGAAACGGTCTTTCAGACATCCTCCCCCGCATACGGTGAGATACGGACATTTGCGACATTGAGAAGTAAGACTGTCCCGCTTCGCGTTGCCGAACTCGGTCTGACACACACTGTTGAGCAGTCGGTCGAGACGGTCGACGGGCATGGTTCCGAGTCTATGCTCGGAATCCACAAAATGGTCACAGCTGTAAACGCCGCCGTCCTCCTCCACAACAAGTACCCTGCCGCAGGTCTGAGCCATCCAGCAAAGCGCCGCCCTGCCGCCCGCCCAAACCTTTGCGGTCTCGGCAAAAAGCTGAACATCGGTTTTGCCGAGGTCGTGAGTAACCCATTCGTCGAAAATCTCGGTCAAAAACCTGCCGTAAGCCTCGGCGGACACCGATTCGGGCGACATACTTCCATCGTCAAACCGCACAAGCACGGGTATGAATTGAATCCACGCCACACCCAAATCGCGGAGAGCACGATAGGTCAGCAACGGATTTTCAGCCGAATTGCTCGTTACGGTGCAGAGAATATCTGGGTCTATTCCCCTGCCTTTAAGGCGTTCAACCGCCGCGCGCACTCGCTCATAGGTGGCATTACCGCCCATATCAAGACGGTTTGCATCGTGAACGCACTGTGCTCCGTCTATGCTTATACCTACGTCAAACCCGTTCTCGACTATAAAATCACACCATTTATCATCGAGCAGTAAACCGTTGGTCTGCAAATTGTTGATAACCTGCCACCCTCTCGGCAGGTATTTTTTCTGAAACGTCACAACACGCTCGTAAAACTCTATTCCGGCAAGCGTAGGCTCGCCGCCGTGCCATGTGAACGACACCATAGGTCCCGGCGAAGCGTCTATTGTCTGCCGAATGAGCTTTTCAAGCAGAGAATAGCTCATTCGGTTCTGCTGTTCATGCTCGGAAAAACGGTATTTTTCAAGATAATAGCAATACCTGCAATGCATATTGCACCGTGAGCCGACCGGCTTTGCGATTACGGCAAACGGTTTTTTCTGCATAGACGGACTCATTTGAGGTGCTTGTCAAAGAAGGCAAGACATTTGTTCCACGAATCCATTGCCTGCTCCTGGCGGTACATCGGGCGGTCATAATACCATATACCGTGACCCGCTCCGTCATAACGATAAAATTCGTATTCCTTGCCGAGATTTTTGAGAATCTCCTCGGTCTTGTCGACATCCTCCTTGGGCGGGAACTGATCGTCGTTTCCGAAAATACCCATAAGCGGAATATTCAGTTTTTCGGCATAGTCGATAGGAGCGACGGGCTGACCGGCAGTCAGCTTTTCGGGAGCCTGAATGACATTTCCGCCCCAGCAATCGACAGCGCAGGTGAAGCCGGGTACGGTGCAGGCGGCGAGGAAGGTGTGACGGCCGCCGGAGCACATACCGATTACGCCGACCTTGCCATTGGAATTTGCCTGACAGCGCAGGAATGACAGAGCCGCGGCGGTATCTCCCATAACGGACTCATCGGGAACTCCGCCGATTTCCATAGCCTTTTTGCTTATCTCGCCCGGTGTGCCATGACCTAGACGCTCGTTGATATTGGGGCAGATAACGCTGTATCCATGCTGTGTGAAGCGGCGGGCGCTCTCACGCAAAAACTCATCCCAGCCGGGCATATGCGGTATAAGGACGATGCCGGGGAACGGACCGGTGCCGATGGGACGGGAATAATAGGCGTGTACCTTATCTCCGTTGTAGCCGTCGATAACCACTGTTTCGGCTATCATTCCCTCATAGTCTGCCGTGTTAAGTGAATTCCACATAGTAAAAATTTTCCTTTCAAAATTATATTTGAAATTATTATAGCATAATTCGGTTTGTTGACAACGGATTATCTCTTTATATACCGGATAAAAATTTTATACAGGTAATTCTCAAAAGCCGATAATACGCAATCAAATCTATACAGACATACCCCTGCCGAAACCGACAGGGGTATGTACGAATAATCAGAAATTCTTCTCGAAGACGTCGACGATTTCTTTGAGAATGTCGGTGATGGGCAGATGCTGCGGACACTGGTCCTCGCAGGTGCGGCACTCGATGCACTGCGAAGCGATTCCGCTTCTCTCGCCTGCCTGCAGATATCTGCGGCGGATTCCGTCAGTCGATTCAAACTGCTTATACTGGTTGAGCAGGTCGATAAGTGTAGGAATGGCAATGTTCTGCGGACAGGTTGCAACACAGTAGCGGCAACCGGTGCATCCGATGCGCGGAATGGCGCGTATAATCTCAACAGCCTTGTTGACAGCCTTGTATTCCTCGTCGCTGAGCGGCTTGAAATCGGTGAAGGTGTTGATATTGTCGAGCAGCTGCTCCTCGGAATTCATACCGCTCAGACAGACAAGCAGACCGTCAAGCGAGCCGCAGTAACGCATAGCCCACGAAGCCATGGAAGCGTTGGGGTCAAGCGCACGGAAAACCTTCTGTGCCTCGGCGGGAAGTGTGGCAAGCAGACCGCCCTTGAGCGGCTCCATAATGCTGACCGGAACATTGTGCTTTCTCGCAACGTCGTAGCATTCCTTGGAGCGCACGCCCTCATCAAGCCAATCGTGATAGTTGAGCTGAAGCTGAACGAATTCGGCTTCGGGGTGCTTGGTAAGGATTTCGTCGAGATGCTCCGGAGAATCGTGGAACGAGAATCCGATATGCTTGGCAAGACCCTCTTCCTTGAGGTGCTTCATAAAGTCCCAGCCGCCGAGCTTTTCGGTAACGGCACTCGAGCCGGTATTGAGACCGTGCAGAAGATAAAAGTCAAAATAGCCTGCCTTTGTTCTGTTGAGCTGTTCCTTGAAAATCTCGTCGTATTGGCTCTTTTCCCTTATCATCATAGCCGGCATTTTGGTAGCGAGCTTAAAGGACTCACGCGGATACTGTCCGCATATTACCTCTCCGACCGCCTTTTCAGACGCGCCGCCGTGATAAGGGTAAGCGGTATCAAAATAAACAAAGCCCTTTTTAAGATAGATATCAACCATCTTTGCAACCGCATCAAGGTCGACAGAGGGGCTGATTTCATCGCCCTTGGTGGGGAGACGCATAAGTCCGAAGCCGAGCTTGGGCATATCCTTGCCGAGATAGTCTGCCATATTATTTCCTCCGTTATCTGTTGCACTGCGGTAAAAATCCGCAGTCGCATAATTATTTATAATAATATTATATCATAGGTTGAAGTACAGTTAAATAAAATCGGTGTGTAAGTTCTTGAATTTATTATCCGATTACCGACTCATATATCAAGCTGCATATATACGCGGAACTGCTCAAATCCGACCGCCTCGTAAAATTTCATTGCACCTTCATT
This sequence comes from Faecalibacterium sp. UBA1771, assembly GCA_002315315.1. GTDB lineage: Bacteria > Bacillota > Clostridia > Oscillospirales > Ruminococcaceae > UBA1771. Next base: position 5,801 of record DCGT01000014.1, read on the forward strand.
AAAGCTCCAGCAGTCAAGCTCAATTTTACCGAAGCCCTTTGCCTTTGCCTCGCTCTTGATAAAATCCATAATCTGCGTAGCAACCGTTTTGCGGCGATAGGCTTCATCTACGCCGAATTCGTCTATATGAAGATAGCAGCGGGATTTGTTGTATGCCGATTCGGGTCGCTCGACGTACTGCACCACCGCAAAGCCGAGAATTTCCCCTTGGTGCGTAGCAACGATGACATCGTATCTCTCATCTTCAAGAAAAAAGCGGTACAAATCCGCCAGCTCATCTCCGAAGCCGCCGCGGAAAATATCGGGTCTGCCCTCGACATGTAGCTCGTTGACCATTTTTCGCAGCTCGTTGACCCTTTTCATATCGTCGATATTTGCGTATCTTATCATACATATTCACCTCATAAATATAATAATCAAATTATACTTCACTGTAAACAAAATGTACACCGAAACAAATATACAGTTGTCTCTGTTGCCTGACGGAATAAATCGTGATATAATTTTGTTAAAGCATTTACAATGTTTTACTCAAAATCACTAATTTTTTGTGCAAGGAGATAGTATTATGGACAACAAACCGCTTAACCCTAAAAAATACGTTACCGAGTTCTGCACTGAGCTGGTCGGCAAGAGCTTTATGTTCGTAATGGACGACGGCTACGAGTATGTTGCAAGTTTCCTCACCGGCGACGCCGTTATGTGGGCAAAGCACGGTGAACCGTTCGTTTGGGAGAAATACCATTGCCTTAAATCGGACGATACCACCTATTTCGTAATTATGGACGTTGCCAACGCCGAGGTACGTACCCTTCGCACTGTTGTCATCGACCTTGAGCAGGCACTCGTAACCTTCCAGATTGCCCGTCAGGGACTCGTTCCGGGTCGTCCCCGTCTTGTCAAAACCGAGTTTATCTTCGGCGCAATCAGACAAGACAACAAAGAGCTTACCTTCAAGCGTCACGCCTTCTCCGACGAGCTGGTCGGCAGAAAGATTACATGGCACTATTCCTCCGGTTTCGTCAACACTCACATCTACACAAGCGAGAATTATTATCGCATTCGTCCGCTCGAGAAGGAAATCGCCCCCGCCGATTCGAGTCAAGAGGTTCTCGACAAAATCAAGGCTCAGGAGGAACAGGACGCCAAGTGGCTGTATGAGGAGCCGTTCCGCTGTGTCAAGATTAAGGACAACTGCTGGCTGTGCAGCGGCATTGAGGAGAATATGAACCGCGTCAACAATATGACCGGTGGCAACAACCTCGTTTTCCTCACAAATATGAATGTCGGTCTTGATGTCGGTCGTACCTTCAGCATGAATTCTCTCCAGGAGCCGGAGTGCGGAATGTTCCGTTCCACCGGTGAATTCATCGAGGAGGACACCGCTGTCGAGCACAAGCCGTCCCCGTACAGAGTATAATTTATGAATATTTTGATAATCGACGGTCAGGGCGGGCAGCTCGGAGTACAGCTTGTAAAAGCCGTTACCGAGCGTATGCCGCAGGCAGAGATAACTGCTGTCGGCACCAATGCGACTGCGGCGGCGGCAATGCTCAAGGCAGGAGCGTCTCAGGCGGCGTGCGGTGAGAATCCCGTAATTGTTGCCTGCCGCAAGGCAGATGTTATTATAGGACCTATCGGTATTGTCATTGCCGACTCCCTTCTCGGGGAAATCACACCGTCAATGGCGGTGGCGGTCGGTCAAGCCGATGCAACAAGAATTCTCATACCCGTCAACCGCTGTGACAATCTGGTCGCGGGCGTCGCACCGGGCAAGGTTTCCGACCTGATAGCCGATGCCGTCGATAAGCTTATGCTGTTAAAATAAACTGTTGCGGAGTCGCTGTTTTTACAACGGCTCCTCTTTTTTCGGCAATTTCCCGTAAAAAACATTTGCCTTGCGGTAATTCGTATGTTATTATGGTATTGTCGTTCAGTAGGGCGATGGCGGAACTGAAGTTCCTTTTTCAAGACAAAATACAATAATAATCTATTCAATGCTATGAAGGCGTTGCTTTGTCAGCAGACGGAGCGGCGCGTTTTTTGTGAAAGGAACTCAAAATGAAAAACTCAAAATACCGCAATATGATTCTATCCGCACTGTTTCTCGCTCTCGCTTACGTACTTCCGTTTTTGACCGGCTCGATTCCGCAAATCGGCTCTATGCTCTGCCCTATGCATATTCCCGTTTTGCTCTGCGGCTTTGTCTGCGGCGCGCCGTGGGGTACGGCGATCGGATTTATCGCTCCGCTTCTGCGCTCCTTTACGCTCGGTATGCCGCCGCTTTTTCCGACAGCACTCTGTATGGCGGCAGAGCTTGCCGCCTACGGTCTTTTCTCCGGTCTGTTTTACCGCATACTTCCCCGCCGCAGGTGCTTTATCTATGCTTCTCTCGTCATCGCCATGCTTATCGGTCGTATCGTTTGGGGAACAGTGCGCTTTCTCTGCACCGGTCTTGATGCAAGCAAATTCGGCTTCGCCGCTTTTTGGACAGGTGCAGTAGTCAATGCAGTTCCCGGTATTATCGTTCAAATTGTACTTATTCCGATTATAATAATTCTTTTGGAAAAGGCAAATCTTATTTCCGACAGGTAAAATATGTCAACTATATCCTCACAACTGATAAAAGAGCATTTCAACCGATATGCCGAAATGCAAATATACGACCTTTTTAAGCTGATTTTCCATACCGTTTTCGGATGTGAGCATCTGATTGCCGACCCGAGCGCCGCCGAGCAATATATAATGCGGGAGGCAACACTAAACAATTCTCCTGCGTTGACCGAAAAGCTCGGCGAATACAGCCGTATCTATCTCGGATGGCTCGGCAAGGGTCTTAGTGCCGCAACACTTGCAAAATGCTTTGCGCTGTCGGCAAGGCACACCGAGGACGGGAACGAGCGGCTTGAAAGCGGTATTGCACTTGCCCTGCGTCTTGCGGAAAACGGAGAAATTCCTCTTGACTCCGACACGCTGAAAGGCGAGATTGGCAGGTGGCGTTCACAGGGCTTCCCTGCGATTCACCATTCGGACAAATACCGCGATTTATACCGACCTGCCTATCGCGTAACAGACAGCAAATACGCCGAAATTCTGCCGCTTCTGTGCGAAATAGACCGAAGACTCGAAAAGGGACGCACCGTTATCGCAATAGACGGAAAAAGTGCATCGGGTAAAACGACACTGTCACAGACACTCGGTGAAATTTACGACTGCACCGTATTCCGTATGGACGACTTTTTCCTTCGTCCCGAGCAGCGCACCCGTGAACGCTTTGCCGAACCGGGCGGAAACGTTGACCGAGAACGCTTTGAGCAGGAGGTCCTGAAACCGTTGTCGGAGGGTAAAAGTATCGAATACCGACCGTTCGACTGCTCAACACTTATGCTGTGCAAGACGCAGACCGTTGAGCCGAAGCGCCTTGTGATAGTCGAGGGCTCGTACAGTATGCACCCCGATCTTGCGGGATACTACGATTTTTCGGTTTATCTCGATATTTCAGACGAGATTCAGCAACAGAGAATTATTGAACGCAACGGTTCGGAGGACGCCGAGGTATTTTTCAGTCGGTGGATACCTTTTGAAAATCGTTACCGCGAACGTCTTGAACCGGACAAGCGGTGTAATTTGATATTCAATTTAGATGAAACAGGTGATTGATATGAAATCAGACAAAAGATTTGTTAAAATCTACACTCAGAACTCATTTGCGTCCGGCTTTGAAATATGGGTCGACCGCGAAACCGGTGTAAATTACCTTTACCGTCAGACGGGATATGCCGGCGGTATGACGGTAATGCTCAACAGCGACGGAAGTCCGATAATTACCCCTGCCGAGGAATTGAAATTTCTGTGATACAGATATGAAAAAAGACGTTCACGCAAGCCGTGAGCGTCTTTTGTTTTATTCCTCCGGGAATTCAATATCCTGTTCGTAATATTCGGTCTGTTCACTTTCGGACGTCGCTACCGTTTCGAGCGTGTCTGTGCTCCCGCTCGAAACCTCGGTCGGCAAAATGGTTTGCTGTGCTTCATCCGTTTCGGTTTCAAACAGCGGGAAAAGCTCCGAGGTCGCAAGGTCGATGAGGTGACCCGCAATTACGCAGTTATCGCGAACAAGCAGTACTGCTCCAATATCCTCGCCGAGCTCCGTTCTGTTCGTGACCTTAAAGCTGCATTTCTTTACCTGCTCACCGCGGAACGGCTCAAGGTCGAAGCCGGTCATTTTGAGCATTTCATTGTATTGTGTGAACCGCTCGTCAAATTCCTTCGGTACCGTTACCTGTGACACCGTGCTGTTTTTTTCTACCTCTATGCCGAGCGAAAGAAGATATTCTTCCCTCTGCTCTGACGTTTCACCGGCTATTGCCTCAGCATCACCCTGCGGCTCAGCTCCGAGCCTGGTAAACACAAAGATTCCCGCCGCAATTAATGCGACAAACAGAAACAGAATAACTCCGCTTCTTTTGCCGCTTCCGTTTGCTACCGCATACATTAATAACACTCCCTATCCTCGTTTGTGCTATATTGTTATGCGCCAAATTTTTCATTTATGATACTTGATATTTGCGTTAATGGTCAAAGCGCGGTAAATCTGTTCGAGCAGCAACAATCTTGCGAACTGATGAGTAAACGTCATCTTTGAAATCGAAAGCCGCAGGTCGCAGGATTTTTTCAGCTCCTCCGACATTCCCGACGCACCACCTATCACAAAGGTTATATGTGAGTCGAGCACCGCCGCCTGTTCAAGCTTTTCGGCAAGCTCGGGCGATGAAAACTGCTTTCCCTCGACACACATCGCAACCCTTAAGCCCTTTCGAGCGGCAATTCGTTCAAGCTGCTGTGCGCTCTCGGATTCTATCGCCTTCTGCACGGCTGCGGGCGAATCTCCGTTCGGTTTCTTCTCCGACAGCTCCGTTACCGTAAGCTTTGCAAGCGGAGCAATTCGCTTGACATATTCCTCACAGCCGTCCTTTAAAAACTGCTGTGACAGCTTGCCGATAACCATAAGCTCGATATTAAGCATTATTATCCTACCCTTATATTGATCTTTTCACCAATCGTATGGCGCGGTGCGGCAATAACCGTCGAACGTGTTATGCCGTAATTTTCCAACATACCGAGACAAGTTGTCAGCGCAATCTCAGGAGTATTGTTCTCCTGCGAAAGGTGCATAAGCACGAAATCTCGGTCGGCGGTCTTTGCAAGCTTTACAAGCGTTTCGGCGCAATCGAGATTGGAAAGATGTCCGTTATCGGAAGCAATCCTTTCCTTCAAATACATCGGGTACGGTCCCATCTGCAGCATTGCATCATCATAATTAGCTTCAAGTGCGACAAGAGAGCAATCACTGAGCGCATCGAAAACACTGTCCGTCACTCTGCCGAGGTCGGTCGCAACGGCGGCACGGGAGCCGTCGGAAAACGTGAATCGATAACCGACGCAGGCAACGCTGTCGTGGTCGGTGCGGAAGCTCTCAACCATCATCTCGCCTATACGGAACTGTTCGCGTTCGTGTACCGGCACAATACGGGTTTTGTCGGGAATCAAATCGGTAGCTCGAAGTCTGCCGAGCGTTTTGGCGTCGGAATAGAGCGGAACATCGTAATGCTTCAAAAAGGTCATCAATCCACTCACATGGTCGCTGTGTTCATGAGTTATCAGTATTCCGTCGATTGAGCTGATCGGCACGCCCAAATCCTTCAAAGCATTAAGTGTAATTTTACAGCTTTTGCCCATATCGACCAAAACGGTGCTGCCTCCGTCTCTGAGCATAGAACAATTACCGGAGCTGCCGCTGTACAGCGTTTGAAATACCGCCATTTTATGTACTCCCTGCATAAAACAGACCGTGGCGAAGCGTTGTGTTGCCACGGTCGATAAATATTTTCTGATGTCGGTCTGACCGTTAAGCAGTTTCTTAACCGTCAGATAGTTTAATTTCGGACTTAAAGCGCCGCTGACTGATAATCATCGGAATAAATGCGCTTCTCAATCTGTGCACCGATACTTCTCAACTTACCGACGATATCCTCGTAACCGCGCTCGATGTGGTAAATATCGTCAATTTCCGTTTCGCCCTGCGACATAAGTCCCGCAATAACGAGTGCCGCACCGGCTCTCAAATCAGTCGCACGCACAGCCGCACCGGTCAGGCAATCCACACCCTCAATTACCGCGACCTTTCCGTCAACCTGTATCTTTGCTCCCATCCGGCGAAGCTCGTCAACATAACGGAAGCGGGAATCCCATATTCCCTCGGTAATAATTGAAGTGCCATCGGCACAGCAGAGCATTGTCGCCGCCTGCGGCTGCAGGTCGGTCGGAAAGCCGGGGTGAGGCATTGTCTTGATATTTGTTGCCGCAAGACGGCGGTTACAAAACACGCGCAGACAATCGTCGTATTCCGTTATCTCGACGCCAGCACGGACAAGACGGTAAGAGATGGATTCCAAATGCTTGGGAATAACGTTGGTAAGCAGAATGTCACCCCTTGTCGCCGCCGCCGCTACCATAAACGTTCCCGCCTCTATCTGGTCTGGCACGATGGAATAGGTGGTGCCGTGAAGCTTTTCCACCCCTCTTATTTTGATTACGTCGGTGCCTGCGCCTCTGATGTCGGCTCCCATCGAATTCAGAAAGTTGGCAACATCGACTATGTGCGGCTCTTTTGCGACATTTTCAAGCACCGTCAAACCTTCCGCTCTGACTGCGGCAAGCATGGCATTTATCGTCGCCCCGACCGACACAACATCAAAGAATATATGTGCGCCCGTCATCTTTTCGCCGGCTTTTACGTTTACGACACCGTATTCGACATTCCATTCACATCCGAGCGACGCAAACGCTTTGAGATGCTGGTCGATAGGTCTCGGCCCGAGATCACAGCCACCCGGCATGGCGACATGAGCCTCGCCGAATCGTGTGAGCAAAGCACCGATAAAGTAATATGAAGCCCGAAGATGACGCGCAAGGTCGGTAGGCACCTCGGCAGTCTGTATTCCCGTCGGGTCAATGCGCAGCGTGTGCAGGTCAATGCGTTCAACGGTTGCTCCGAGACATTGCAAAATTTCCACAATTGTGCTGACGTCACTGACATTCGGCACATTTTCTATTATACAAGGCTCGGAACAGGCAACAATGGCGGGAATAATCGGACAGGCGGCATTTTTTGCTCCGCCTATTTCGACCTGCCCCGCAAGCCGTGCCATTCCGTTTACGATATACTTTTCCAAGGTATTGTCCTCTTTTGAAATATTCTCAAATAAAAGCGCACACCGTGCAATAACGTATAAGCTTGACGACTCTCATCAGCCGTAAAGGTACGGCTCCGGCGGTACT
>DCGT01000037.1:0-5487 GCA_002315315.1 Faecalibacterium sp. UBA1771
GCATCGTAGTAGTCGATGCCGAACATTCTGTAAAGCAGAATGTCGCCTGCGTTGTGCGGAATATGAACGTAGCAGTCCACCTTCTTTGAGCGCTTCCACTGGTACACGTCAAGACCCGAAGTGGTGGACAGCAGAACGGTAGCCTCAAGGAAGTTAAGCTTTGCAAAAGCCTTGTTTTCTTCACCTATAAACTCCGCCTTGACGTGGGGGAGCTTACATTCGAGAGCCGGGTCATCGGGAGAAGCGGTCATATAGACGACATCGATCCCGCGTCGGTCAAACTCACGGCAAATCGGCTCAAACACGTTCCAGTACCGCTTGTTATCTGAAAAAATGGCATAAGGTATCTTTCCGCTGTCAGCGCTGACGGCCTTACCGCCGCTGAGCAGGAATTTCAGCTTGACAATGCCAATCTTCAGCAGGTATCTCAATGCCCCGATAATTCCGATGAGTATGGCAAAGAGCATACTGCCCGTGCCGGGGTCGATATACATCAAATTCATATCCGTCTCCGAGAGCCGAGCACCGCATCAGTATCAGCGATATCGGCATATTTAAAATAGCGGTAATAATTATATCACCTCTTTATATGGGATTCAATCCGAATCGGCAATGACAAACGGTAATGCTTGACTATTTGCGGCATACTCCCCGCGCAAAAAACCGAGGTCCACCGCTCGGCAGACCTCGGTTTACTTTGATTGTTTGATTCGGTACGGTGAGAACGCTCTATCGCGCTTTGCTGTCGGAATTATCCTTGCGAAACACGACGATTCGGCTGATAAAATAGTTTATCACGACAACGATTATCTGCGAAGCGATTTTGACCGGCATCGACGGCAATGCAAGCAGTGTGATGAAGACGAAGAGCATCAGCTCGTCGATAGCAAGGGTCAGCAGACGACCGGCGAGGAACTTGGCAAGCTCCGCCGAGACCGCCTTGACGCCGTGCGCCGTACTTCGGAACACCCACTTCCGATTGGTGGTGTAGACGACCGCCATCGTGATTATCCACGCAATAATATTCGCTGTCAGCTCGTGCACGCCGAGCCTGTCGCTGACCAGCCAAAACGAGCCGATGTTGACGACGGTCGACACACCGCCGAAAAACACATACAAAAGCTGCTCGCGGTACGGCTTTAAGCGCACGAACGGTTTAAGCGACAGCAGACGGTCAAAAATATCGCCGTCGGCGTTTTTATAACCCTTATTTTCCAAAAAACTCACTTCACTTTGCTGATGATATATGCCGCCGAGCTTCGCAAAAAAGAAGCTTCCCCGTCGGCGCTGAACGTTCTCCCGAGCTGTCCGTGTCGTACCCTACGCCCCGAGCGTTATCGGATTTTTTGTATCATACCGTTACCGATTGACTGCTTCGATAATTATCCTTGCCATATAGTCAATCATTTCGTCGGTCATACCGGGATAAACGCCGACCCAAAAGCTGTTGTTCATAACCTCGTCGGTGCTGTCGAGGTCGCCCGAAACGCGGTAAGCGTCGGTGCCGCGGATTTGGTCGAAGCAGGGGTGCTTGATGAGGTTGCCGCTGAACAGCAGACGTGTCTGAATGTTGTGCTCCTCGATATAGCGGGTAACGGCGTTGCGGTCGCCGTCTCTGACGGTCATAATGAATCCGAACCACGACGGCTCGCTGTTCTCGACCGCCTCGGGGAGAATCAGCCTGTCGGAGGCACATTCGAGCGCGGCGCGCAGTCTTGCCCAATTGTGACGGCGGCGTTCGATAAAGGACGGGAACTTTTTGAGCTGCTCACAGCCCACCGCCGCCTGCATATCGGTGACCTTTAAATTATATCCGAAATGACTGTAAACGTATTTGTGGTCGTAGCCGTGAGGAAGCTCTCCGAAATCGCCGTCGAAGCGATGTCCGCACATATTGTCGTGACCGGAGGTGCAGATGCAGTCCCTGCCCCAGTCGCGGTAGGAGAGGATGAGGCGGTTGAGCAGCGGGTTGTCGGTATAGACACAGCCGCCCTCGCCCATCGTCATATGATGCGGCGGGTAGAAGCTCGAGGTGCCTATGTCGCCCCACGTGCCGGTGAATTTGGTAACGCCGTCGATGGTGTAGCGCGAGCCGAGCGCGTCGCAGTTGTCCTCCACGAGCCACAGACCGTGAGCGGTGCAGAACTCCCTGACCGCCTTTAAATCGAACGGATTGCCGAGCGTATGCGCAATCATAACCGCCTTGGTCTTGGAGCTGAGCGCACCCTCCAGCTCGGCAACGTCTATGTTATACTGAGGAATCGTTACGTCGACAAATACGGGCACTGCGCCGTATTGCAGAATCGGCGTGACAGTGGTCGGGAAGCCGCAGGCAACGGTGATGACCTCGTCGCCCCTCTTGATACGGCGCTCACCCAGCTCCGGCGCGGTCAGCACCGAAAAGGCGATGAGGTTAGCGGAGGACCCCGAGTTGACGAGATGAGCGTACCTGACGCCTATCCAGTTGGCAAACTGCTTCTCGAATTCATCGGCAAAGCGTCCGGTCGTGAGCCAGAAATCGAGCGCGGCGTCGGTCAGCGCCTGCATTTCCTTCTCATCGAAAACGCGGGAGGCATAGTTGATGCGGTCGCCGGGCTTAAAGCTGCCGTCGCTCTTTTTGAACTCGCGGTAGTATTCTCCGACAAGCTCCTTTATCTGTTCTCTTGCCTCGGCTTCATTTTTCCATTCGGACATAAGTAATATCTCTCACTTTTCGTTTTTATTTTTTTCCGGTTGAAGCGTTTAGTTGTCTGTTATTCTTTCGTAATACGTCCATCCGATAGACTCGTCCTCATAATATCCCTTGCGCACATAATTCTCTTGAATGATATCTTTAAAATCGGACATAGTGGAATAATTAAAGAAATTCGGTATATAGACTATCACGAATGAATCCATGCTCAGAATATCCTCTTTGGTCTGCTCGAGCGCCGCATCGTTTACAATCAAATGAACCGGGTCATAGGTATATAAATTGTCCCAATCGGAGTAAGCCGCAATTTCGTAATTCTCTATTCCGAGCAGACAGGTACCCTCGGGAACGGTTGTCCTCAGCTCCTCGACGGCGTTCTCATAGCGCGACTCGTTCTGCTGTATCCCGACGGCGTTTCTCACGTTGACAGGTGTGGAAATCACCGTTGCCACCGCCATAAATACCAGTGCTCCCTGCAAAATAAGCTGCACCCTCTGCATAAAGCCGTTATTTGCCAAATCGCTCTTTTCGCAAAGGTCCGCAATATAAGCGGCACAGAAAATGAATGCGGGCAAAATCTGCATAAAGTTGCCGTAAGCCGAGCGTGTTATATAGTAGACCATAATTCCGACAGAGTACAGCGCCGCCGTGCAGGGTACAAGTCCGCCGATGTCCTTTTTCTTTATCGCTTTGATTGCAAAGCAAACGGCAAAGGCGAGGAAAAACAGCGTTATCCAGAAATACGCATAGGCGGGAGGCAGAGAATATTTCCAATCATAATCGTCATTGTACAAGCCAACATATATGACGGAATTGACAAAATCAATATTATACGGGTATAACAGCTCCGAGAGAATAAATTCTCCGCCGACGGCAAGATTGTAAAGGTTGATTATCCCGATTACCGCTGCAAGCTCGCACACCGCCGACAGCAGAGTCACCGCCGCTCTTGGCAAAAATTTCCTGCACGGGGGGGTGGAAACGAACTCAAACGCGAGCATGGCGATAAAATAGACCAAGCCGAAATCCGATGACCAGATAAGTGCGAAAACCGAGCTGATTCTCGCGAGCCACAGTACCGTCTTTACCGGCTTGCCGCTCAGCTTCAGCGACACAATATAAAGGAAAAGTGCCGTCAACAGCATTCTGTGCGGGTAGCCCTGATAGTAAAGCTTCGTCCGATGGCACCAGAAAAAGGTGAGCAAAAATCCGAGCGGCGCACAGAATCTTATGAATTTATTTCGGGAAATGTTATGAACGGACAGCGAAAAAAGAATTACTGCGACAGCGGCGGTGACGCAGGTCAAAAAGGTCAAGGACTCAACGGTTGCGCCGCCGAGCAGCTTAACAAACGGAAGCATAATTAATCCGAAATGACCGTATATACCCGTCGTGTATGCACCGTAGGGAATGCCCGCGGCTCTCGCAAGAGCATCGTAAAAATACGCTGTGCGGTGATAAATGCTGTAGTTTACCGTTGTGTTCGGCTGCCACAGCACAAATGCATACAACAGGGCAATTGCCGCATAATATGCATACCAGCGGATTTCTTTATCGCCCACTGTGTATTTGCCGCGAGCCGTCAGCAAACCGCATACGCTCATTGCCACAAGCGCCGCACCGGCGATAAGAACGGTGTAAAACTCGGAATAGTGCCAAATTATTTCGTGGAAAAACTCCAAGCCCCATGTGTTCAGCGGCAGGTAATCGGAAATGAAAATCAAATTTCCCACAAGATATACCGCGACCGCGCACAGCAGCACGGAACGAAAATCGGTCCACGGACGGTCGGAAACGACCAACGAGGACACTCTGTTAATCTGACGGGGAATCAGCCTTGCAGCTAATATCCCTCCGACAAAAGCTCCAAACAGAAACAAAACACAAATACCCACATAAAGTGTGATATTCCCCGACACTCTGAGCATAAACGCCGAGCCGATTGCCGAAAGCAATATGCCGCACAGGCAGCATACCGAAAATTGTGCGGCGGTTATGCCTCGAAGGTATGTGAATGTCTTTTGGATTAACCTGTTCATTTATTTGAAAATCCTCTTTCTCGGTAAATAATACGCTGTGGAAATGGTGTATGACGCGCGTCGTAAAATGCACACGACCTCTGTCGGAAATGCTTGTATTCGCTTATTCAAAGCCGAAAAACCAAATCTGCGGCATTAAATGTCTTATTCCCACTTTTTCCACGGCGCATTGCCGGTTGCCCACAGCTTTTCGAGCATATCCATTTCGCGCTTATCGTCCATACACTGCCAGAAGCCCCTGTGCGTGTAGCTCATCAGCTCGCCGGTGTCGGCAAGGGTCTGAAGCGGCGCGCGCTCAAAGACGCAGGCGTCGCCGTCGAGCAGGTCGAAAACCTCCGGCTCCAGCACCATATATCCGGCGTTGATGAGTGCGCCGTCGCTCGCGTTTTTCTCACGGAACGAGCGCACGGCATTGTCTCCGCCGATATCCAGCACGCCCTTTTGCTGCTGCTGAACGACTGCCGTCAGCGTTGCCTTTTTGCCGTGGACGCGGTGGAACTCGACCAGCCTGCCGATATCGACGTCGCACACGCCGTCGCCGTAGGTCATCATAAAAGCTTCATTGCCGACATAGGGCTGAACCCTCTTGATTCTGCCGCCGGTCATCGTATTAAGACCGGTATCAACAATGGTCACCCGCCACGGCTCGGAATGGGAATTATGCACCGTCATTTCGTTGGAGCCGCCCGAAAAATCAAAGGTGATATCGCTTGTGTGCAGGAAATAATCGGCGAACCATTCCTTAATCATATGCTG
>DCGT01000037.1:5630-7541 GCA_002315315.1 Faecalibacterium sp. UBA1771
ACCCGCCAGCAAAACAACCTTCATAATAACACCTCTGTATATAACATTGTCAAATCAGACTATCTATTATATAGTATTATAGAATAAATAACAACACTATTGCGGATTTTGTCCCGCAATTCCGACAAAAGCTTTTTATACTGCCGCAGTAACGGTTATCGGTCCCACTGCTTCACCGCAGGCGACGGCGAACACATATATGCGCCGCCGAGCGTGATGCATTCCGAGAGGCTTTTTCGCTTTTGATATGCGGGATTTTTGACGGACGCGCTTTAAATCATACGCCGTCCGCAACGGGCAGAACGATGTTCCGGATGGCGTCGCGGAGCTTTTCGTGGCGCACCACGAAGTGAATCGCCGGCGCTTTGCCCTTGGAGACGAGCGCGAATTCGCCCTCGTGAACGACTATCTGCACCCGCCGCAGGCTTCGGCGCAGGTTCAGTCTTACCGAACAGCCGGCGTGCGTGCGCGCAAATTCCCGCGTTGCTTCAAGATGCTCCGAATACTCGTCATAGTTATATGCTATATCCTTGCCGCAGAACATTCCGTCAAGCGCGAGGTAGCAGGGGTATTCGTCGAACTCCTCGGGAGTCACGCGCGGCAGCTCGATAAGCAGCTCGGACGATTGCAGGACGCGCTCGATTCGTTCGCGTGCGTCGGCGACATATTTTTCTATCTCCGTCTGCTCATCGTCGGAGAGGTCACAGTGCCGCAAAATGCGCCCTAACAGCTCGGGCGGCAGTGTGTAGACGGGCGGCACGGACAGTATCTCGTGCCGTTTGCCCGGCTCGGCGCTGTCGGCGTCGAGAAAATCGGTAAACTCCTGCCTGCGCTCGGCGCGGTAGATGTCCATAAGCGGAAGCGCCTTTTTCAGAATAAATTCCGATTTTTCGCGATAATAGGCGATATCCTCCGACTTTTTGGTCAGATAATACCGTGCCCGGTCGTGGTGACCGGATATGCATTCGCCCGTCAGCGCGGCGGCTCCCGAAACATAGTTGAGATGCCCGTAAACGGTGCTTCGTGCGTTTTTAAGATAGTAGGGCGAAATCTGCCCCGTCATATAAATCGGCATCCAGCCCTCAAGCCCGAGCATCATCTCGTCAAACGGTCGGTCAACGGTGTGAATTACATTCAGGTGCAGACCCTTTTTAAGACACAGCGCCACGCCGAACATCCACTTTTTAGCAAACTCCACGTCGCTTGCCATATCGTTCATATCCATATCACTGCACATAAACACCGGCTCGGTCGAGTATGAAAGCACCGTCGCTTTAAGAAAATCAAGCTCGCCCGCGCAAAGCTGTTCGACGCCGATATAACTTTTAGATGTCGGAATTTGAAATGGCACCGACGGAACCTTAAGCTCGTCAAACTTAATCGAGCGGATATAATCGTTGAGGTCAAAATCATCCAGCTTGTTGAGGAAGCGGTCGACGCTGTCCGTTTTTTCGCCCTTTTGATTCACAAGCCAGTCGTAAAGCGCGATGTTAAGCACGTGCGGGTCGGCAAGCTCGGCGGCGGGACGACCGATAAGCGCGGCAATGTCGCCGATGTCATCTACGCTGCTTGCAACAAATCTGCACACACCCTCGGCGAAGCTCTTCGGCTCGGCGGGGCGGCGTCTGCCTGCGCGAATTCTCGAAATAAACGAGGCGTCAAAGTTCAGATACCGCGCAAGGCGGTTGACGTTCAGACCGACGGCGTCGATGAGCGCGTTGAAATTTTCGGCAAACCGCTCGTAATCGAAATCGGAGGAACGAAGCGTGTCGGTAAGGGCGGCGAGCACGCTGTCGGCAGGTTCGCCGGACAGCGCCGCGATACCGTCGGCAAGCCGTGCAAGACTGTCGCTGTCGGCGGCGGGAGTGCGCACACCGGCGCGGTAACGGCTTATTACGGCGGCAGACAACC
>DCGT01000037.1:7573-10204 GCA_002315315.1 Faecalibacterium sp. UBA1771
GCTCCCTGGCGGTGCAGTCGGCGCTCTCGATGTATCGGTTGAGCATTTCCGCGAATGTCAAAAGAATCACCTCATCGGTAAATATTGTGAGCGGCACCGCTCGGCGGCGGTGTTTTTCTCAGTATATCATTTTTGTGCGGCATTGGGTATAGCGCTCGCGTTTCCGCACCGCAATTCCCTTTTACCGTTTTCGGCTTAAAAATGCAGGCGAATTTATTTAAACTGTCGGGAATTGTGCTATACTCAGTCGGCAAAGCTCGGCAGTAAATCATAATTTCATTTGGAGAAGATAATGACAATAGCTCAGATAACCGATGATACCGAAAAACAGTATATCTCAAGAAGCATTTTGGAGAAGCTGCCCGAGTGGTTCGGCATTCCGGAATCAAGAGAAGAATACATAAAAGAAAGTGCCTCAAAGGTATTTTTTGCGCCTACGGCGGAGAAAAGCCGGTGGGCTTTTTATGCCTGAAGCAGACCGGAAATGCCACAGTTGAGCTTTATGTAACGGGTGTTCTGAAAGAGTATCACAGGCAGGGTATCGGAAGGCAGCTGTTCCGGCGAGCGGCTGAGGCAGCGCGTGAATCGGGCTATTCCTTTATTCAGGTAAAGACCGTTCAGATGGGGAAATATGAGCAATATGATGCAACAAATAAATTTTACATTTCACTCGGATTCAAGGAATTTGAGGTTTTCCCCGATTTATGGGATAAATGGAATCCCTGCCAAATATATGTGATGGGATTGAAATGACCTTCAGCTCAATATGTCATTTTAAGCAAAGCGGTCATCTCAAGGCTATTACCGCAATAAAACAAAGCCCGAACGCTTCTGAATGAACTGCTTTCTGATATGCTCATTCATCGGTGTTCGGGTTTAACTATATTAACCGCGTGTCACAGGCGGAGCGCGTCACATCAGCTTTTTGACGTAGGAACGGCGGCGTTTATGCTCTACCGAGCGGAAGCGCTTCCACAGGTTTCGAATCGCGTAATTGTCCTCAAGGTTGAGATTGGTTTCGGCATGGTCGATGCCCGACTGCGCCAGCATATCGGCAAGCTCGGCGCATATCAGCGCGGGCACGCTGCGGTTTATGTAGGAGGGGTCGACGGCTATCAGACCCATTTCGAGCACCTCGGGCGAACGAAGCGTATGCACGACTCTAACCAGCGTCGCGGGAGTGAGCCGACCGCCCGATTTGCGCAGTGCCTTGGTCAGCGACGGGAAGCCGAGACCGAAGCATATCACCCTGTCGTTTTCATCGAGAATGGCCGAAACGTATTTGCGGTTGATGACGAGCTTGAAATTGTCGATGAGCATCTTGCGCATTCCGTCGGTAAACGGAACCGTGCCGTAAATTTTGTCGTAGCCGACGTCAAGAAGCTCGAAAAATCCGTCGGCGTATCTATTTAAAAAGTCGCGTGTGCTTTTCGATTCGCCGCGATGAAGCTTGTATCGCTTCATAACGTACTCCGCGACCCTTTTCAGGTCGGCAGAGCCTTGCTCGGGCGCATAGACCATACTTTCGACCCAGTCGACCTCCTTGACGTAGCCGAGCGCCTCAATAAGCTTTTGATAATAAGGCGCATTGTACTGCTCCTCAAAGGTCGAATCGCGGTCGAAGCCGTCAATCAGCAGACCCTCGCGCTCCAAATCGGAGAAGCCGAGCGGACCGACGACCTCGGTCATTCCCTGCTCCCGCGCAAAATTCTCCACCGCATCGAACAGCGCCCGCGCAACATCGAGGTTGTCTATGCAGTCAAAGCGCGTGAAACGAACCCGCTTCTGCCCCCATTTTTCGTTGGACGAGCGCTGTAATATCCCGCTTATTCTGCCCGCAATCCTGCCGTCGAGATAGGCATTGTAATAGACCGCGATGCAGGTGTCGTAATAGACGTAGTCGCTGCGGAAAATCTTTTTCTCGTCAATATACAGTGCCGGCGAATAATACGGGCTGTCCTTGTACAGACGAAGCGGAAATTCCAGAAATTCCTTCTGTTCCCTTTTTGTTTTTACCTCACGAACTGTAACCATAATCCACCTCACGATGCCGAAGTATCGGCAATAAACGCGATTGAATACTTATATTTTAACAAATAATTTTGACATTTCAAGATAACTTTGTGTGAATATTCCTTTTTCGACAAGAATTGTTCCCGTAGCCGCCGGTATGAATTCAGGCCGACACGGCGTATTTTTATCGCTGTCCGGCTGTAGCTGTCCGGTACGCGGTTTGTAAAATAACCGTAAACCGAGCCTGCACTTACCCGCCGCAGACGTAAAAACGAAAACCGCCGTCTCGGTCATTTGTCCGAATAACAACCATAACCGTTTATGCTTTTTACGTGCAGCTCGGGCGAGATGAAATCATCTGTCGGCGAAAAGGCGATAACCCGCCCGCATTGCGCTTACCGTCTCGGTTCGCAAAAGCAAATTGCCTTGTCGTTGCAACATCAGCCGTGCGAAATGACGCTGACTGCACCAAATAGGCGACTACGCGCACGGTGGGGAAAAACGAAATTTGAGTGGGGAAGGAGTTGCGGCGGCGAGATAGGAAATCGGTAGTGTTGAACGCTTCAATATTGCTATATCGCCCGTGCGTCGGGATGGAATGTTACCCTATAAGTAGAG
>DCGT01000035.1 GCA_002315315.1 Faecalibacterium sp. UBA1771
CTTGCCGCCTCGGTGTGCCTTTTTTTGCATTCACCGCATTGCGCAAGTGTTCTCGGTGAAAAAACAGCTTGCTTCAACATAGCAACATCACCTGTGCGTCGGGAGGCTTTACCGCCTCAAATCGGCAACTGCGCGCACGGTTGGGAGAGACGGCAGAAAAAGTGGGAAAAGGTGATAGACACGACGGAGCAATAATTCCGAATTCCGAATCACGATTTTAAGCAGTAAAATATTTCTTTAATGCTCGATATTACACTTGTCTCGCGGTTTCCCCCCTCTCGGGCGAGATGAAGCTATCTGTTGGCGAAAAAGCGTCAGCCCGCCCGCATTGTACTTGCCGTTTCGGTGAATATGAGCAATGGCTTTGTCAAAGCAACATCAGCCGTGCGGAATGAAGCTGACTGCGCCAAATCGGCAACTGCTCGCACTGTCGGGGGAAAACGAAATTTGAGTAGGGAAGGAATTGCGGCGGCGAGATAGGAAATCGGTAGTGGTGAACGCTTCAATATTGCTATATCGCCCGTGCGTCGGGAGGCTTTATCGCTTCAAATGTGCAACTGCGCGCACGGTCAAGGGGAACGGAAAAACAGTAATAGTAATAAAAATATCTGAACAACATAACGCAGATTTCTTCATCATAGCAATATCAGTCGTGCGAGGTCAGACAATTTCGGTCTATCGGAGTAGGAGGGCGCACGGAATAAACGCTGTGAGTGGCTGAACGGTTTTCTTAGCTACATCACCCGTGCGTCGGAAGACTTTACCGCCTCAAACCGGCAACTGCGCGCACGGTTGAAAGAGTAGCAAAGAAATTGAAAATCAAAGTGAATTATCTTTGAAGCAACATCACCCGTGCGGCGGGACGCTTTGCCGCCTCAAATGTGCAACTGCGCGCACAGTTAGGAAACGGCGATTGGAACAAGAAGTGCAAAAACGTACTTTGTTATGCACAGCGGAGCAACTCCGTAGCTGTAATATTAAGTCGTTTGGAAAGCTCCTTCGCTACTCTCGGTATGACATATTTTTATCGCTCGGAATGACATACTATTATTGTTCGTGATGGCAAATGGCGAGGGTGACACACCGAAAAAGATGACAGCTCAATTCATACTTTTATTTCACAAAAATGCCGACAAACGCCCATATACCGTCGTTTGTCCGTCAGGTTAGGAAACTAACCTGAGAGTTTTATGTATATTCGGAGTGTATTTTCACACCGTCCCGCAACGAAAATTCAAAACAAAAAGGAGTGGTTTTCGCCACTCCTTTGCTATTATAAATTATCCTTGAAATCTTGAATATCGCTTGTGATACCGTCCAGCTTTTTGAGTATCGCCTTGAGCCGTTTCTTGTCGGCGGTGGCAAGGCTGTCGGACAGCAAGCTCATCTTTTCGGTGCTTGCGTCCAGCTTGGCGAGAAGTCTGTTCAGCTCGGTGCGCACGTCCGTTTCCGCCGAAACTATTGTTCTTACCTTTTGGCGGAGCGAGCCGCGCTTCAGCTCGTCAAGACGGTTTTTGAATGCCTGCTGTCCCTGCTCTGAATAAACCGCCATCAGCTCGCGCTGTTCATCGTGCGTCAGCGCGGTTGCCTGCCGTGCGACATTTACTTTATATTTGCCGTCGATTATGGCGTTAATAACCTCATCGGGGCTGTTGTTCACGACGCTCATATAAGCCTTAATCGTGCTGAGCGACCAGCCCTCTATGCCCAGCTCCGATTGCAGATAATACAGACAATAATTCGCCGAATTGAACCTGCGTGCGGCGGTCTCGGCGTCGGCGTCGATACCCGTTTCGTCACCGTCAGCCATTGCGACGAGTGCTTCCCTTTTCTGCTCCGGCGTCTTTACCTCGTCGAGCGCGGTGCGGATATGCAGTATTCCCTCGAGCGGTGTGAGCTGACGCGCTTCGACGTTGGAATCCTCAAAGAAAACCTTTTCGTTGTAGGCTTCCTCGTGTGTCAGCACATTGGCGGTAATGGTGTCGAACTGATTTACCGTGCCTATCGTACCCTTGAGCCGCTCTGCTTCCCTTTCACGCAGGAGCATCCACGCACGGTAGCGACGTTCGCCGGCAACAATTATATACTCCAATTTCGAGGTATCAATTCCCCGCTGTTCAAACACCTTCAAGACCTCGTGGTCTTTGGGAAGGTCGCTCGCACGGACAAGCACAATAGGGTGAATTAGGCGGTTGTTGGTGTTCTGAATACTCCTTGCAAGCCGTTCAATACGGTTCTGGCGGTACTGGTTGACGGCTCTCGGCGTGATTTTGGTCACGTCGATATCCTGAAAAATCACCCTGCTGTCGTAGCCGCTCTCATCGGGATTATTGAAAATTATATTCTGAACAAGGTTGCTTTTTGCCCTGCCGTCGGGGTTTTCGAGAACACCGTGAGTGTTCATATCAAATGCCGAACGGCTACTCTTCAAAGCCATTAAACACATCTCCTTCCGTCATATCGTCCTCCATACTCCGATTCTCGTCTATGCGGTAAATCTTCTGCCCCTCGCTCTGCATACGGTCAAGGCTGTCCTCGACCTCCTTTGCCAAATCGGCGTAAGCCTTATCGGCTCTGCCGTACATCTGACTGTATAAAACGCCCGCAAACAGGGCTTTTTTCGCATTGACCGATTCGGGAATGGTGCTTTTGAAAATCTCAAACGGGTAGAAGCGCTTGAGGTCGCTCTGTATCGTCTGGTCAACGGTGCGCCGCTCGCTGTAAAGGTTCAGCACGATGCCGATGACGCCCATATGCTTTATCTGACCGTTCGTCGCCGACAACAGCATTTCCTGCACGTCAACGACCTTGTTGATGAGATTGGACACGCCGCGCGTTGACATCAAATCAAGGTTGGTGGGGATAATAATTCCGTCGGTCGCCGCAATAATCGCATTCATCGCCATAACGCCGAGCGATGGGTTGCAGTCGATTAAAATATAATCGTAAGGGTGCCAATTTATGATTTTGCGAATGGTGTTGTAGAGCCGAAAACCGTTGCTGCTGCGGGCATTGCCGCGGAGCGACGAAATCTCCAGCTCGTAGTCGGAAAGGTTGAGGTGGCTCGGCAGCAGGTCGAAGCCGAATTCCCTGCTGACGGTGACCATCGACTTTTTGCCGTCCTCGGTCTGTGCCTTGCGCAGTGAATAGGTCGGGCGGCAGATACACCGCTCGCACAGTCGGGCAAAGCCCTCGTCGGTCGAAACATCGCAGCTCGCGAGGAACTCGTCCTCGTCGGGGCGCACGGTACGGAACTCACGCACGCACATTTCATAGATGCCGTAATAGCTGTCGTCCTCTTTTATGCCGACATTCAGATAATTCGTCAATGACGCCTGCGAGTCGAAATCAATTAACAGCACATCGCGACCGAGGTTGGCGAGCGCAAAGCCGAGGTTAGCGGTAGTGGTCGTTTTGCCGACGCCGCCCTTCTGGTTGGTGACTGCGATAACCTTAGTTGCCATCTTCGTCTATCTCCTCTTTACTGATAATATTTTCCTGCAAATCCTTGGCGATAAGCCACTGGATATAGTCGCTCATGGAACGCTCCTTGCCGAACAGCTCGACTATCCGCTCCCGCAGATACCGCTCGTTCTCCTGCGGGAAATTCCCCGGCAGCAGCTTGCCGAGCTTGATGCGAATGCTGGTGTGCAGCTCGTTCTCGCTCTCGGCGGGCGTGTAATACATGCGGCTCTCACGAATCATTCGGCGGTTGCAGTCGAGCGAATGTATGAGCGCTTCATCGTCGATAGGCTCGTTCAGCACACGCAAAATATTGCGCGCCTTCTCAAATGACGGCGTATGCTCTCCGTTGATATATTCGCTGATTCGCTTGTATGAAATATCGGTAACGCCGTTATCGACCAGCAACCGTTCCAAATCGCGCCCACCCACGCCCTCGCGGGACATAGCGTCATATAGAATATAGCTGAAGCTGCCTTCCTCCGGTATGCAAAGCATAATGGCTCCTTTATCTTATATAATAATCACATTTATAAAATCATAATGGAAACGGTAAATATCCGACATTTTGTCTTCACTGTTTTTCATCGCCGTTTTGTCAATACCGTTTTTTATCCGTTATCGGTTTGTCATTCTTTGCGGAAGCAACAAAGCAACGGAACAATGTGTCTGCAGCGATGATGAAACGATTAAGAACTGCTCCGCCGTGCGTTGCCGGTTTGACGTATATCATAAACCGACTGCTTCCGAGGGGTGTCAGACCGACTTGTCTGCCGTCGAGAAGGGGATAATCTCTCCCGAAACACATATCCGCCGCATCAAGGGCGGCGTGTGTCATCCTGAGCTGAGCGAAAAATCTTTCCGAATGACTTGATGTTGCATTAAAAACTATCAGTGTTCTGCTTCCTAAACAGTGCGAGCAGTTGCCGATTTGGCGCAGTCAGCTTCATTCCGCACGGCTGATGTTGCTTTGACAAAGCCATTGCTCATATTCACCGAAACGGCAAGTGTAATGCGGGCGGACTGACGCTTTTTCGCCAACAGATAGCTTCATCTCGCCCGAGAGGGGGGAAACCGCGAAGCGAGTGTAATATCGAGCATTAAAGAAATATTTTACTGCTTAAAATCGTGATTCGGAATTCGGAATCATTGCTTCGCCGCGTCTATCACCTTTTCCCACTTTTTCTGCCGTCTCTCCCAACCGTGCGAGCGGTTGCACATTTGAAGCGGAAAAGCCTTCCGACGCACGGATAATGTTGCAACGACAAAGCAAGCTGTTTTTTTCACCGAGAACACTTGCGCAATGCGGTGAGTGCAGGAAAAGGCACACCGAGGCGGCAAGCGTAATGCGGTGAATGCAAAAAAGGCACACCGAGGCGGCAAG
>DCGT01000031.1:0-1249 GCA_002315315.1 Faecalibacterium sp. UBA1771
GGTTTGACAAACTGAAAAAGCTAAATGTCAGAAAATTGGAGCATCGCAGAAAACTCATTGATACATTTATCAACGCGGTTTTCCTGTATGACGAGAAGATGGTGATCACCTTCAACTACAAAGACGGAACAAAAGAGGTAACCTTCAAAGACCTTGAGGAATCAGGTCTCGGTTCGGATTTGAATGCACTCGTTGTACCAAACAGAAGTCCTTTGTCAGTAATGGCGAAGGACTTCTGTTTTTTAATTTCTTTTCAAAAAATCAATCCCGTACACTTGTATAGAAGTGTACGGGATTCTTAATCAATTCGTTATCTTACCGACTTATAGGAATAGGACGCGATCGCTCCGTTGTTATAGCTGAAGAAGTAATCGGTACTGTAAGCCGTTACCTTTATCCAGAACTTGGTTGCCTTTTTGTCGGTGAAGGTTTCGGCTATATCAAACGGACCGTTTGAGGACTTAACAGAACACTTTATAACACATTCCGTTTTGCTCAAAGCTCTACCGTTATCGTATGCCGTAACGGTATATGTGTTGCTCTTACCCTTTTTCTGTGTTGCCTTTGAAACCTTTACTGTGATATTGTGGCTTGTCGGCTCTTCAACTTCATTTTTCTGCCAGACAGCATAAAGAGTGACACTTGCATTCTCTTTAAAATCCCCTCCGGCGATATATGTGGGCCATTCGGCAGTTTTATCCTTTGACCAGCCGAGGAAGGTATATCCGTCACGAGTCGGTTTAACGGTGCTGAGCTTCAGCGTCACATTCTCGGTTTTCTGCATAGAATCGGGAACAGACGTAGCCAAACCGCCGTTTGCGTTGAAGGTTATTGTATAAATTTCGGGCTTCTTCTGCCAAACGGCATACAGTGTAGCATTTCCCTCTTCGGTGTACTTCGCCCCTGCGGAATAGGTTGCTGTTGTCGCAGTCTTATCCTTTGACCAGCCGAGGAAATTGTATCCGGTGCGGGAAGGCTTGGTCGAGCTGAGTGTCAGTGCTACACCCTCGGTTTTCTGTACTGCAGACGGTACATTGGTGACGGTATCGCCGTTTCCGTTGCCGTTATAGGTTATTGTGTATGTTTCGGGCTTCTTCTGCCAAACGGCATACAATGTAGCATTTCCCTCTTCGGTGTACTTCGCTCCTGCGGAATAGGTCGCTGTTGTCGCAGTCTTATCCTTTGACCAACCGAGGAAATTGTATCCGGTGCGGGAAGGCTTGATCGAGCTGAGTGTCAGTGCTACGCC
>DCGT01000031.1:1329-1535 GCA_002315315.1 Faecalibacterium sp. UBA1771
ACGGTATCGCCGTTTCCGTTGCCGTTATAGGTTATTGTGTATGTTTCGGGTTTCTTCTGCCAAACGGCATACAGCGTAGCATTTCCCTCTTCGGTGTACTTCGCCCCTGCGGAATAGGTCGCTGTTGTCGCAGTCTTATCCTTTGACCAACCGAGGAAATTGTATCCGGTGCGGGAAGGCTTGGTCGAGCTGAGTGTCAGTGCTAC
>DCGT01000031.1:1595-10123 GCA_002315315.1 Faecalibacterium sp. UBA1771
ACGGTATCGCCGTTTCCGTTGCCGTCATAGGTTATGGTATAAATTTCGGGGTTAACGGGAGGATTCGATGGGTTCGTCGCATCGTTGGTGTATGCTTTCAAGCGAGCCGTATATCCGCTGTTCTTATAATCCGAAACAGTTCCGGTGCTTGTAATACGGTATGTCTTGTCATTCTTGGTATTGGCTGTAAATTTAATCCAACTGTAGCTATATGAGTCATCGACAAAAACACTTGCGCTTTTGTTAAATTCAACTACAACGCTGTAATTCTGCCCCTTTGCAACAACGGGTCCGTCAATCTCAAAGGTATAAAAGCCTTCGTAAGTTGAGGTGTAGCTCTGCTTTGCCGCAAGAGTTCCTCCGAGCGGGTCACCGTTAGTAACACCTGTGTAAATATAAATGTTGCCGGAGGCGTTGACCGACGCAATACCTATACCTACCGCGTCAATCTTTTCGTAATTGCTTGTGAGTCCTTTTACCGTGTAGATAGCCGCGACCTTATCCCCTGCATCTACATCCTCTTCTTCGTAATCGCAGGAGCCGTCGTACTGATAATTGTACTGGTATTTGTCGGCAGATTCGAAATCAAAAGCAAATACGGTACCGTTATAATTGAGCGAGACGTCATAGTAGGAAATCCAGAAATAACCTTCAGTTCCGCTCGAATTAGGGTCAAGATCTCCGTCGGTACCCCAATCGTAATCGCCCCACGAGTTCTTGGCAAGCCATGCACCGTTTGCCTTAGGCTTGGTTCTGAAGTTTTGGGCAGGATAAGAATCATTCCAGCCGACAATAGATACAGCGTGGTTAGATTGTCTCTTAGTAGTATAGTACGCGCCGTTGCTGCTGTTATAGTACGAGTTTGAATGATAATAGGAGCAGCTGAGTGTACCGTAATCCATTATTGCCTGCTTGACATTGTTCAAAGAGGTGGAAGAAGTGCTGTACGGAATAACTCGTGCATTCTGAAGGTGTGCTACATAGTTACCGGCATAACTTTTACCGAGATTATTGTTGTTTGCGGGAGTGGTATATGCGGAGGTATAGGGCAGACTGCTCTCATAGCAGGCATTGGTCCAGTTGGCAAGCGCGAACATAGTGAAAAGACTGTTGCCGCCGACTTCAAGTGTACCGTCGCTGCCTATTGGTTTCGTGCTGTCACCGGTGGCATTGCCGAGCGGGTCAATCTTGTCCTGGTAGAAATAGTAGGCAAGCTGCAGCTCAGAGAAATCCTTCAAACCCCCGCCATTCTTGTTGAAGGAAGCCTCTGCAGATGAGGTTGCCGAAAAAGCCCAGCATGTACCGTAGCTGCCCTGGTCCTTAATAGGTGTGGCGTAAGGGCTCTTATACGACGAGGGTAAAGCGTAGGTCGGGTCCTTTGTGGCCTTTTCCGCGGAAACATTTTCAGGTACTTCGGGCTTATAATCAATTTCGTGATATGTAAGCTCGGGCGTATCGTTTTGAACCTTATTAGGCGCCGCAAAAACAGTCACGGGAAGTAAACCGATGACGGTAATCAGCGCCAACAAGAAACAGATGATTTTATTTGCTTTTTTCATTGTGTTCTCCTTTGACGGGTTTTTCACTATTTTATAAATTATACAATTTTTTCAAGGCATTTGCAAATTGTCGGCAACCGGAATTTGAACACCACTCGTCTATTCGGCAAAGCTTTTACAGCTACGTTTTTTTACATTCGGCACTGCTATAGCGGTGATTATTCCCATACCGACAAAGGAATTAAAGATTGTTCAAAATGCCTGATACCTCGCCGCAACGGAGGATTTTATTATGTTGCAGATCGGCTCAAAAAGCATTTTGTGACGGATATTGACATATAATCGGAAAAGCTTATTCAGATACGGGCAATTTACATATTTTACCGGATATAAAACGTTCTGCATAAATGATGCAGAACGCTTTAATTCCTGTAATTTATTTCTCACGTTTCTTTCTGCTCTTTGAGAAGCACAGAGCCGCGCCCGAAACACAGACCGCGCCCGAAACACAGACCGCGCCGAGAGATACCATACCGGTATTGGGAGACTTCGCAGTCGGCTTGGTTTTGACAAGAAACGCCAACGGTGAAAACGAATTGAATTTAATAAGAACCGTATCGTCGCCGGTAATCTTGCTTTCAACAACTTCCCATTTTTGGTAATTCGGCTCCAACGGTTCGGTAACATAGTGCAGAATAACAAGATCATCTCCGACCTTGATGCCGGGAAAAATCAACTCAATCATAAGCGGGAAGCTCGAGGTGGCGGGATTGGTTGTATAAACCGGAGCCAATGCCGGGTCACCCTCCCACCTGATATCTCCGATCTGAGCAATTTGATATCCGGCAAGGTCTGAATCGATTCCTACACGCTTCGTTTCGGTATCAATCAGCTTATATGCATCCTCGACAACCTTTGCCGCCGCGGAGCCGATAGAGCTTTGGTTAACATTGCTGACCACAATAAGCCAACCATCGGTAGAGGATGTTCGTGTTATTGTTTTTTGATATTCTGTATCAACCCTGATTGTAATGGTGTCGCCAACATCAAACTGAACGGTAGGAGAGTCGAATGCCGAAGCCGACAGACCGACGGACAGTGACAAAGCAAGTACGGAAAGCAAAGCAATTATTCTTTTCATAAATCTGTTCTCCTTTTTATGAATTATTCAGAGTCGGAAATATATATAACCGGCTCATAGAATGTATTCAAAACGAGGTTGTAAAATTCATCCTCGTCTATTCGATATTGCAGATGTCTGCCGTCGTTCTCGGCTGTACCATTAAGTGTCACAATATCGCCTATACTCATTCTGACAGCCTGAGAAGCAAGATAAACCATGGAATTAAAATCAATATCGGTTGCGCTGTATTCGGAAATCGTTTCGATAAGCTCCGACACCTTGGTAAGGTCGGTAAGACTGTTCTTCGCCGCCGAAACAAATGACTTCATATACTTTTTCTGTCGTGCAAGACGCTTGAGCGAGCTGTCCGGGTCTCTTGTATCACGAGTTTTCACATACGACAGTGCCTCTGAGCCTTGCAGAGTAACCGTATCTTCCTCATAATACTGCGTCCCGTTCAGCCTCATCGGCTCATCCAATGTAACCGTAACTCCGCCGACTGCGTCGTTGAGCATTGCAACGCCGTCCATAAACAGCGTGAACTGCCCCTGAACGGGGAGTTGGTAAAAAAGATTTGAAACGGCTTTTTTGACAAGCTCACCGCACATCAAATCGTTTGTTCCGTATCCGTAGGCGAGAGCAATCTGCGATTCTCTCGAATACAGATATTCTCCGCTCTCGGTATAGAAATCTATATCGGTCATTGTGTCACGCGGTATCGCAATAAGCGAAACCTTATCATTCTGTATATCGACAACGGCAAGCATTACGAGGTCACACTGATGTCTGCCCTCGGAGTCTACATTATCCCGGTCAACGCCAGCCAATACGATATTGATAAGCTCTTTTCTGTAGCGATAGCCGACGCCGTCGACAATTACATCGACGTCCTCTATCAGCTCTAATTTTTTTTTCACTTCCTCATCAACCGTTTCGGCTTGACGGGAGTCCATTACAGGTATTTCGTCGGACTGCAGACTGCGCCTGCCCATTTCCCGCATAAACAGAACACCGGCGCCGAGAGCGGCGACAATTACGATTATATCAAGCATCACCCAGAGGAGCACGTGTCTCTTGTGGCGATGATGTCTGTGACGGTGACTCAATCAACCAGCACCCCCTGAACGAGATAACGGTGCGACGGGTCGTTCTTGACACAGGTAGACAGCGTAAGAATG
Organism: Faecalibacterium sp. UBA1771; assembly: GCA_002315315.1. Taxonomy (GTDB): domain Bacteria; phylum Bacillota; class Clostridia; order Oscillospirales; family Ruminococcaceae; genus UBA1771. Next base: position 5,396 of record DCGT01000031.1, read on the forward strand.
CGGCTGTCGGCAGTAACCTCGACCGTTTCATCATAGTTTCCGTCGATAGTGCGAACAGCGTATACCTCATCAATATACCGCTGACGCAGAACATCGGAATCATAATCATAGCTGAGGATAATATGACGGTCGTCAAACTGGTACGCGGCAAATATTCTGTATGTCAGAATCTCTGTAGGGGTATAAATCGTTATTTCGGGGTGAGAATCAAAAAATTCCTTGTCACGGTAAAGCTGAAGCTGTGCAAACATGGTAGTATCGTCCATACGATGACCGTAGACGACAGTGTTAAAATCACTGAAATCGTCGCTGTTGTAATTTTCAATGAATATACAGCCTCCGATTTGATAGTTGCCCTCCATATCGTGACGCAGATAGGCGCTGTTATCTGTTTTGCTGTAAAGAATCGGATAATCTATTTCGGTATCGGGAATGGTTATCCACGCAATTACATCTGTATTAATCTCCCAAAGACTTTCAAAATCAATCGGTATGAACTGTTCGGGTTCTTCTTCGGTTTGCGGCTCCGTCTCGACGACAGGCGCAGACTTCTCAACATAAACAGCCTGTCTCAGCCGCTCTGCCTCGGCGCGCTGTTTTGCCTGCTGTACAAAATAAAAAACCGCAAATCCGATACACAGTACAGAAAGGATCAGAAATATAATCCCGATAATTTTTCTCGTTCGTTCTTTTCCGCTCATTATTCACCAAGCAGTTAATAATTTTTTTATCAAATATGTATACAATTGAATTATGAATTATCAGACACCGGTATACATTTTCCTAATATGAAATCAGTCGTTCTTTCCGTTTTTGAGCATATCTCTGATTTCGGTAAGCAGGGCGGCTTCATCACTGAGCTTAGGCTCCTCAGCGGGCTTTTCCTGCTCATTCTTTTTCGCCGCCGCATCGACCTTTTCACGCAAAGTATTGATAGCCTTGACAACAAGGAAGATAACAAAGGCAATGATAAGGAAATTTACAATACTCTGCAAAAAGCTGCCGTATGCGAGCACCGTCTCGTCGGTATTCTCTCCGGCGGGAGCGATAACATACTTCAATCCGTCAAGATTTATACGACCGAGGATAATGCTCAAAATAGGCATTACGATATCGTTGACGAGGGAATTGACGATAGAAGTGAAGGCACTGCCGATGATAACACCGACTGCCAAATCAATGACGTTTCCTCTTGAAATAAATTCTTTAAATTCCTGAATGATACCTTTTTTCTTCATATTAATCTCCTTCAACCATTTAACGGTATACACATCGTGAATACGGAAACGGTAATTATTTTTTGTCACATGGTACATTCAAGCAGAGACGTTAGAAGCGTTTTGAAAAAATGCAAGTATGACAAAAATCGTTGTTCGTACCGTTAGGGCATTCACAGTTTATTGTACGATATTGCCCTATCTATACATATTACAGTATAACACCGGTCATCGACATAATCAACAAATATTATTTTCTGACAACGAGTAAAAATCTGTGTGTTGTACCTGCGATTTGACCGACTTTTTCGAGCGTTTTCTGCATTTCGAGCAGTCTGTCAAAGCATTTGTCGACCGAAAAATCGGGAAATTCCCATTCGATTATGCGTGCAAACCAGACAAATGCGCCCATATCACGAAAAATAATCGGATTAAAGGCTTCATCTGCCATTTCAACGGTAAAGCCTTCGTTTTCAAAAGAAGCACGGCATTCGGCAAGATTGTTGTGCGGGAACGGCTTGGGAGTATTCGGCAGAACCATCTCAACCAGCTCGCGGTCGTTGTCACAACCGACCTGCTGTGTTATAAATACTCCGCCCTTTTTGAGCAGACGGTGGCATTCGCGGGCATCAAAATCTCCATGGCGGTTGATGATAATATCAAAGCTTTCATCTGCGAACGGAATATTTGTAGCGTCGGCGCACTCACGGAAATCAATACCGAGCGGGAGAAGCTTTTCAGCGCACAAAGTGACATTAGGGGCATATCCCTCGGTCGCGGCGGTTCTGTCTAAACGATGACCGAGCGACAGCAGAAATTCACCGCCGCCGGTATCATAATCGAGCAACATATCTTCATCGTCGAGATAACGGTGTATAATCTCACTGTAATCCCAAGTCAAATTATTCTCTTCGGCATAGCGGTCGTTAATATGTGAAAAATCCCAGCCGTGAATGTGAGCGACATCTTCCTCCGCTTTCCAAACTCGGTAGAGCTCTTCTTTGTTCATAATACACCTTGTGTAACTCGCAAAAACGATAATATAATAAAAATCCGAACACCTCGCGATGTTCGGATTTTGGTGGAGTAGAACCCTCAATATCCGAACACTGGATTGTGAGGGTATTACTCCCCGAAATGTTGAATGTCAGTACGAGTTTACGTCCCTTTTCTCCTTCATCATATAGATACACGGAATTAACCAGTGTGTCGATAACCCTCTGCTGATATTCAATATCCTTTATATCGCCGCTCTTGAACGAAACGAGCCAGTACATGATCCGCTCTTTCGACAGGAGCGGCTTTTTCATTTCTTCGTGGGCGATTTGACCTTCCAGCTCCCGGCGGTTTTCTTCTAGCTCCTCAAGACGCTGTTTAGTCGTTGGTGTGATAATACCTTCCTCGATAGCTTTCATAAGATTGCCTATTTTCTTGTTCGTGTCCTTGAGCTGGTTCTGCAATCCTGTAAGGAGTGACGTGTCAGCCATTTCCTTATTTATAAGCTCCATAGCTTTCGTTGCTATCTTCTCGATATTTTCATCGGTGAGAACCTGTTGAACAGTGTACTCTACGACAGCACGTTCAATCCATTCTTTCTTCTCGACCTTCTTATCACAATTCTTTTCTCTTTTCCTTCCAGCACACTTGTAGTAGTGATGAACCTTGCCGCTCTTTGACGTACCGCTCTCTCCAATCATAGGAGCTCCGCAGTGACCGCAAAATAGCTTGGTGGATAAAAGATAGTCCTCTTGAGCTTTCTTCCTAGCACGTGCCGCATAGTTGTGTTTGAACATAGCCTGTACCTTATCGAATAACACCTTATCAATAATAGGAGGAATAGCGTCCTCTATGATTACATCATCGTATTTGTAGACACCTATGTACTTATCGTTACGTAGGATTCTCTGCAAGCTGTTCTTATTAAACACGTTACCTCGTGAGGTCTTATATCCTTTATCATTCAGCCACACGATTATGTCAGCCATAGACTTACCTTCCGCATACTGGCTGAATATCTCAATGACAGCTTTTGAGCTCGTAGGATCAACTTCCAGCTTCCTATCTTTTCCTATTATATAACCTAGCGGTGGTGAGCTCATGTATATACCGTGGAGAGCGTTCTCTTTCAGACCTCTCTTGATACTACGTGCGAGGTTCTCTGAATAATACTCCGCATAACCCTCAAGGACACTCTCAAGGATAATTCCTTCCGGGGTATCGGGCATAGGCTGTTTTGCATAGAAGACACGTACACCATTCTTCTTGAGCTTTGCTTTATAGATAGCTGAATCATACCTGTTACGAGCAAAGCGGTCTAGGGTGTACATGATTACAGCGTCAAAGTGACCCTTCTCACTATCTTTAATTAGCTTCTGAAACATAGGTCTGTTATCGGTCTTACCCGATATAGCCCTATCGCAGTATTCGTCTATCACTATAAATCCATTCTTTTGAGCGAACTCTTGACACTCACGAAGCTGACCTTCGATGGATTCTTCTCGTTGGTTGTGACTGGAATATCGAGCGTATATTACTGCTTTCAATTCTTATCATTCCTTTTCTCAAAATCATAAACCATAGACATGAAGTCGTGTTTGTCTCTACGAGACAGTGAAGCGTAGACCCGGAGAATATCTGCAAGGTCTTCGTCCTTCCGAGGTTGGGTTACTTCTATTAAGATTTCCTCACCGTCTTCTCCATCATAGAAGAAGTCCATGACAGAACACTCTAGCTTCTTTGCTAGGTCTACCATAACGTCTTGCTTTGGTAACGATCCACCGTACCATGCACTCACTTTAGAAGTGCTTAACCCAAGCTCCTTGCATAGTGCGGTAGGTGTTGTACCACGTTCTTCACAAATGCGTTTCAAATTCTCTGCGAATGTCATAAAAACACCTCCCGAAAAATAAATTCTAATTTTTAGATTTTAGGTGTTGACAATTCTAATAATAAGAATTATAATAACATCATCAAATCTAAAAAGCAGATTTGGCAATAAGAATCCAGCCCCTCCGAAATCTGATTTTCAGAGGAGACGAGATCGGTATTTAGTTAGTCTTACTGGTAATAAGAATAATAACATAAATTCCGATTTTCGTCAAGGTGGGTTCTGATATTCAGAACGAAAGGAGGACAAAATCGTGAGTGAAATCAAGTCGAGAATGGCAGAGTTAGGAATGTCACAGGTAGATATGATCCTTGAATTGCAGAAGCGAGGTATTGCAATTCAGCCCCCTATGCTGTGTTCAATCCTACGAGGTGTCTACACCTATCCAAAAGCAAAGCAGATTCTCGCAGAGTGCGAGAACATTCTAAACGAGAAAGAGAATGAATCTGCTTAACGAACAGGTTGCAGACCTCGCAAGACCACTGGTGGGTATCATAACAAAGTTTTATGAAGACCCAAAAAATGAGGAGGAATTTCAGAAATGGCTACTACACGTAGAGGAACAAAGAAAATTAGCAAATTAAAAATCGCAAGAATCGAAGTTGCGGCATTGTTTATCACACT
>DCGT01000021.1 GCA_002315315.1 Faecalibacterium sp. UBA1771
TTGCCTTTTCATGGTAAGGTGCTTTCCTTTTTACTAACTGTCTTTACTATATACTGTTTCTTTTTTTATTAGTTTGTTATAATTGTCTTAATAAATTAGATTTTTTAGATTTGCGGAGGATATCAGAGATATGATAAAAGTACAATATTCAACATTGATAGTAAGAAGTCTTGCGGAATCAGTGACATTTTACAGAGATGTGTTGGGATTTAAAGAAGGATACCATGTAGATTTACCAAATGGTGCGGCAATAACAATCATGAACAGTGAAGGTGCCAGCGTGGAGCTGATTGAAGGCAAACAGTTTGAAACGGGTTTTTATTCCATTGGAACGGATGTTGATGATTTGGATAAAACACTGGAAGAATTGAAAGAACACGGTTGTAATGCCATTACACCGATAATTCCGACTACTGTGGGACGACAGGCATTTATTCTTGATCCGAATGGTGTTCGTATCTGTCTGATTGAACATACATCAGAATATAAAGAGAAATATATGAATTGAGTAGTTTCGGAAATGCTAAACGGACGGAATACTTGTTTGTCAGCTATGTTTGAATGCGCCTAATGGGAATTTATTATGTTCAATAAACCAACTGACATTTGTTGCCGATCGTAATTTGGCACTGCTGAATGCTTTAGAGACGAAAAAAATGATTATTCTGATAGCAGGTGCTTCTCACACCGGCAAGACCATGCTTTCCAAGAAGATTCTCGACAAATATCGCTATCCTTATCTGTCGATAGACCATTTGAAAATGGGACTTATTCGCAGCGGCTACACCGATTTATCTCCCTCAAGCGGCGATGAAGCGCTGACCGATTATCTGTGGCCTGTTGTGAGAGAGATGATAAAGACGGCGATTGAAAACAACCAAAATATGACGGTTGAAGGATGTTATATTCCATACCGCTGGCAGGACGATTTCAGCGATGACTATTTGAAAAGCATAAGGTATATACGGCTTATTATGAGCGAGAAGTACATTCGCGAGCATTTTGACGACATCAAAAAATATGCCTGCGTTGTCGAAAAAAGACTTGATGATTCCTATTGTACGACGGAATCGGTGCTTGCCGATAACAGGAGAGAGCTTGAAATGTGTAATAAATACGGCGTTGATTATTATTTAATAGACGACAAATACGAAATTAAGCTTGAAATTGATGTATGAGAGGAATTTATGACGAGAGCTTGTCTCGATGAACTGAATATGACAACGAGGCAGGAGATTGTTCGATTTTTAAAACAGCTCTGGAGTGATGAAGGGGCGGATTGCCCGATATGCGGCAGGGAATTGGAGCTGTTGCACAAAAAGGCAAAGAAAAGCAACTGTGATTGGCAGTGTAAAATCTGCGGCAAGATTTATAAAACGATTCCGCTGTTGAATGAGTTGAACGAACGTATGCCGTAATGTGCTTAATGTTTTGTCAACTCGATTAATGTAAAATATTATCAATAAAAAATCCTGCGTTCAAGCTTGCCGAACGCAGGATTTTGTCAATTATTTTATTTTCCGCACAATCTTGCGGCAACCCTGACCGCTTCACTCGCATTAGCGGAGTAGGCGTCGGCGCCGATTTCGGCGGCGTATTCGGCGTTCATTACCGCTCCGCCGACCATTACTCTGCATCCGGGTGCTTCCGTATGAATCAGCTCAATCGTTTCACGCATTGCGGGAACGGTGGTTGTCATTAGTGCGCTGAGAGCGGCAATTTTTGCACCGCTTTTAATTACCTCGTCTGCGATTGTTCGTGCTGGTACGTCCTTTCCGAGGTCGATGACTCGATAGCCGTAGTTTTCGAGCATTGCACGAACGATGTTTTTTCCTATATCGTGAATGTCACCCTTAACGGTGGCAAGTACGATTGTGTCACCGTCGGTCTGCACGGACGGCATTGCGGCTCGAATGACCTCAAATGCACCTGCGGCGGCGTCGGCACTTTTGAGCAGCTGCGGCAAAAATGTTTTGCCGCTCTCATAACCCTCGCCTATTTCGTTGAGCGCGGGAATTATGCCGCTGTTGATTATTTCCATAGGATCGGTATCTGATGTGAGCGCGTGTGCGGCTTGCGCCGCTTCGTCGCGAAGTCCCTTTAAAACAGCCCTTTTCAGCTTGTCGATGCTGTTGTTTGGTGCGGTGTATTTTATTTGCTCTGCTTCGACGGTTTTTGATGCATAGTCAACATATTCCGCACAATCGGAATCATATCCGTACAGTGCGAGGAAGCTGTGATAGGCTTTCATAATTTCGTTCTGAGAGGTGTTGACGATTGCGGCGTCGACACCGTGCGAAAAAGCCATTGTAATATAGCTTGCGGTGAGGATATCGCGGCGCGGCAATCCGAACGAAATGTTGCTTGCACCTACGATACACCGACAGCCGAGCTTGTCCTTGATTAACCGAACCGCATCAAGTGTTGTCTTTGCCGACCCGCGCTCCGATGCGGCGGTCAGCGTAAGGGTGTCGAAAATCAGATTGCTTCTATCTATGCCGAAGCTGTCGGCACGTTCGGCGATTCGCTCGGCAAGACGGTATCTGCCTTGTGCATCGGCAGGAATTCCGTTTTCGTCTATCGTGAGGCAGATGACCATACCGCCGTATTTTTTGACAAGAGGGAATATCGAGTTCATACTCTTGTCGGTGCATTCGAGAGAATTTATCACGGCACAGCCGCCGTAGATACGCAAAGCACGCTCCATAGCCTCGGCGTTGCCGGTGTCTATCTGCAAAACCGCGTCGCACACTCCGTGCAGAGCGAGCACACAGCCTTTGAGCACACCGCTCTCGTCAATACCGGGCAGACCGGCGTTGATATCGAGAATGTCTGCACCCTCTTCGCGCTGTGCGAGCGCTTGCTCTACGATAAAATCGTAATTTCCGTTTTGCAGAGCTTCCTTTAATTTTTTCCTGCCGGTCGGGTTGAGACGTTCGCCGACTAGCGCAGGTCTACCGCCGAACTCGAAAAGACCCGAAAGGGAGCAGACAACGGGACGGCGCTCGGTCAATACGGGTGCGGGCGTCATTTTTTCGGTAGCAGCTGTAAGCTCACGGATTGTGGCGGGCGTGGTGCCGCAGCAGCCGCCGATCACACGCGCTCCCGATTGAACGGCAAGCCGCATATACTCTGCAAACTGCTTTTCATTGATATCGTAAACCGTTTTGCCATCGATAACGCGCGGAAGACCGGCATTCGGCTTCATAATAAGAGGAACGTTAAGATAGCTGTGGAATTGTTCAACAAGCGGCAGAAGCTGTGCGGGACCGAGCGAGCAGTTCATACCTACCGCATCGGCTCCCATTCTGCCGAGAACGGACGCGACAACGGCAGGAGTCGAGCCGGTCATTGTTTTGCCGTCCTCACCGAAGGCACAGCTCACGAATACCGGTAGGTCACTGCATTCTTTGGCGGCGATAAGTGCGGCACGGGCTTCGTAAACGTCGCTCATCGTTTCTATAAAGATAAGGTCGGCGTTTTTACCGGCTCGAATCGTATTTTTGAAAATTTCAATCGCCTGCTCGTAACCGAGGTCGCCGAGCGGCTTGAGAATATGCCCGAGCGGACCGATGTCGAGTGCGACAAATCGGTCGGTCTGTCCCTCGGCGGCGGTATCGGATGCACGGCGGGCACAGTCGATGGCGATTCGGACAAGCTCGGCGGTGTCATCGCCGTATTTG
>DCGT01000006.1:0-6229 GCA_002315315.1 Faecalibacterium sp. UBA1771
TACGGTCATCAGTAACTGTACCTTCACCGGCAACAGCGCAAAATACGGCGGTGCGTTGGACATTGATACGATAGAACAAACCGCTGAAATTATTGACTGCACCATCACCGGCAACACCGCGACAGCCAACGGCGGCGGTATCTACTACGAAAACGATGGTCTTGCTCTCGGCGGCTCGACTGTAATAACCGACAACAAGGTCGGCGAAACCGTCAACAACCTTGAAATTGTCGATGGAAAAAAGATAAGCTTCGCAGGGAACACCGACGCTCCGACAGAGGATATGAAGGTCGGCGTGACTATGGAGAGTGTGGGCGCCTTCTCGTACTCCGACGACAAAGCCTCGACCTACCTCGATTATTTCACCTCCGACAACACGGATTATCTCGTAATCAAGAATACAAACAACGAGCTTGAGCTTGGTCTTATCGTTGCAAACGTAACCTTTAACGGCAAGGTAAAGAGCTTCGCCTCGCTCCCCGACGCGTTTGATTACATCGGCACGCTGCAGACGACCTCCGAAAAGGTCGCGTCGGTCAAGATGATTGCCGATGACAATACGACAAAGAGCGCGACACTCGCAAGCGGCAAGCACGCGGTTCTTGACCTCAACGGCTGTGAAATCAAGTATGTCGGAAGCGGCAATAATTCCGTTATTACCAACAACGGCACATTGACAATCAACGACAGCAAGTTCGGCGATGCAAAGTACACCCGCTACTGGGTACCCGATTCCTCCACCGGTATGTGGAAGGAAACGGACAAGACAACAGCCGAGAACACCGGCACCAAGACCGAGAACGTCGACTACTTCAAGACGGTCGGCGGTGTTATCACCGGAGGCAGGGGAACATATACAAACAACGCTACTGATGGCGGCGGTATCTACAATATCGGCTCGCTGACTCTCAGCTCCGGTAATATCGTCGGCAACTGTGCGCCATATCGCGGCGGCGGAATATTTGCAGATACAGACAGCACATTCACCATGTCGGGCGGAAACATCTGCGGAAATTTCGCCATGCAACATGGCGGTGGTATCTATATAATGAGCGCAAAGCCTTTCGCCATAACCGGAGGCAGCATCAGCTATAACTGTGCTAATGCAGCCGGCGGCGCCGTGAATGCTGCAGGTTACCCGGCAGGCACAATTTCCGATGTATCGTTTATCGGAAATATGGTCAAAGGTTACGGCGGCGCGATGTGCCTCTGTGCTGTTGCGGATACGGTCATCAGTAACTGTACCTTCTCCGATAACAGCGCAAAATACGGCGGTGCAATAGACGTTGATATGGGAGATAATACTCTCAAGCTTGTCGACTGCACCTTTACCGGCAACACCGCGACCAATAAAGGCGGCGGTATATATTACGAGAGCGGAAATCTTGTTCTCGGCGGCAAGACAGACATAACCGGCAACAAGATCGGTACAGCCGCAAGCAACCTTGAGATTGTCGGCAGTCTGAAAACCACCCTCGGCACCAAGACCTCAACCTCAGAGGGCAACGGCGTTAAGGCGTTCGACAGTACAAGCACCGTCGGAATAGGCTTTAGTACAGCTATCGGTGACGCGGCGGTCATTCCGATTACCGACACCACCGGAACAGCCGCCCTCGCACTCAGCACAATCTTTATCCCCGATCAGCAGGGATGCGGAATAAGGTTCGCAAATAACGTCATCAACCTTACCGGTCCCGTCGTTTCGCTCAGCGCCGACGGCGGCACGACCGTAGTCAAGTACAGCTCCGTTGATGAAGCTGTCAAGGCAATCAAGGATTTGACCGTCAAGACAAATGTCCTGCTCAAGCTTCTCGGCGATGTGACTGCCGATGCGGTATTCGCAGATAGCTATACCGCCGCAGTCAAGCTCGACCTGAACGGCAAGACGCTGACCGGGACCTCGAGCGGCAGCTCGGCTATTGGCTTAAGCAATGCAAACCTCACACTCACGCTGACCGACAGCTCCGCCGAAAAGAGCGGCAAGGTCGTTCCCGCAAGCGGAAAAACCTCTGTAACCGTCACGGCGGGCAAAATGACTGTGACCGACGGCAAAATCGACGGATTTGCAGTCAAGAGCGAGGGTGAAATGAATATTTCGGGCGGCTTCGTAAAGGGCGCGTACTCGGTAGAAACCGGCGGCAAGCTGTCGGTAAACGGCGGACATTTCGCCGTCAACCCGACCGACACCGCCACACCGAGCAGCTATGACTACGTTGCAAGCGGCTACAAGTCGATTCCCGACAGCGCGGCAAATATAACCGACGGATACAACTTCGTCGTCAAGGCAGTGACGTCTGCTCCTGCCGACGGCGTGGGATATACCATCGGCTACGCCGCCGAAACGATGACCGCGGCAGAGGGCTATGAGGTCAGCTCGGGCAATGCATATACCCCCGTCACGCTGACCGACAATAAGATTGTCCCGGGCGGAACGTACTATGTGCGCAAGGCCGAGACGTCGACAAACGCCCCGAGCGATTGGACGGCGGTCACGCTCAAGACACGCAGAGATATTGAGGAGAACGTCTACACCGCCGAGGTCAATTACAAGGACGGCTTGAAGGCGACCACCGAAAATCTCACCACCGCTATGGAATACAGCACCGACGGCGGCACGAATTGGACCGACGCTCCCAACGGTGAAAAGGAGATAGCGGGTTACACCGAGCTTATCGTTCGCTACAAGGCGACCGCGACCGAATTTGCGGGCAACACCAAAGAGATAGGCGTTGTCTACACCGAATTTGAAGAGGATTTGGACAACACCCAAAAGGAACAGATGAAGAAAATCATCGACGATACCGTTGAACAAATCGGTACGCTGTCGACCTTCAACGGTGCGCAGAATGCCACAGCGGATTCGTCGATACAGCAAAAGCTCGGCTCGGACGGCTTCGTGAGCGTTGAGTTCATCAAGTCGAACACAGTCATCAAGAGTGACTTTAACAAGACGGCGACTGCGACTGAGTTTGTATTCGATGTAACACCGTACACCCGAATCGGCACGGCAGAGCCTCAGGCGGTGCATAACGTCGTCGGCGGTCTGACCTTCCGTCTGCCGGTCGTGGTGGAGGATGACTTCACATACGCGAACGTCTACCACGAGGGCGTACTGCTCGCGCAGGTCGAGGTACAGACCGACCCGAACAGCGGCGAAAAGTACATTGAGGTCACCGGCTATCAGTTCTCGCAGTACAGCTACAAGCTGACCAACAGCAAGCTCACCATTCCCGGACGCTACAATCCCAAGACGGGAGTTTAACGGCGGGCGACACAAGGACAGTCGTTAGGCAGACTGCGAAAAAGTGTAAATTTCAGCAAAGAAAAGGCGGCAGGCTCCGAAAAGAGTCTGCCGCTGTTTTTATGTGTCGACTTGTATTATTTGACGGTGCGCGATTACAGCGCGGAATAAACGATGTTTCGAATGCGCGGATGCATATATTCCTCGCGGTTCGGCATAGATTCCTGAAAATAAATTATGCTTATTTTTTCGGTCGGGTCCATAAGCACCCAGCTTCCCCAGCCGCCCGTCCAGCCGAATTCGCCGAGCGAGGAGTTACTGCCCGCCGAGGGGTCGATTCTTGTACGCACGCCCAGACCGTAGCCGTAGCCGGCGAGATAGGGGTTGGTGAAATCCTTCAAAGCGTCGGAGCACAGACGGTTCATCGCCATCAGACGAATGGTTTTGTCGCCCAACAGACGCACGCCGTTCCATTCGCCGAGCGTCATACAGCGCGCAAAGCGCGAATAATCCTCAAGTGTTCCGTACAGACCGCCGCAGGCAGATTCAAATTCGGGAACGTGGAACATCGGCGGCAAAGAACCGACCTTGCGTCCCTCGGGCGTGAGCAGATAAAACACCGCCATTCTGTCCTTCTCGGATTCGGGTACGGCGAAGCACATATCCTTGATTCCGAGCGGGTCGAAAATGTTCTTTTTGAGATATTCTCCGAACGTCATGCCGGTAAGTGTTTCGATAAGCGCGGCAACCATATCGTGACTGTCACCGTAGAAAAAGTGTTCGCCCGGGTCAAACAGCCCCGGAGTTTTACCGCAGAGCTTGGCATATTCACGGAGCGTATACCGCCCCTGCGCCTTCAGCTTATCGCCCTCTTCACGGAGAATGCGGTTGTTTTCGTTGCTGTCGCCCCACGACATTGTTATTCCGCTCGTCATATCAAACAGATTTCCCACCGTGACCGGGCTTTTTGCGGGACGAACAACCGTTTCGCCCCTGTCGTTTGTCGCAAAAACCTTTCGGTCGGCAAATTCCGGAATGTATTTCTCTACAGGGTCGGTGAGCAGAAACATTCCCTTCTCATAGAGCTGCAGACCTGCGGTAACGGAGATACATTTTGTCATCGAGGCGAGCTGACAGATTGTATCGGGTGCAAATGGGATTTTTTCTTCGGCGTTTGCCCAGCCGATACAGCGGTCGTACAGCAGCTCATCTCCGCGATATACGCGCAGTCCGGCTCCCGCAGGGCCGTCGTCGGAAATGAAGCCTTCCAAGAGTGCGTCGAGATTTTTTAATGTACCCATACAAATTCTCCTTTTCTTTTTTAACCGACACCGTGTTGCGTAAGCGGTTCGGACAGGATAAAAATTCACCTGACAATGCAATCCGAGATAAATACTCCGAGAACTCAGGTGGGAGCTGCATAATCGGACTGATTATATTGCCGAAAGCCTCGCCGGCGTGTCCGTTATATCTTGTAATTCAAGTATAGCATATCTGCCGTCTGCAAAAAACCCCCGATGCTCGCGGCAGAGTGACGGAGCCGGGCATAAACGACGTCTGCCTTGCGCTTAATCCTTTCCCGAGAGAGGAAGCCGCCTGTCGGCGAAAAAGCTTTGTCCTGCCCTCGCAGTCGGTGAGAGTGAAAAGCTTTATCGATATACAGTGTTAAAACCGAGTCGGGTCGGGGAGCGGAGCTGCGGCAAATCGCGCAAAATCCATATATTGCGGTATTTGCAAGGGAAAAGATAAAATAATACAATATTCAGAAGTAATTTTACATAAAAAGGTAGATTTTCGGGGGGGGGGTATTTTTGTGCTTCGGACTTGCAAAACCCGATAAAATACTGTATAATATGGGAACGAATATAAATTGGTGAAGAATGTGTCAAAACGGACACAGATTATTCATAATTATATGATACAATAATTTCGGACGCCGAGGCTTGAGAAGCGCGGCGCCGACCGAAATCCTTTTGTCGAGGCGGTGAGCCGCTTCTTTATATAGATAATATAGTGAGAAAGGGTTATTTGAATGAACAGCAAAATAAAACGTTTAACCGCCTTGATTCTGGTCTTGGCAATGGTCGCGACCTACATACCGGTCAGTGTTTTCGCCGCGTGGACTGCCACCGTGAATTATGACCTTAAAGGCGGCAATGTCAACGGTGCTACCACGCTTGCACCGCCCACCGGGAGCGGAAGCGGTTTTAGTACTACCGTGAAGCTAAGAAGCGATGTACCGACCAAAGACGGCTATAAGTTTTTGGGCTGGAAGGGCGTAGATACCTATCAGCCGGGTGACGAGTATACTGTTACTTCAGTTGCAAGGACCGTTAAACTGGAAGCCCAATGGGGAGCGATTTATACGGTTAAATTCCTGCCCGGTACAGGCGGCATCGGTACTGCTATGGCAGATGTCAAGGCGGGTCCCGATGATACCTTTAATCTTCCCTTAAACACCTACACCCGCGCAGGCTACCATTTTGACAAGTGGAAATCCAATGTCACGAATGTGCTTGATAAACCCTACACATACAGTGACGGCGAATCGGTCAAAAATATTCACCAGTCGCCGATACACAGCGATAAAAGCGTTGTCGAGCTTACGGCTCAGTGGGAAGCGAACAGCTACACTGTTACGCTCGACGCCAACGGGGGTACCTTCCTCGCTCTTTACGGAGGCGGCGAAACCTACTCCTATTCGGTAAAATATGACGATAAATACGGTGTCAATCTTGCCAAAACCGACCTGGGAAGCTATACAATCGGTATCTGCTTGCGCGGCGATAAATTCGATTTCGACGGCTGGTATACCGAGAAAACGGGCGGAACCAAGGTTCATACCGACACTGTCAACACCCGTGCCGAGAATCATACCCTCTATGCACATTGGACAGCTAAGACATATACCGTCAAGTTCAGCGGCGGCGATGCCGACGGAGGAACCGCCATGCAGGATATGGAGGTCAGCCGCGGCTCGAGCTTCAC
>DCGT01000006.1:6248-17062 GCA_002315315.1 Faecalibacterium sp. UBA1771
CCCGCCAATACCTACACATATACGGGACACCATTTTGTCGGCTGGAAATCCTCTGTCAACAATAATACCTATTCCGATACACAGAGCGGTCTGAGCAATATCAACGACATTGCCGGCGTACCCGTGAGCGATACGGTTACCCTTACCGCACAGTGGGAGATTGATACCTTTGACGTTACCTACGGCGCATCGAAGGTGACCTACGACTACGGCACCGTTATCTCAATCGACCCGGGCATCGGCACCTATGAGGGAAACAGCACAACATTTTTAAAGACGATAACCGCCGCGTATACCTTCACCGACCCGACCACCACTGCCGATTATTCCTTTGATTACTGGTCGCGCACCGACAATTTCTTTACCGCAACATGGCACAAAAATCACCCCGAGCTGACCTATTACGACAAGGATACGGCAAAGGAAGAAACGGTTGCATTTGACTATAATACCAACATTACTCTTGCGCTCGGCGGCGGCAGCTACGACGGCGGCACATATTTCGGCATCACCGACGATACCGAAATCGGCACGCCTACACGCAAGGGCTATACCTTTAAGGGTTGGACCCGCGACAATGCCACCCTTACGGCGGTATGGGATGCTATCAGCTATACAATCAGCTATGATTTGAACAACGGCGACAGCAACGACCCCGCCAACCCCTCGTCCTATACCGTTGAGAACACAACCTTCTCGCTCAAGGATGCATCCCGCACGGGATATTCGTTCCTCGGCTGGACGGATAAAGACGTTGATTTGGATATTATTCCGCACAGTGTTACCATCGAAAACGGAAGTGTCGGCAATCGCCGCTTCAAGGCTCATTGGCTCGTTCAGAGCTATAAGGTAACGCTCGACGTCAATGCCTCCGACGCCAAAATGAAAAACGATTACGGCGGCGGCAAGACCTATACCTATGATGTTGTTTTCGACGCTCCTTACGGTTTGCCCGTTTCGAATATCAAAATCGGTACGTTCGCAAGCTCTACCTGCGAGCGCGACGGCTGGACCTTTACCGGCTGGTACACGACTCCCGACGATACGACCGAAAAGGGTACGCAGATTTTCAGCGATACCATCGTGAAAATCGGCAAAAACCATACACTCTATGCGCGCTGGTCACAGCTCGCCTATACCGTTAACTTCAAGGCAAATGCCGAGGGAGTTACCAACACAATGGACAGTCAGTCCATAGCCCGCAACGATACGGTCAGTCTTAAAGCGAACGCCTTTACCCGTCCCGGTTATGAATTCCTCGGCTGGGCGCTTTCTGCCGACGGAATCGTAGTCTACACCGACGAGGCACAGGTTCGCAACATTGCCGCCGCAAACGGCTCGATTGACCTGTACGCCAAGTGGATTGCCTGCACCACACAGGTCAAGCTGAACACCAACGGCGGCAGCTTCCAGCCCAGCGGCAACACGACTGCTACCATTCTCGTTACCTATGACAAGACCTACGGCGACGCCAACCTCGGCGGTTATTCCACCTTCATTGCCCGTACCGGCTATAATTTCACCGGTTGGTACAATGATGATGAGGATGAATCCGGCGACGGTATAAAGAAATATACGACCGGCACCGCCGTCGAGGTCACTCCCGCGACCGAGCTGTGGGCGCATTGGGAGCCTATTACCTATAAGATTAAGCTTGACCCGGGTATCGGTACCGGCTCCGCTTATACCGTGGACGCCGAATATACCTATGACAAGGAATTTGCCATTCCCGCCTGCCCCGAAAGCTTTTCACTTGAGGGATATGTGTTCAACGGCTGGAAAACCGTTCTTAACAAGGACCTTACTGCCGGTGCGAGCGCCAAGCATAACCTTACCGTCATTGATGATGACACCGTAATACTGTACGCTCAGTGGAAGGCGGCTGACGATACCAAGTACACGGTCGAATACTATGTCGAGGGTCTCGACGGCAAGTACCCGACCGAGCCGTCCTATGTCGACAAGACCAAGACGGGTACCACCGCCACCAACACCAATGCTTCCTCACTGAATGCGGCAATGCTTCAGGGCTTTGTTTCCGACTTCTTTACCGAGCTGGGCTTCAGCAATCTGCCCATTCTCGGCAACGGCAAGACGGTTGTCAAGCTCTACTATGAGCGCAAGCTGAGCGGAGTTTCGTACAAAGGCTCCATTCTGCCCGATACCGTCCGCTACGGCGCGACCGTAACGCTGAATCTGAACGACTCGGAGAAACACAAGGCGACCTTCACCCATTCCGCGGAAAACGGCGGTACTTATACCGCTACCGATAATTCCAAGACGATGCTTATCAACGCAAAGTCAATCACCATCGAGGACCCGACCCGCGTGGGCTATAAGTTCCTCGGCTGGACAAAGAATCCCGTTGGCTATGCCGGTGACTTTACATTGACCGGTCAGTGGCTGCTCGAGAAATACGATGTAAACTATTCCGAGTACGCATCCTCCAACACTACTGCACCCGCCTCAACCGCACATTCTACCGATTTTGCAACCGTAATCGTCATTAATCCGAACTTCGGAACTTATTCCGGCACACTGCTTGAATTTGCGGTAGATGTAAACGGCACGACCATTCCCAATCCGACACGCACGGGCTACACCTTCCTCGGCTGGGAAAAGATTGACAATGTTGAGGACCTCGGATTTACACTCAAGGCACAGTGGCTCATAAATAAGTACGATGTGACCTATTCCGAGTACGCATCCTCCAACACCACTGCACCCGCCTCAACCGCACATCCCACCGACTATGGCACCGTCATCGTAATAAATCCGAATTTCGGAATTTATTCCGGCACATTGCTTGAATTTGCGATAGATGTGAACGGCACGACCATTCCCAACCCGACACGTGCGGGATATATCTTCCTCGGCTGGGAAAAGATTGACAATATCGTGGATCTCGGTTATACGCTCAAGGCACAGTGGCTTGCGCGCACCGATACCGATTACAGCATTGAATATCTGCTGCAGGATTTGGACGGTATCCCCAAGTGGGCGTTTACCAAGACCTTCCATGACGGCGAAACAGGTACAACCACCGACGCCGCCGATTACCCGCTTTCGATGTGGTATAACGACGGAGACGGCATTAATGACCTGCATTCGATTGATTTGACCGATTACGATACTGCGAATCCCGTAATCGTCAACGTCACCATTCTCGGCACAGGCGAATCGGTTGCATACGTCAAGTACAACCGTAAGGTCTGCACCGCAAACTATGCCGGCGCGGTGACGCTGTATGACAGTGTGTTCTACGGCGCTACCATCACCCTTGACCTCAACGACGATGACCAGGTTTTGAACAAGGGCGAACAGCCCGACCTCGCGTCCTATGAGAACGAGGAGGGCAACGGCGGAGTATTTGATGCCGCTAAGCTTACCTATTACATCAACAGCAGTACGGTAAAAATCTCCAACCCGACACGCGACGGATATACCTTTGCACATTGGGTAAAAACGCCGATAGGCACCTGCGGCAACTTCACGCTGACCGCTCAGTGGACTGCCAACGAGAATACCAAATATAAGGTCGAATATTTCCTTATGGGTCTCGACGGCAAGTATCAGAAGGAGTCGAATTATACCGGACACCACACCGGAACGACCGCAACTCTTATCGACCCGCCGAAGCTTACAAACGAGAAATGCGCCGATTATATCCCCGCATACTTCACACTTCAGGAATTCGATAAGCTGCATCTGTGCGGCACGGGCAAGACACTGTTTATGCTGTATTATGCCCGTAATATCGGCACTCTGACCTATGATAACGGCGGAGTTCAGGACGTAAGCTCCGATATCTACTACGGCGCAACGGTAACGCTTGACTTGAACGATACCGATGTTGCCGACAGCCCCGCCGCATACGACCACGGCGCAAATAACGGTATTTTCGACAGCGAGGCGCTGACAATCGAAATCAACGCCAAGACCGTCACCGTAAACGACCCGACCCGCAGCGGATATACCTTTGACGGCTGGGAGGTCAATCCGACCGGCACCAAGGGAGATATCACCCTTACCGCTCAGTGGACGGTCAACAACTACGAGGTCCGCTTCAACGCCAACACCGACGATTACAACCTTACCGGTGAAATGAGCAACGAGGGCTTCACCTTCGATGTTTCCAAGAAGCTTACCGCAGTCGGCTTTACCCGCACCGGATATGATTTCGGAGGCTGGGCAACCTCTGCCGACGGTGATGCCGTCTACACCGATAATCAGTCGGTTATGAACCTTTCTGCTGTCGACGGCGATGTCATCGACCTCTATGCAATATGGCTTCCGATTCATTACAGTATAGTCTTTGAAGCAAATCTCACCGATTACACCGGTGAAACCGCAAGCATCAGCGACATTGCCTACGATGAGCAGGTCAAGCTGACCGCCAACGGCTTTGTCGGCACCAAGAACGAAACCTTCCTCGGCTGGAACACCGATGCCAACGGCACGGGCACAAGCTTTGCAGATGAGCTTGATGTCAAAGCTCTGACCTCTGTCGACGGAGCAACCGTAACGCTCTACGCACAATGGCAGCAGGCGGAGAAGTTCTCCATCTCGGGATATGTCTATACCGATATGTTCTCCGCGGGAGATAAGGGACCTTCCGGCGCAATTCTTACGCTTAAAAAGCTCGGCGGCTCAATTGAGTTCGGCGGCAAGGCGGATGAAAAGGATTCCGGAAACGGCAAGACCATTCCCAACGGATATTTTGCCTACCGCTTCACTAACCTTGAGCCGGGCACCTATCAGCTCACGGCTACACGCAAGCTCGGCAACGGCTCCGATAAGACCGTTACCAAGGAAATTGTCATCACCGCGAGCAACGCTGTACAGGAGAATGTTCTGCTCAACAGTTTCCAGATAAGCTCTGTGGTAATTCCTCTCGCCGAGGTTCCGACCGTCACCGACAATATCCAGAAGGCGGCGGAAACCCGTAAAGAGTATCTTGAACAGCTTTCCGGCACACCTATCTCAAGCTATGAAATGAGATTGTACGTCGAAAATATTGACAGCGATAATGACCAACAGGCTGAGGACGTCGAAAAGACGGAGAAGTTCGTCGATAAGCTTATCGGCGGCGATTACACCGCGCAGTATATCAGCATCACGCTCGCGGAATCCGTCAACGGTGCAGCGGAAACCGGCTTGAGTGACAGTCTTGAGCTTATCAAGAACACGATTGCGTTCGATTTCAACTCAATTGAACCCGGCACGACTGTTCACATAGTTCGCGTCCATAACGGTTCAAACCCCGAGGAAATCGGCGAAGATCCTAACGGCGAAGGCGAGCATATCGTTCTCAACAAGCAGAACGGTACAATTGAAATTTATGCCCGCTTCTACTCGACCTACGCGTTGGTATACAAAAAAGCAAAGCCTGCTCCGATTATCGTTCGTCCCAACCCGAACACCGGCGTAGTGCTTGCCGCGGTGGTTGATACCGCTGCTCCGGCAAATGAGCTTGCCGTTGACCTTCCGCGCAAACGCGAGTGGTAATTACGGCGCGACGACCGCGAAAACGGAAATGCGCACAAAATTCACTTAAACGAATAAAGATTAAGAGCCGCACAACAGCGGCTCTTTTTCGTATGAAGCGTTTATTCCCGTGCTTTGTAATAATTGCTTTGGACAATTCGGTATGACCTGCGAGTATAGGAGCAATACATTTTTTGCCAAATGTTAGTTGAGGAATTTTTTGTCTGCTACGGTAAAACTATTTTGAATAAATACTTGTATTATCTGTAAACGAGTATTAAAATAGATATTGAAAAATTATGTCTGTTAATATATGTCTGCCGAGCGGTGAAGAGCCGGTCACGGCGGAGAATTCAGTTTAGAAGTATTCCGGAGGGAAGTATGAAGAAAAAAACAGCGGTCACGGCGGCGGTGCTGATAATTGCCGTCGCGCTTTGCTCGCTTGCGGTTTCCGCGACCGACCCGCCGCCTAAAACGGGCGGTGTTTACAGCCTCAGCTGTGAGGACGGCTACACGGTGTCGGTGCTCGACGGTAACAGCGCGGCGAGCAGGTACTCGGCGGGAGAGCTGAACGGTACGGCGCTCATCGCTCCGATTTCGATTTATGACGGTGCAGACGGCTTCACCATGAGCTTTTACGGGGTCGCCGAAACCGAATACGTCATCTTTGACGTAGCCACCGAGGGTCTTGAATCGGACGCTATGGTGACGCTGTCGAGTGACAATCTGAAATATATTAACCAACAGTCGGGCGCGGGCGCGAGCCTGAGCTTCGATGTAAAGCCGTCGCAGATGACCGCGGGCAGGCACACGCTTTATGTGTCGTCGACCTACGGTGAGTTTACCAAAATAGCATCGTACAAGGTTGCGTCGACGTGGGTCGAGTCGGAATATATCCTCGGAGATGTAAACGGAGACGGCGATGTATCGTCACTTGATGCCGCTTTCGTACTGAGGTATTCTGCCGGATTGGAAGAGCTTACCGAAACACAGATTCGTGCCGCTCGAGTGACATACAGTGGTGAATATAGTCCCAGCTCTCTTGATGCCGCCAATATTTTGAGATATGCGGCAGGTTTGGACAAACGATTCCCGGTTGAATTGCTCAATCAAGGTTAATGAAAGGAAGCCGAACAATGAACAATAATGTATTTAAAAAGCTTTTATCGGTGATACTGGTGTTGGCAATGGTTATGCCCTATGCCGCGACTGTGTTTGCCACCGAATGGAGCGAGACAAATCCGCAGCCTAAAACGGTGCTGTCCGTATCGTCAGTAAACAGTGCGGATTTAACCGCTCTGAAAACAGGAGATAAGGTTAAGGTTGAGGTTAAAGCGGATAATCTCGTTTCGTCATGGATTTCCTGCGAAATTTCCCTTAAATACAACTCCGATGCATTTAAGCTTTCGGCATCAAATTACAAAACAGCAATGGGAAAGACGAGCATTAAAAATGATGCTGTATTCCCGATATTAAACGAAGCCGGTGTAACACCGACCGTTAACGATAACGCCGCCGACGGTAGCTTTATTGCAAGAAGTGCTTGGACAGAGCTTTCTCTCGAAGACGATAAGTTTACCGACAATACTTATACAACACTGATTAACGGTATTACGATAGCTTCATTGGAATTTGAAGTAATTGACAACGCTTCTGCCGGCAACAAGACCTTTGAGCTTGTCGATTTTGAATATGGTTTTAATACTCAAAGCGGTTACCCGAAGGTGGATGAAACCACCGACACAGTCGGTACACATTCTGCCTCCGTTACCGTCATTGCCGCCAATGTTCTCGTTTTCGACCTCGGCAGCAATCCGACCGTTGCCGTGCCGACCGCAAGCGAATACAACGCATCGCAGACCGGGGCTAATATCGGCATCAACAATATTAAGCTCATTGACAACAATTACACCGCCGTGACCGATGGTCTGGACAAAATCACGTGGGAAATCAAGGACGCGAATAGCGCCACTGTCACAAGTGGATTGACCGTTTCGGGCGGCAAGATTATTGCCGACAACACCGCCTCCGCGGGTAGCTATACCCTCACAGCCAAGGCTGCAAAGACAGATTTCAGCACGTTGGGCAAGGATGTAACGAGCGTGTCGGTTGCGTTCACCGTAACCAAGGCAGAGGCACAGCCTCAGACGCTCTATCAGGTAGAAATCGAGAAAGATGCCAACACCTTCGTGCCGATTCTCGGTGCGGGCGACAACGCCGTGCAGTTCTCTGCCGTTGTCAAGGACCAGTTCGGCGATAATTACAACGGCGCGACCGTTACATGGAGCATTGACAAGGTGGGTGACAAAGCGCCCTCCGGCGTGAGCATCGACAGCAGCGGCAAGGTTACCATCACCGCCGCCGCCATTGATAATGCTTTTACTAATAACGAATGCGCGCTGACTGTCAGAGCGAGCTATCAGAGTGCGGAAAAGACCGCGACACTGACCGTCAAGAGGTCGAATTCCGTCGTGACCTCTGCCGTCATAGCCGCCGACCCCGCTTCCGCATCCGTTCCCGCCAAGGGCTCAGACCCCGCGACCGTGACTCCGACCCTCACCGTCAGCGACCAGTACGGCAAAACGATGAGCAAGACCGCGACATGGTCGATAACCGAGGTTGCTCCCTCTCAAACCGTAAAAGGCATTACCGTTAATACTTCGACCGGCGTTGTCAGCGTTGACAATACCGCTTCCCAAAATACATTTAACAGCGGCTCTCTGACCGTAAAGATAAAAGCCGCTGTTGCCAAGAGCGAGAGTGAGACCGTTGACAGCAACGAGCTGTCGCTGACAGTCTCCTGCGCCGCCGCCGTGCTTGACAGCGTTGAGGTTTCGGGCGGACAGAGCACTATTGCCGTGCCGACCGTTGCCGCGAATGAAAACGGTGTCGAAACATCTGCGTTTACCGCCAAGGCGTTCGACCAGTTCGGCAACGAAATTTCCGGCGCACAGTTCACCTTTAAGGTCTACAACGGCGAAACGGAGCTGACCTCCGATAAGGGTATTTCGATTACCTCCGACAATAAGGTCAAGGTTATGCCGTCTGCCGCCAACGAGAACACCTTCACCGATGGCAGTCTTGCGCTGACCGTCAAGGCTTCCTGCACCGTCGCATCTGTCACCAAGACGGGCGAAAAGTCGCTTGCCGTGACGAGAAATGCTTCCTCGGTCGCTTCCGTGACCGTTTCGGGCGATGTGCTGACTGCCGCCGTGCCGACCGCTGCCGCTCAGAACGACGTCGAGCTGACCTTCACCGCCGGCGTTAAGGACCAATATGGCGCGAATAACAGCTCCGCTGTCTCGTGGAGCCTTACACAGGGCATCAAGGGCGTAACCGTCAGCAACGGTGTAGTCACCGTCGGCAAGGAAGCCATTGACAATACATTTACAAGTAATTCTTATTCGTTCACCGTGACCGCCACCTGCTCCGGCAAGTCGGACAATAAGACCGTTACCCTCACCCGCAGTAACTCTGTTGTGACGAGCATAACCGTTTCGGTTGACAACGATACTCCGTCCGTCCCCGAGAAGAACTCCAAGACGGTTGTTACTCCGTCTGCCTCCGTCTATGACCAGTATGCGCGCGTAATGAACGGTGAAACCGTTGTTTGGAGTATTCCGACAATAAACGGCGCCAAGATAGAGAACAATAAGGTTGTTATCGACAGCACCGCTTCCACCTTCAACCAGTTTGTAAGCAATCAGTTGGCATTTGATATAACCGCGACCAGCAGCAGCAAAGGCTCCGTCACCGGCACCAAGTCGGTAACGCTTTCCCGCGCCGCCGATGTTGTGACCTCCGTTGAAATTGACTACGAGGGCGAGGTCGGCTCCAAGAAGAGCACACTCAATGTCCCTGTTCTCAACAGCACCGACACAGCGGCTCCGGTTGTTACTGTTTACAACCAATACGGAATTGCTATGAGCGGACAGACAGTTGCCATCGAGAAGGTCGGCAGTCTGCCCAACGGCGTCAGCATCTCGGACGGCGTTATCACAGTCACTCCGAGTGCATCTGTCAATAATACCTTCAACGCCGACGGAAACCTCTCCTTTAAGGTAAAGGCGACCGTTTCCGGCAAGGTAAGCAATGAGCTGAGCTACACTCTGCACCGCGACGCTCCGGCAGTGACCGTTGTCACCGCCGAAATTGCACAGCAGAATGCGACCAAGGCTGTCCCGACTACCGGCACGGAGGAATTTGCTCCGACCGTCAAATATTACGACCAGTACGGCAACGAGATGAGCGGCAAGACCGTCACCCTGTCCATTGTCGACAGCGTTGTCGCGAACAGCATTACCGCCGACAATACAAACGGCAAAATCAAGGTCGTTCCGTCGGCTTCGACAAATACATTTGACAAGAACAACAGCTTTACATTTAAAATAAAAGCGACTGTTGATGGTGTCGACAGCAATGAGCTGTCGCTGACTGTCACCCGCGTTGCCGCCGCCGTGACCTCCATTTCAATCTCGGGTGGTCAGGCAAGCATTAATGTACCTGTTTTAGCGGGTCACGAGAACGGAGAAAAGACCTCCGCATTCACCGTCAAGGCGTTCGACCAGTACGGCAATGAGATGAGTGGCGTGACCGGATTCGTTTGGTCGCTGACCGGCACCAAAAACAACGGTCTGTCTGTAACAGATGACCATAAGCTGCTTGTTATGCCGTCTGCCGCCGACAACGATGATTTCAACTATCAGGGTCAGTCAACGACCGGCACCAAGACCGTTCATATCAAGGTTGCCGTCAACAGCGTTGAGGCTATCAAGGATGTAACGCTGTCAAGAGAGAAATCCGTTGCCACCTCGCTCGGAATTTCGGGCGGTGCGACAAGCATAGAGGTACCCGCCAACGGCGCAGACGCCAACACTACCCCCGCCTTCGCAGTCGGCACGACCGACCAGTACGGCATTGTTATGTCGGGTATGACCGGCTCGTGGAGCATTAAAAACGGTCAGAATACCGTAAACGGAATAACGATTTCCGATGCCGGTGTTGTCACCGTGACAAACGCCGCTAAGTCGACCGTTCTCAATACGACCGGTATTGAAATGACCGTAACCGCCGCAGTTCAGCAGGAAACCAAGACTGCAACTATTACAGTAAAGCGCGCCGAGTCTGTTGCACAGCAGTTCAGCATAACCGGCGCCCAGGATATTATCGTTCCCGCCGTCGGCGCAAGCAATGCCACACTTACGCTGAGTGCGTCGCCCGTTGACCAGTACGGAGCCTCGATGAGCGTCGACAATATCGTGATTACCTGTGATTCACAGGACGTCACTTCAAGTCTGCCGACGGGAATCAGCTTCGATTCCGCTAAT
>DCGT01000006.1:17108-62743 GCA_002315315.1 Faecalibacterium sp. UBA1771
GCGATTGAGAACACAACCGGTAAGACATACACTGTTAAGATGTCTGTCGGCAGTGTCTATGCTCAGACAAACGTTACTATTAAGCGCGCCGAGTCGGTGACACAGGAGTTCAGCATAACCGGCGCTCAGGATATTATCGTTCCTGCCATCGGCGCAAGCGATGACACCCTCACATTGAGTGCTTCACCCGTCGACCAGTACGGAGAGAGCAAAACAATTGACGGAATTGTCATTTTGTGTGATTCTGAGGATGTGACCTCAAATCTCCCGATGGGAATCAGCTTCGATTCCGCTAATTACAAATTTACCGTTACCTCTGCCGCATCCGCTGCGATTGAGAACACAACCGGTAAGACATACACGGTCAAGCTGTCTGTCGGCAGTGTCTATGCTCAGACAAACGTAACTATTAAGCGCGCCGCGTCCACGGTAACTTCCGTTACCATTACCGAGCCGCAGAGCGGTTCCATTACCGTTCCGACTGACAATACCAATGCCGAGCTGCAGCTTGCCGCCACCGTCAAGGACCAGTACGGCGAAACGCTGAGCGAGAATATAACGTGGAGCGTAAATCCGTCCGTTGCAAGCGGCATCACATTTGCAAACGGTAAATTTACCGTTACCAAGAATGCCAAGGGAGTGGGTGCGGGTGTCGAATATACCGTAACCGCCGCCGTCGGACAGGTTTCCGACACGCAGACCGTTACCGTAAGCTGTGCCGAATCGGTTCTCACCACCTTGAAGATTATGAAGGGCGGGGACGAAGCCTCCAACGAAACGGTCATCGCTCCGATTCACAGCGGCGATTCCGCCAAGATTCTTAACTATTCTGTCGTCAGCCTTGACCAGTACGGCAATAACTTTGCCGGTACGACGCTGACACTTAATGGAAATTCCTGCAACGGTACCGTTTCTATTCCCTACGGCGCGACCGCCGGCGAAATGACGCTGACTGCCGCCAACGGAGAAACGAGCAAGAGCATTACAATTAATGTAAAGGTCTTTACACCCGATTGGGCAAAGACAAGATACAGCCAGGATTCGACTAAAATCACCTGCGCTACCCTTGCCAAGATAGACGATAACGATACAATCGGCACAACCTTCGGCTATACTCTTGCCCCCGACACCGACGCTTTGTCGCTGACCGGCAAGTACACCAAGGTTTCCAACGCAAACGGCACAATCACCGTTACCTTCACTGCCAACAATAGCGGAAACGGCGAGTTTAACGGTCTTGTAATGAGCGAAACCTACAGCATTACCCATGTTAATACACAGCAAAATGCACAGCAGGATGCAACCTGCATAGCAGTGGGATATACTGCGGGCGTATATTGCAACGACTGTCAGACCTACCTCAGCGGTCACGAGGAAATTGCGATTGACCCGACCAACCACGTTCATACATCGACAATCAACGCAAACGCCGCCACTGCGCAGGCATACGGTTATACCGGCGATACCTATTGCAGTGATTGTCAGCAGACCGTCGCTTACGGCTATACAGTCGATTTCGCAGGCAAGAGAGTTGCGACTATTTCAGGTGTAACCGCCGCCTCCGACCTCGTTTACAGCGGCGAAGCAGTCACCGCTTACACCGGTACGCTCACTGTCGGCAATCTGTTTGACGATATCGCGCTTGAAGCGTCTGATATTGCCGTACACTATACCGGCACAGGCTCGACAAGCTATGATTCGGATATCGCTCCGACCGATGCGGGAAGCTACAAGGTGACCTTCGCGGTACCCGATTCCAACACAACCTATTCCGGCAAGCTTGAGCTGACCTTCTATATTGCCAAGAAGGATATTGCAAACTGCGATATCAAGGTACCCGACAGCTTCTATACCGGTGGAGTCCGTACACCCGAACCCGTTGTCACCAACGGAAATGTCACTGCGGTGAAGGGTACTGATTTCAGCGTCGGATATGACAAAAACCTTCAAATCGGTCAGGCAACCGCAACGCTGACGGCTATGGGCAATAACTACACCGGCAGTAAGTCAGTCAATTTCCAAATTAAGAGCGTTGACGCCATTGAGGAAATGGTAAGCTTTGATCAGAATGAAAACGTAACGGCCGGTCAGGCGCCGTCCGATGTTATCCTCGTAATCGGTCACGGCACCGATATAAAGATTGAGGATGTAAACGAAATCGAGCTTGACGGAAACATTCTTGTTAAGGATCGTGACTTTGAGCTTCGTCAAGGCTCTATCATAGTTGTTCTTAAAAAATCTGTTGTCGATACGCTCGGCATAGGCGCGCACAAGATTGATGTTTCACTCAAGGGTGCGTTTGCAGGTCTGACCGTCTCTGCGTCGGTCAAGATTAATGCCGCTCCGTCGCAGGTCATCGGCAGAGCCAACCCCAAAACCGGAGCGGAAACAGCGGAAATATCCGTTCCGAGTATAGCCGAAACCGTATATTTCGACGATAAGAACAGAACAGCCGTTCGCTGAATTACAAAGCAATCAAGGCTCCGCTCAGACACGGAGCCTTGATTTTAATGTTGAGAATTCAACAAATCAATATGAGCGGAAATGTTGCAGACAGCTATTGCGCCGCTCATTTATAAGGAGAGTTGTATGAAACGCAGACTGCAAAGGTTAATAGGTGTTTTGCTTCTGCTCTCGATGCTGTTATCGTTTGATATTTCGGTTTTCGCAATTGGAGATAATCCAACCGAGTCGATAGAAACGGCAGAGCAGACCACCGATACACAGGACGAACTGAGCAATCCTTTCGAACAGGAGGAAGCTCCCGATGTCACTGAAGCTGAAATTAATGACGGTGAATCCGAAGAGGATGCCGCCGAGAACAATATTGAAGGAGAAATAAACGCCGAGCAAGGCGATGAAATATCCGCCGATGTAATGCCCGACAGTGAAATCCCCGCTGACGGTGCCGTGCTTGCCGAAAATATCTATGTCGGCAGTACCAAGATTGCTCAGAGCGGCGTCGAATATAAAATCGGCGGCGGTACCGTTGTCTATGACAGCGAGGATTCCGAGCTTGAATTGAACGGTGTAAGCATAACCGACAGTTATTCGACCTATGGCGCAATCTATTCCGATATTGACCTGACACTGTCGCTTGTCGGCAGTAACAGCATCACGAGCGGCAAAAGCGGTTTCGCCTGCGGTATTGAAATTGCCGGAAGTGACAGCTATGTCGATATTATCGGAGACGGCTCGCTTACTATAAGCGGCGTCGCTGTCGGTATAAACACCGATACCTATATTTATGATGCCGCTTCGCTCACCGTCACGACTGCGAGCGACAAAATCAGCGGCTCCGTCTATCGCTACATCGGCGTCGACGGCGATCTGTTCCTTTACGATGCCGCCTCAAGCTTTACGGTCAGCGATGCTTCACTACAAGGCAACGCCTCCGGTGAGTCGGTTTATATCTCGATGTTTGCCGTAAGCGGCGGAGTTTATCTCTATGGCGAATCGGTTTTTGAAGCCACGGTCGGCAAAATAAACACCGGTGCTGTAAATGTAGCCGAGAATTTCCGCGCGGCGGCGGAATCAGTCGTCAACTGCGACCATGTCAAGGTTGCAACGGTCAGTCGCGGCAGCTCGGCGGAGTATGTTGAAACAAAATATGTAATTAACTCGCTTGACCTGTCCGATATTTGCTATGTCAAGGCTCAATCGGGTATTGTTCTGCCCTACGGTAGATTTTTTGTCGGCGGAATGCCTGTAACCGAAAGCAATAAAGACGATATTCTCGGCGACGGCACTCTCAGTTATATTCCGTCGTCCAAAATGCTGATTATGAACGGCGCTGTTGTTACAGCAGACAGCAATAATTATCTTGACGGCGGAATCGTTGTCGGCTTCCCGCTGAGAATATTCCTCCCGGAAGGTACCGAGAACAGCATCAGCGGCTTCTGCGACGGCGTCAAGGCTACGTCTACCGAGTATATCGGCGGTGAAGCGTATACATCTCTTGCGGAAATTACCGTTTTCGGCGGCGGCGAGCTGACTGTCAATTCGTGCGCTGACAATCTTTGTAACTCAATGCAGGGCGTGAGCGGATATCTCACCGTCGGCGGAAATACCGAGGTATCGGTTAATATGGCTGATTTGACCGTTTACGACTTCGCTTATTCTGCGGCTTTCGTCGGCTCGGTCAATGCTTGCGATAATGCCGTTGTTACGGCGTCGGTCGGTGATGTTTCGGTGCTTGAATCGGAGAATTTTGACCCCGAGAAGCTGTCCGTGTGGTCAAACTGCTGTCAGATAGGCGCTGAAGGTCATGTTACCGTTTCGGGAAGTGCGCGCTTTGAAGCGTCTGTCGGTGCGTCGAGCAATGCTCTTGTCGGCAAATATTCCGATTTCAGCACACAGTCGCAGGTTATCGTCGGTACTGTCAGTTCGCGGGACTACAAAAATTCCGACATTGACGAGGTTATAACCGTCAGCTATGGAAGCGGAAAAGCGTCGGCGAGTACACCGAGTGACTTCGTTTTCCTCGGCTACGACAGCGCTTATTCGCTTGATAATGTAAAATATATTTCCGTCAGTGCTCATAACACCGATTACACGTTCCGTTTAATAGGTAACGGTGCGCAGAATCTCTCTGCTTCAATCACCGGATGCCGCGAATCGGTCAGCGGTGCGCTTACTGTTCCCGCTAAAATCGGCGGATATAATGTTACCTCGATTGCAAGCGGTGCTTTTAACGGTTCAACGCAGTTTTCCGGTAAGCTGACAATTCCCGCAAACGTCACGCAAATCGGCGTCGGCGCATTCGGCAGTATGAAGGGAATTACCTCGGTTGGAATAGCTGCAGGCAATAATTATTTCACGAGCGACGGCAAAGCAATCTACACCGACGGTGGAAAAACATTGCTCGTATACGTCGTAGAAACATCTGCGCTGACAATTCCCGACACCGTTGAGGTTATCGGTGAGAGCGCGCTGGCGGGTAAAAGCTTCAGCGGAGAGCTTAAAATTCCTGCGTCGGTCGGCAAGATTTCCGACAACGCATTTGCGGGCGCGAGCTTCGGCGGTACTCGCCTGACCGTTCCCGCGACAGTCAATGAAATCGGCTCCGGCGCATTTGACGGCACCGGCTTCGGTGAGCTGTATATTTATAATAACAACGTGTCTTTCTCCGGCAAGGCTTTTGCCTCAAGCGGCACGAGCGGAATTAATGCCGTTCATGTTCCGATTTGTTTCTCGATTCCCGATGTAAAAGCGGCTCTTGTTGCCGCGGGAATTTCCGAATCTGCAGCATTTGTCGCCGATCTGCCCGGTCATGTCGATGAGGACGATGACGGCATCTGCGATTACTGCCACGGTAAAATCGAGTTCCGCCTCAATTATCAGACGAGCGGCAAAACCGCGGCTATTGTCGGATGTGAGGGCAAGACCGAGAGCATCGTTATCCCCGAAAGTATTTACGGTAAAACGGTTATCGAAATTGCCGAGAATGCTTTTGCAAACAAGGATTTCACTGCGTTGACCCTGCCCGACAGCCTTACGGAAATAGGTAAAAATGCCTTTGCGAATACCCCCGTCGGCGGAGAAATCACGCTCGGCAGGAATCTTACCGCTATCGGCGACGGAGCGTTTTCGGGGACGAGCATTACAGCCGTAAACTATAATTCGGTCGATGCGGTACTCGGCAAAAACGTTTTCCCGAGCACCGTTACCGAGGTGACAATACCCCATTACTGCACCGTAGATCTTAACGAGATCAAAATCGCTCTTATCGGTGCGGGTATTCCGAGTAATGCAGTATTTTATGAGGGCGAATTTGAGCACGTTTAC
This sequence comes from Faecalibacterium sp. UBA1771, assembly GCA_002315315.1. Taxonomy (GTDB): domain Bacteria; phylum Bacillota; class Clostridia; order Oscillospirales; family Ruminococcaceae; genus UBA1771. The sequence goes on from DCGT01000006.1 coordinate 22,896, forward strand.
GGATGCGCTTGCGAAGAAAGTGATACACTGCGCGTCTTTGCCGCGTCGGGCGTTGATGCCGACGATAATTCCAAATCGGTCGGAGCAGTCGAAATTAAGGGCTCGACACTCGGCGGCAACAAATTTATGCTCGGCGAAACGGTTACGCTCAGGGCTAATACAGCCGCAGGCTATAGCTTCGACGGTTGGTATGACAGCAAGGGCGTCAAGGTCTGCGACAGTCTTGAATATACCTTTGCTTTTGATAAAACGGATATTTGCCTGTTCTACTATGCGAAATATAAGTCCAATGCACCCATAACCCTCACCGTTGCCGTGAGCGACGGCTATGAGGTCTATGTCGGCTCCTCAAAGGTTTCAAACACCGCCGATAATACCTACAGCTATCAGGCGGGCACTAAGATAATGCTGTCCGCGACCGGGAAAAAGCAGTTCCTTTACTGGCAGAACGAGAGCGGCAAGGTACTGAGCAGAAACCGCGATTTGTATCTCTCACTCGTCACTCCGACCACCGTTAAGCCCGTTTATTCCGACAAGGCGGTTGTTGAATTTGTGTCCGATTCGGGACAGGTAATTGCGTTGCAGGAGTACGATATGAAGGGCAAAACTGCTCAGAATTTCGTGCTGCAGACATTGCCCGACGGTCCCGCCAAGATGGGTTATACTTTCAATAAATGGCAAATCGTCAACGGTGACACCGCGCTCGATGTGACCGCCGCCAATGTCTATAATGCCATCAGTTCGATTAAAGAAAGTCAGGATACCGTTCGTAAAGTTACGGCAACTCCGAGCTATACAAAAATAGTCATTAACTATACCGTTACTCCTTTTATCGACGGAATACAGGGTGAAAAAATCACCGCCGAGGCAGGAAGCGTCGTGACGGTAAGCGCCGGCAAGGTCGAAAATAAGAAATTTGCCTGCTGGTCGACTGACGCAGACGGTGTATCGGTTCTGAGCAACCGCGAGAATTATTCATTCCAAATCAGCTCGAATGTTACCCTTTATGCGGTTTACGTCGATGAACAGACCGAGGTGGAAAAGCTTCCGCATATAGCTATTACCAATATAGTCAAGGCGGCAGATGACAAGCTGACCTTTGTTGTGACCCGCGATGTGCCCGACGGCTACACTGTGGTCGAGCACGGGGTGCTGTATAACAAGGACGGCACAGCCGCGAGCTATACCGATGACAGCTTCAGGCTCGGCGGTCAGAACGTGAGCAAGAGTGCCGCTGCAAGTCTTGACCCCAACAACAGCTCCGACTACATCGAGCCGTGCGGAGTGCTCAATGCGACGGTCAGAGCCTCGTCTGCTTCAACGAAAATCGTAGTGCGCGGCTATGTAGTTGTTCGCAATAACGAGACCGGCAACGAGGTGACGTACTATTCCGACATCGCCGCCAAAGCTCCGAGCGAGCTGACGGCGTAAGTAATCAGACGGAAGCTTCGGCGCAAGGTCATAAAATCTGATTTTAGCTAAAATTATTATGAAAAAACTTTTATCTGTAATAATCGCCGCTTGCATAATGTTTTCACTTGCCGCGGCGGTTTCGGCGCAGACCGTCTATACCGACGGATATCTTATGTATGTAATCGAGGACGGCGGCATCGCGATTGTCGGCTACACCGGCACCGAGCAGACGGTCATCGTCCCCGAAATGATAGGCGGTTACCCTGTTTCGGAGATATCCGAGGGCGCGTTTGCCGATTGCCGAACCGTTACCGAGGTTGTTTTGCCCGAAACGGTTATGGTAATCGAGCAGGGAGCGTTCACCTCCAAGCAGACCTATGAACCGGCGCAGGAGGGAGCGATACTTCCCGAGCCGACACCTGCCGCATCGGGCGAGCCTTCAGAACGCACCGAGGAGCAAAAGGTATACAGCTATACGCCGGATGAAACGTCGGAGGGGGAACAGTCTGCCGACACCGCGCCCGTTCAGGTCGATAATGTCGAGATATCGGAACAAACAGAAGCTGCCGAAAAAGGAATAGCCGAAAGTGATAGCGGGTCGACAGAGCAAAAAAGGAGCATATCGGTGCTCGTTATAGTCGCGGGAATTATCGTAGTCCTTGCTGTGATTATCCGATTTGTTATCTACCCGAAGTCAGATAAAAAGCCGTTTGAATATTTGTTGAAAGGTGAGAAAAAATGAAAAAGAAATTACTAATTGTTCTCGCTGTCATCGTAATAGCCGCAGGCTGTATGGTCCCCGCGCTGTCCGCTGCCGATGCGTCGGTTACGCTGACCTATTCCGGCACCGCAATCGGAACACTCGACAGCAATAAGGGCAAGGAGGGTCAGATATATGTGTCGTGGTATAGTGCCGACGGCAGAATGCTGACCTGTGATATATATGAGGTCGACGCCGAAACCGACGCTGTCAATCTTGCCGAAATTCATTCGGGCGCTGTCGAATTCAAGGTGATTTGGCTTGATTCCTATAAGCCTGTAAGCGAGGAAAAAACCTTCTCGGTCTCCGAGGTCGAGTCCGGCAAAATTAAAATTGACGATATCGAAATCGGATGACGCAGTAAAGCTGCCGTGCAACGCGAAAAAAACAAAAGTCAAAAGTTAGGGACGGATGTTAAACCGTCCCTTTTTTTACGTTATTTCGGCGCCGATTTATATATTTTACAGTTCAACTGCCGTGATTACGGTAAACAATGTCGGATTAGTGAGCGAACCCCAAATAACTTTTGCAGGTGGTAAGAGTGTTTTCGAAACCGACTGTTTTGTAACTTAATTTGTCGAAAAAAGGATATAACAGATTCCGATAGAACTCTCTGTTATATCCCTTTTATCTATTTTATATAGTCAACACGAGCTTGCGTAGAGATTTTTTCTTTGCCGGACTGACAAAATATTTCGCGCTTCCTCGTTAATGACCGTATGAACTGCCGGTGGATTTATCGAAATTCTGACAAATAATTACAGTACAAAACGGATATTATTTCCGATTGATCGTGCGTTTGTTTGCAAAAGCTGCACCGTCATTTGCAATTTCGGATAGTACAACGAGTGTAAAAAGCTCGGAAATGATATAGGTATCGCTCATATACGACGGTTTGAGAATGGCGGAGTAGCCCGTAACATCGACGTATGCAAGCATAAAACACCGTGCCGTAAGCAGGACAAGCAATGACAGCGGGATAATTATTTCAAGCAGATACCGGAGCAGTCTGCCGCCGTTGGTTTTTATTCTGCGCGCACGAACAACAGCTATATACACCAATCCCGCAAGCGACAAAGGAAACAACACACCGAACATCAACGAAAATACCTTGTTGACCGTTATAATCGTATTATATCCGGCGGATTCCATATTTACACGAGACATCGCCTTTCCGTAATCGTTTATATAATAAGCGTTAATCGGACAGTTCAGAACGCCATGNNGAACGCCCTCAATATTGTCGATATAGCTTTTGTCGGCTTCAAAATACTCTGCGAGCGGTGTGACGTATGCAAAGCGGTACGCATTTTTCACCGCACTCACGGTTGTGGTGAGGATGTCCTTTAAGTACGCCTTGTCAAACGGAGCTGCTATGCCCGACCTGCGCCCCCTCGCCGCTATCTCGCCGCTGTCGCACAGCGCATTGACCTCGTCCGCAACCGACTGCCAAAAGGCTGCCGCCGTCTGAGCATCACAATAATACCCGCAGTCCTCTGCGGCGTCACGCAGGGCATAACTGACCCAACCGTTGCTGAAATCGTTGTTTCCGTAAGCCTTCCACGCCGACGCCCTCCCATCCTCAAGCTGATATTCAAGCTGTGCAAATGACGGAGATTTTTCGTACAGCACTTCACGCACGTCCTCCGGAATGGGGTAATGCGGGTCATACTCATTACTTCCGAAAGGTCGAGTCAATGCGCCGTATGCTTCGGCAAAAGCGCCCGAATTATAGTCTTCGGTTATAAATATGCCGTATTCCTTATAGTTTTTAAGGCTTATCACCAGGCTCGGAATACACACGAAAACCGCAAGAGAAAAGAACAGAGCAATGAGCTTTTTGAAGCTGCGATAACGCTTCGTAATGAGAACGATTGCCATAACGAGCATAGCCGTCACCAAAAAGGCGGTAAGCCATTGCGAGTCCTCGCGCGTGTTTATCGCAAGCCCGTAAAACAGACCGCAGACGGCAATCAATATATATTTTGAACAGCCGACAGAGGTAATTCTTAAAGCCGACCCGCAAACGGCGGAAACTGCGCAGAACGAAAGAATGAAATAGATGCTGACACGGTAGGTTTCCGCGGCTACGGCGGAGGTGGAAATCGGATTGAAAAGCAGAAGCGTCAGAAAACAAGCTATTACGACACGATTTCTTATGATTGGTTGAAAACAGTAAATGCAGAATAAACAGGCAATTACATAAAACACCTGTATCGCAAAAACATAATTGATTCCGAGACGTATGGCAGCTCCCAAAAATATGGGAAAGAAACAGCCCTTTATCAGTGTTGTATTGCAATATTCGCCCATCCAATCGCCCTGTGAAAAGTTGAGAGCCTTGACAAACTGCATAAGCTGGTCAACAGTCGCATCAGGTGAATAGTTCGCGGACATACACGAGGAATAAACCAGCCGCAACGCCACCGCGGCGGCAATAAAGACAAGAAGGATGTAATTTGATTTGTTTTTTTGCTTTCATATCGTTACCTTTTGTCGAAAAATATATGTTAAATAAAGTATAACATATTGTTTTTATTAAAGCGAATAAATATAACATTATAGCCGAAAATATAATCTGCAATTTTTACAAAAAATACTATTTAAATGATTTACACTCTTTCTTAAAAATTATTAAGTATTTAAGAAAATAAGTTGATTTTTTAACGCTTTTGTGTTATGTTGTACTAAAGCGTATAATATTCTTTCGATATGATATTCGGATATCGGTGTAATTTGCGCAAATAATTTACAAATACATAATATTAGACTATGCCGTCTCTTCCGAAATCCTTTTTTGAGAGATTAAAACCGGCGAGGGTCTTTTCGCAGCTAATGTCAAAAAGTCGAAACAAATCATAGACTTCGGCATACAATTCGGAAAAGGCGCATCGCTTAGCTCAAAATTATGCGGGGGGGGGGGCAATGTTAGCATTAGGGTATCTTTTAGTCCGAGACGATAAAACGCGCCGGATTTGATTTTGATTGTTTAAGAATTAATTAAGGGAAGAGATAATGAGCGAGCAGATAATGGTCAGGGACGTTGATAAAAACGATGCCCTAATGGCGAGGGGATTAGCGATACTGTCAATGCTCATACTTCACTTGTTTTGTCGTACCGGCAGTAATGTGTACGGGACTCCGCTTTTGTGGCTTAACGCAAAAACGCCTTTTGTTTATTGGTTTGGCTTTTTTGCCGAGATATGCGTTACCCTTTATTCTTTCGGAGGGGGATACGGTGTCTATGTGTCGGGTCAAAACGGAAAATAAATAAAAAACCAAAAACATATCATATATTTTGGGGGAATAAAAATGTTCGGTAAGAAAAAAATGACACCTACCCCAATGGTTGAAGATAAAAAAGAGAAGCCGACTCCTGCATATTTGCGTGAGGATTATCCGTACAAAGCGGTCGGTGAGCCTATTACCGACTTGGATTCTCTGCAACCCACGGGAGTGCTGTATGGGCTGGAGGTATAATAGGGACAAAACCCGACAAGCCTTGATATATAAGGGATTTCAAGCATTTTTATGAGTTGCTAATGGCGTTGGCTATTTAGAATTGATAAAAGTCCTTGAAAATATGCTTTAAAAAATGGATACGAGCACTGGATGATATTACATCGTGTGCTCGGTTTACAAAAAGAAATTAAGTCCAACGAAAGGAAACGGGCAAGCAATGCTTTTTAATTCATATGTTTTCGTGTTGGCATTCTTGCCGATAACCTTAATTGGGTACTATTCGTTCAATAAAATCCCGAATGTGGGTAATGCGATTGCTAAATCGTGGCTTTTGGCGGCTTCGCTCTTTTTCTACGGGTATTTCAACTGGTCGTACCTTGCAATTATTGTAATAAGTATTGCAGTGAATTACATTTTGTCCCAGATAATGCTCCGTTCCGATAAAACGCTTTATCGAAAGATCGCCTACGCACTTGGACTTATATTGAATATCGGATGCCTTTTTTACTACAAATACTACGACTTTTTCATTTCTAACATCAATGCGGTTTTCAAGACTTCATTTATGCTTACAAATGTGATTTTGCCATTGGGCATTAGCTTCTTCACATTCCAGCAGCTGTCCTATGTGATAGATAGCTATCAAAAGAAAGTGCCGCAATACAATATACTTGACTATTCGCTTTTTGTGACATTCTTTCCCCAACTTATTGCCGGCCCTATTGTATTGCACAACGAGGTTGTTCCGCAGTTTGCTGATAAGACAAATCAGCGTTTCAACTATGACAATTTCGGCAAAGGCATTTATGCTTTTTCCATTGGCTTGGCAAAGAAAGTGCTTCTTGCTGATACCTTCGGCATCATCGCAAACTGGGGCTTTGGGACGATTGACACGCTCGGCACGGTCAACGCATTTCTTGTGATGCTTGCCTACACCTTGCAGATATATCTCGACTTTTCCGGCTACAGCGACATGGCAATCGGTCTCGGTTATATGTTCAACATTGAGCTTCCCATGAACTTCAATTCGCCGTACAAAGCGATTACCGTGGTCGATTTTTGGAAAAGATGGCATATCACGCTCACCCGCTTTTTCACCGCGTACATATACATTCCTCTCGGCGGAAATCGGGGGGGGGTATTGGAACACAATACGCAACATCCTGATAGTCTTCCTTGTCAGCGGAATTTGGCATGGAGCTAATTGGACATTTATCGTTTGGGGCTTGATTCACGGTTTGGGACAGGTTACTTGCAGAGTTTGTGGCATCAAAGAAAGCAAAAGTAAGATTGCCAATGCAGGGTTGTGGTTGATTACCTTTATCTTTATCAATCTGGCATGGATTATCTTCCGTGCAGATAGCTTACAGGATGCGGTGAAGTTCTTCGGACAGTTGATTACATATAAAGGATTAACGGTTGATGAGACGATAGTCGGGGCGTTTCAGTTCCCGGAGTTTGAACTCGTTCTGAGCCATGTGCCAATGATTGGGAGCTCTCTATTATCTTGGATTACGGCTATTGCAACTATCATCTGCACGGTTGGTATTATGGTTTTCAAGAACACGAAGCAACTGACCGATAAGCTGACTGAACCCAAGTGGTATCAGAGTGCGGTTAGTTCTGTTCTACTTGTTTGGTCAATTGTTTCGTTTGCTGGCGTTTCCACATTCCTTTATTGGAATTTCTGATTGTCGAGAGGTAACGAGTATGAAAAAGTATGTAAAATGGACAATCGGATTGACGGCGGGAATTTTGGCGCTGATCATGGCGATGATGATTGTGCTTGATCCGTTGATGCAGTATCATATGCCTTGGTTTGGTTTGCAACCTGTCGTCAGTAATCAATCACAGTATTCGGTTCCCGGATTAGCTAAGAATTATGAATACACAAATGCAATTATCGGTACGTCAATGAGCGAGAATTTCAAACCTTCTTGGTTTGATAGCGTTTTAGGCGGCAAAACTGCAAAATTGACTATCTACGGAAGTCATACTGTTGAGTATCATAAGGTACTTGATTTAGTATTGAGTCGCAATGAGACCGAAAATGTTGTTATGAATATCGACGGTTTGTATTTGCTGTCCGATCCGAAGGTAGGTCGCTGGGAAAACTTACCAACATATCTATATGACAATAATTACCTTAATGATGTCAATTATCTCTTGAACAAAGACATTATTTTGAAGTTCGGAAGAAAGTTTGTTCATGGCAATATAACTAAAAATACAACTGATCTTGATGATCTGTTTTCATGGGATAGCGATTCAGTATATGGCAGTGATATTGTTCGTGGATTGATTGAAGAAGATGTTGGTATGATTGATGCAGATACTTTGGCCTGCTATCAATTGTGGTGTGAATCCAATTTAGAAACATTATATACATTACTTGAAAACAATTCTAATGTTCATTTTTATGTTTTCGTTGCACCATATAGTATCGCATGGTGGTACGATGAATTAAGAGCCGGGAAAATAGATTTATGGGAAAACATGTACAAGCAAATGTGCGATAAATTGCTTTTTCTTGATAACGTCAATATTTACTTTTTAGCAAATAGCAAATCTAAAGAATTAATTACGGATTTGGATAATTACAAAGATAAAGAGCACTATAGCGCAGAAATAAACAAATATATTTCTGATTGTATTGCTAATCAAGAAAACCTACTAAATATTAATAATTACGATGTAGTATTAACGGATTTTTTCAATTTTATTAGAAATTACGATTATATCAAGATAACCAAGTAATAGTGAGGTAAAGTTATGTTTGGAAAGAAAAAATCAATACCTGCCCCCATGGTTGAAGATAAAAAAGAGAAGCCGACGCCTGCATATTTGCGTGAGGATTATCCATACAAAGCGGTCGGTGAGCCAATAACCGATTTAAATCTTTTGTCCCTAACGGGCCACCTGTACGAAATAAAATGCAATAAATGCGATATGATCATCAGGAGCCAAGGTGTTAATATCAAATCCACCTATGAGCGTATGATGAACGGTGTTGAGGTCAAAAACGACGACGGCACCACCCGTATCGAAGGCGGCAAGGGATGCATCGGCTGCGGTAACCGTGAGCTTGTAATCCGCGAGGTTGATATGAGCAAAATGGCAGAGGTTCAGGCCGCTCGCGAGGCAAATTCTTAATACTGAATGTTGAGAAAAATTATGGTGGAATCAATAAGTCCTACGTTGGCTATTGTATAATGTTTTTTATTCACGATATGGTAATCACGATGATTGGGTGGCACTTATATGAAACATGCTTTCTTAATTATGGCGCATAATAACTGGTTTGTGCTTGAAAAATTGATACAAGCACTGGATGATAAGTCAGTCGATATTTATCTTCATATTGATAAAAAAGTCCACGAATTTGATTATGACAGATTTTTATTGATTCCTCAAAAAGCACATATTTATATTTTTTCAAAATATAAGGTTTATTGGGGAGGGTATTCCCAAATTAAAACTGAGTTATTTTTGCTGAAAATGGCAACTAAAACACACCACGATTATTATCATTTACTTTCAGGTCAGGATTATCTAATTGATAATTTCCAAAATATTGATGGCTTTTTTTCATCAAAACCGAATACGGAATACCTTGATTTTGCGAGAACGGAAAAAGAAAAGTATATTCAGCGCATTCAAGTATTTCATTTCTTCCAAGAATGCCCTTTTAAAGGTTTCCCGTCCCTTGTAAGGTTGTTTCTCGGCAAGTTGAATTCACTTTCTTATAAACTTCAACAAGAAGTCAAGAAAAAGCGAAATATGTCATTAAAAGTTTATGTCGGATCACAATGGTTTGACGTTACACACGAATGTGCTATTTTTCTTTTGTCAAAAAAAACATATATTAAACGTCATTTTAGCTTCACTTCATGTGCTGACGAGATTTTTTTGCCCACACTACTGATGAATTTTCCTAACAACTTAAAAATAGAAAACCGTTCTTTGCGACATATTGATTTCTCACGAGGAAACGGTTCAAATCCTTATACATTCACTATTGATGATTACGATGAGTTGATGTCAAGTAAAAAACTGTTTGCGCGTAAATTTTCTGATAAGAATATTGACGTGGTTGAACGCATTGAAAAACAATTGCTAAATAAATAAGAGCGTATGTTTAGTAAGACATTTCCAAATTAGTAAATAGATTACTAGGAGAAAATTGTATGAATATATTGGTGTCATTTAACGACGGATATGCTATTCCAACAAAAGTCATGCTAAAATCTTTGATTTACAATAATCCGGATAAGATCGACGTATATGTTTTATACTGCAATTTATCTAGGGAAAGCATCGATACAATAAATGATTTAAAAAGTGTCAATGTTACTTTTCACTTTTTGCAAGTAAATTCAATGGATTTTAAGTCCTTACCATTAACACAACACTTCACGCAAGAGGTGTATATTAAATTATTTGCTTATGAATATTTTGATAAAGACATTGATAGGATTTTATGGCTTGATGGCGACACAATAATAAATGGATCAATAAAAGAGTTTTACAACCAAGATTTTGAAGGGAAATGGTATATTGCTTCGCCAGATTACTACCTACATAAAGATCCAATTCGATTTGAAAAGCTGGGATTGGATAATGAAAGAGAATATATTAATGCTGGCGTTTTGCTGATGAATGTCGCCAAATTAAGAGATGAGTTTAGAAAAGAATTGGTGTTAAAATACATAGATTTACACTTTTCAAAATTAGATTTTTTAGAGCAAGATGTTATTAATGGTTGTTTCTGCGACAAAATTAAAGTGATTGATGCAAATACTCGATACAATTTCTTTACTCGGCGTATTTATTTTTATAATGAACGCAAGGCAATTAAGGAAAACATTATTTTTCATTATGTTACCGGCAATAAACCATGGAAAAAGAGATATCCATATGGAGCTTTTGATTTATGGTGGAAGTATGCAAAAATGATTTCAGATAAAAAGTTGAATTCCGAGTATCAATCGATAAAAAAATCCCGTAATCGAGATTATCTATATGAGGTTTTTCTTTTATTTAGGTCAACACTTCGTTGTGTACCTCACAATACCCGAATGTATAAACTCTTTAAAAAAATGGATTTACGAATTAAAAAGAAACATATGGGAAAATAAAGGAACAGCAGAAGGCAGATGCACAGGCATAATTATTTAAAATTTAATTGAGGTTAAAATAGATGGAGCAGATTAACAAGCCTGAAAAGAGACAAATCACCGACGTTAAAACGGGTGAGTACGCCTCTAACTTAAAAGATATACCGAAATTTGAGAAAACCGTATGGCTTTCGTCACCGACTATGCACGGCGATGAGTTGAAATATGTAATCAAACAAAATCAAAGAAGAGGAGAGTATGTATGATATTAGATATTTCGAGAGTAATAGCAGGAAAGATTATTTGTGATTATAACGATGAATCGACTGTTTTTGACTCAATTGATGACATTTCTAAAAATAAAAAATACGCAAGGACAAAGGTCAAAAGCATTTCGGCAAAAGATAACATCGTTGTCTTGAAACTGGTAGATGATGTTCCTATTATCCCAGCGATAGATCAGGAAGAACTTTGGGTTAAAAATCAACTCGGTGAAAACTGGAATAGAGCATTCGACAATTGAATGGTTGAATGAGATTTGGATATCTCAATTGGATCATATTTAGTCGTTAAGAAATTGATAAGTATTCGATTTTTTTACGGCCGACAGTTTGCTGCTGTTAGCAGGAAGTGATGAGCAAGCAATGCTTTTTAATTCATATGTATCAAATCCACCTACGAGCGTATGATGAATTGTGTTGAAGTGAAAAACGACGACGGCACTACACGAATTGAAGGTGGCAAGGGCTGTATCGGTTGTGGCAACCGTGAACTTGTTATTCGTGAGGTTGATATGAGCCGCATGGCAGAAGTTCAGTCGGTAAGAAAAGCTAAGATTGATGCCGAGAAGAAATAAACAATTTTATTTGATTAGGGAGTTCAAAGCAAACCGATGTCTCTGAATTTATTTTATATCACCAACAAGCCTGAAGTGGCATTGATAGCAGAAAAATACGGCGTCAACAGAATATGGATTGATTTGGAAACTCTTGGCAAAGAAGAACGCCAGAAAGGTATGAATACCGTTAAATCCAACCACACAATTTCTGATGTCACGGTGATTAAGCCGCTACTCACAACAGCGGAAATGCTTGTTCGCATAAATCCATGGCATGACGGTTCGGCGGATGAAATTAATGCCGTCATTGATGCCGGTGCAGATATCATCATGCTTCCAATGTGGAAATCGGTTGAGGATGTGCAGAATTTTCTCTCGGTGGTAAACGGTAGGGCAAAGACAACGCTTCTTCTCGAAACCAAGGAGGCTGTTGAATGCGTTGATGAGGTTTTAAAACTCGATTTTGACGAAATACATATCGGTCTTAACGATCTCCATCTTTCCTATGGCATGACTTTTATGTTCCAACTTCTTGCTGATGGTACAGTGGAAACGCTTTGTAAAAAATTTAAGACAAAAGGAATCCCTTATGGGTTTGGTGGCATCGCCAGGCTTGGAAAAGGTATGCTTCAATCGGAAAAAGTGATAATGGAACATTATAGATTGGGATCTACAAGAGCAATTCTATCTCGAAGTTTCTGCAATATTGATAAGTACAACAACATAGACACAATAGAAAAGTTATTTATGAACAATATGAATGCTCTTAGAAAATATGAAGCACAGTGTTCAAAGGCTGACGAACAGACACTACTAGACAATATGCGCAGCGTAAAACTAAGTGTTGACGCTATAATACTTGAAACCAAGAAAGCAACTAAATAAGAGATGAAAAGTGTTTATAAAAAAATAATTAAGCGAATAATTGATATAATTATTTCTGGGTTGATGCTATTTGTATTGTGGCCGATTTTATTGATTATTGCAATAATTGTTAAGATCGATTCTCAAGGACCAGCAATTTTTATACAGGAAAGACTCACGCTAAACGGAAAGGTTTTTCATATGTATAAGTTCAGAACAATGTGCGTTGGAGCAGAAAAAGTGGGGACTGGTGCGTATTCATTTTTGGGTGATAAAAGAATCACTAAATTTGGTAAGTTATTAAGAAAAACAAGTCTTGATGAATTGCCACAGCTAATAAATGTTTTTATTGGTGACATGTCTTTTGTGGGGCCGAGACCAATACTGACATATCACCCATGCAAATTCGATGAATACTCTGAAAAAGAAAAGCAGGTATTCACTGTACGTCCTGGGATAACTGGATGGGCGCAAGTGAATGGGCGAAATGGCGTTGATTGGATTCGCCGTTTCGAACTTAATGAATGGTATGTAAATAATGTTTCTTTTTTGCTTGATCTAAAAATTGTATTTAGTGCGGACGGCAAAGGGCGTTATCGCTAAATACAAGATGCTTGACGAGGCAGGACAAATTGCCTGCCAAGAGGTTTATCAGAGCTTTCGTAAGAGTGTGATGCGGTTTCACGGGTTCGGTGACATGAAACTGAAAATCAAGTGCTCGGATGGTTTGGCGAAGTTCTTTTATAGATTAGAAAATAAGTTTTTAGGTAGATAAATGTGAAAATGATATTTTTCTTTATTGATTCTCTTGGCGGCGGTGGTGCAGAACGTGTCGTATCGCTATTGAGTCATCGGCTTTGTGAGCAGGGTTACGATGTTTCAATCGTGATGCTACATAAGCGTCCGTTGGCTTACCGAATTGATGAAAAAGTGCATATTGTATAATCTCTCCGACTTTATGTTCGGACTTATCCGTGCTATCGGTCTTATTCTGCTCGGCTTCGGTATCGTTCAGGTGGGCTTGTCTCTCAAGTCTCACGATCCGTCTCAGCGAGCAAACGGTTTTCTGACGGTTGCCGGTGGTATCATAATCACCTTCGCAAAGGAAATTCTTACTCTTATTACGGGCTGATAAGTGACATTTCTGCATATAATATAGAATAGGTCTTGACAATATTGCAAATGTACGCTATAATGTACGCATAGGGAGGCGATATACTATGACGAACACAAATGCTACTACACTGAGAAAGAACCTATTCAGTATGCTCAGTGACGCGATTAAATACAATGAAACCATCAATGTGAATACAAAAGAAGGGAATGCCGTAATTCTTTCCGAAGAGGAATATAACGGTATGATGGCAACATTGGAATTAAGCTCTAATAAGGTTCTGCGTGAAAAAATACTTGCCGGTAAAGACGAAAGCCTTGACGAATGCGTTAGCATTGACGAGGTGAAATGGTAAGTGTATAAGATCGTAGTAACAAGACAGGCACTAAAGGATTTTCCGAGTCTCACCTCTGTAGGACTGGATAAAAAGGCTAAAGCTCTGATTGAACTATTAAAAGAAAATCCGTATCAAAATCCGCCCGCTTACGAAAAGCTTGTGGGAGATATGGACAGTCTTTATTCAAGGAGAATCAATATAAAGCATCGTCTTGTTTATCAGGTGTATGAGGAAGAGAAAACCGTAAAAATCATCAGTGCCTGGTCACATTATGAAACAATCTAATTAAAAAATCGGAGAACTGCTCGGTAGAAATATCGGGCAGTTTTCTTTTTCAGAAGGGAGTGATGAAACTTGTCCGATACCTCTGCTGCGGCGGTAACGCAAGTATGGAGTTATGTCTGCGAGTTGATTTTCAATATGTTAGTCCTTGTGGGCGCTGTGAAAATGGCAGACAGAATCGTCCGCGAAATGATGGGACTGTAAAGTTCCGGTATGTCTAACGGTGTTCTTCAGTTGAAAGATTACTAATGAGAGTACAGATAGAATCGTCATCGAAGTGTTTGCGGTAACTCATTGGATGAAGATTGGAGAAAGAAGTAATAAAAACGCTTGAATGCCATTGGCTTTTTATATAACTTAGTGTATACTAATTGATGCAAATAAAGTTATACGAAGGAGAACAACATGGAAAAGCTGATAAAGCACATTCGCAATTACTTAGGATTAAGCCAAGAGGAGCTTGCCGACAAATTGCATATTTCTTTTGCGGCGGTGAATCGTTGGGAAAACGGCAGGGCTATTCCTAATAAAATCGCACAATCTGCTTTATATGAACTGTGTAATGAATTTCAGGTTCCCGTTTATGAGTTCATTTTGCAAAAGATTCAAGATGCTGTTGATTCCATTGAAAATAAAGGCAATAAGGTTGTTCTGTTTCACGGTTCAAAATCGGGTATTAGCGGTGATATTGCGCCGATTAGCAGAAAAGAGTGTGATTTCGGACCGGGCTTCTATATGGGAACCGATCCGAGCCAATCCCTGACTCTTATCTGCGACTATGAAGAATCTAAGTTTTATATCGTTTCGATTGATATGGATGGCCTCACTGAGCTTGATATTCCGACAGGCATTGAATGGGCTATGATAGTTGCGTATCATCGCGGAAAGATGGACACCATAAAAAATACGGACCTTTACGAAAAATACCGTAACAGAACAAACGGCAAAGACTTGATTATCGGAAATATCGCCAATGACAGAATGTTCTTTGTAATGGACAATTTTTTTATGGGAAATATCACCGATGCGGCTTTGGTTAACAGTTTGTCGGCTTTACAGCTCGGCAGGCAATATGTTGCTGTTTCAGAGAAGGCATGCAAGGCAATCAAAATTGAAACCGAAGTCGGCTTATCATATCTTGAAAGAATGTTCATTCGTAATATTTCGGAACAAAATCGAGCAAGAGGGATATCTCTTGCAAACGGTATTTGTAAAGATCATCGACGCGAGGGACTGTTCTTCGATGAAATCCTTGAGAATGCACAGAAGGGGCTGAGGGAATGAACGAGCTTGACTTAAAACTATGTGATATTCAAGGGCGTCTTTTTGAATTGTCGGTTACTAAGGAATTATCAAGCGAACATTTTATTACTGCATTTATGACATCAGATACAGCTAAGCATCTTGATTCAAGGTACAATAAATTACAATGGATGGGCGAGGCGTATCTGCTGGAAGAGATAATAAGTAACATCTCACAAGAAAAAACCGATGATGGGGAAGTATTCTCAAAGGACGTCCTTTATTGGATTGGCTATATTTATCGGTATTGGCATTACTTAACGGGTGATGATAGTAAGAGTATCATTAAGATAGCACCCGTTAAGACAATGAAACGAAACTATATGATGTTCCATACAATGGACCCGAAGCTTGCCATTGAAAAGCTGATAGAAATCAATCAAAAGAAATAATATATGTCATATTGATTGGCACTCACTGTTACGGTGGGTGCTTTTCTTATGCTCAAAAAAGGAGAGTGATGATTTGGAAGTTAAGATAAACCGTGAAATCCGAGGATACACAGAATTCAAAAGCTCCTGCATGCAAACTATATTATTTAATCAGCTGGGCAATCAGTTTGGTCGTGTTCTGCATCGGACTTGTCTTGTTCAGTAAGATTGAACGCACCTTTATGGACACGATTTGAGGTATTGGCAAACGGGAGTTAGGCGGAACATATTACGGCACTGAAATATCATACTATCCGTTTATTCATCCGATATTGACAAAAATCATTATCGTATTGTATCATTTTTTATGATGATATGCTTATATGCATCTAATCTTTTTATACAATGACAATTGTTATTATTTAGGAAAAGAAGATGATGGTTGTCTTTCGTTTATCCTAAGCTATTTGTCAAACGAATACGGAAGCACCGTTCAAAAAAATACCGTCGATACAATCGAAGATAATCTTTTCGTCTATAAACTTTCATTGAATGAATAAAGAGGTGTTTGTGTGATCTCATTTAACATTCCGCCCTATGTAGGAACTGAACAAACTTATATAGCCGAGGCAGTTGCTTCGCACAAAATCTGCGGTGACGGGCAGTTTACAAAGAAATGCAATGCGTGGATGGAAGAGAAGTTCCACGCAAAGAAAGTGTTGCTGACTACCAGCGGGTCTACTGCTCTCGATATGGCGGCACTGATGTGTGGTATTCATCCGGGTGACGAGGTTATTCTGCCGAGCTACACATTTTCAAGCACGGCGAATTCCTTTGTTCTGGCGGGTGCACGACTTGTTTTCGTTGATATTCGTCCCGATACCATGAACATCGACGAAACAAAAATTGAAGCCGCCATAACCGATAAAACTCGCGTAATTGTGGTTGTCCATTATGCCGGCGTAGCCTGTGAAATGGACACTATTATGGATATAGCCCAAAGGCATAATCTTATGGTCGTGGAAGATGCGGCGCAGGGTGTGATGAGCACCTACAAGGGCAAATATCTCGGTACAATCGGGGATTTCGGTTGCTATTCGTTCCATGAAACCAAAAATTATTCAATGGGTGAGGGCGGCGCAATAGTCGTAAACAATCCCGATTATATCGAAAAGGCAGAGATTCTGCGCGAGAAGGGAACCAATCGAGCTAAGTTCTTCCGTGGGCAGGTTGATAAGTACACGTGGGTTGATTTCGGCGATAGCTACCTTCCCAGCGAGCTGAATGCCGCATATTTGTGGGCTCAGCTTGAAAAAGCAGACGAAATCAATGAAAACCGCCTTGCAACATGGAATACATACTATCAGGCATTGAAACCGCTTGCCGACGCCGGTAAAATCGAGCTGCCGACTGTGCCGGACGGCTGCGTGCACAATGCGCATATGTTCTACATTAAGTGTAAGGATTTGGAAGAGCGGACAGCATTTATACAATATATGAAGGAGCATGATATTCTGTGTGTGTTCCATTATGTTCCGCTTCATTCCGCGACTGCAGGGCTGAAATTCGGACGCTTTGACGGTGTAGATGAATATACTACAAAAGAAAGCGACCGACTTGTGAGATTGCCGATGTATTATGGATTCAAGCAAGATGACCTTCAACGAGTCATCAACAATGCAGTATCTTTTTATAAGGAATAATTATGGCTAATTTAGCGATTATCGGTGCAAGCTATCTTCAGCTACCGCTTATTGAAAAAGCAAAAGAAATGGGATATACAACTCATGTTTTTGCGTGGGCGGCGAATGACGTGGGAGAACAAGCCGCAGATTATTTTTATCCGATAAGCATTGTCGAGAAGGATACTATTCTTGAAAAATGCAAAGAAATCGGGATTTGCGGTATTTGCAGTATAGCATCGGACTTGGCTGCCATTACCGTGAATTATGTGGCAAATGCCCTCGGATTACCCGGCAACAGTATGGAGTGTACCTATAAAAGTACCAATAAGCATTTGATGAGATTGGCTTTTGAACAAAACGGTGACCCGAGTCCAAAAAGTATTATGGTGGACGAAAATACGGATTTGTCTTCATTGAAACTGACTTATCCGGTTATTGTCAAGCCGACTGATCGTAGTGGAAGCAGGGGAATATACAAGCTTGACACCGACGAAGATTTACAAAACGCAGTAAAATCAGCTATGTCGGAAGGCTTTGATAAAAAAGCGTTAATTGAAGAATTTGCAGAAGGACAGGAATATAGTGTCGAAGGTATTTCATATCACGGTCAACATCATATTCTTGCAATGACGCTTAAATATACTACCGGAGCACCGCATTTTATCGAAACCGGTCACTTGCAGCCCGCACCTGTAGATAGTGATACTTATGAAAAGGTGAAAAAAGTGGTTGTTCATGCATTGGATTCGCTTGGAATAACCGACAGTGCTTCTCATTCGGAAATAAAAATCGATGAAAACGGAAACATCAAAATCATTGAAATCGGCGGACGAATGGGCGGAGACTGTATAGGCAGTGACCTTGTCAAGTATTCTACAGGAATAGATTTTGTCAGAGCGACAATCCAAGTTGCTTGCGGTATTTCGCCGGATTTGTCGGTTGTGAGTGCGCCTATGCCTGTCAAGGTCCGGTTTTTGTTTACGCAAGAAGATATCGACGAAATGGAAAAAATCAAAAAGACTGATGCGTTTTTGAAATTGGTTTCATATTTTCCGAATAACATTGGAACTACTACGGACAGCTCAAATAGAGCCGGGTGTTATATTGTGAGAGCATAGATGAACTGGAATCGGTAATCGGAAAAATGGATAAATGGTTAAAGATTAAACTTTTGTGATAACACTTGATTTCAGCTTTTTTATTTATTGATTCAGTTTTTCGGTATTAAAATAATTCATCATTTTTGGGGGAGGGATAACGCGCACTATGGAAAGAGTTTATATCTACGGTTATACTCACCATTCTATGAAAGTGAAGGCGATGCTTTCTAACAGATATCAATTTTGCGGATACATTATTGACGATGATTTCTACTCTGAGGATATGAATGATGATGTCATGGCTTGGTCTGATTTTATCAACACCGAAAAACCTTCGAATTGTTCTGTTTTGGTAACACTTGGTTATTCAAAAATGAATGAAAACAGAAAAAATGTCATCCAAAAAGTAAGAAACGCCGGTTACTCGGTTGCTTCATTTGTTCATGAAACAGCAATAATATGTGATAACGTCCAAATGGGCGAGGGAGTAATCGTGCTTTGTGGGTGTATTATTGAACCGAACGTAAGCATTGGTACGGGCACTATCATTGACAGCGGTGCCACAATATGTCATGACAGTGTGTTGGGAAATTATGATTGGATTGGTGTTTCTTCGGTCGTTTTAGGTAACTGTAAAATCGGAGATAATGCTTTTATCGGTTCAAATTCGACAATCAAAGACGGTGTTTATATTGCAGAAAAAACATTGGTAGGTGCAGGTGCATTCATAAACAAAGACACTACAGCAGAAAGTGTTATTGTACCTGTAAGAAGTTTAAAGCTTGAACGAAAATCATCAGAAATAAAGATTTAAATTAGGTAAAGCATTATGAAATTGTTATCTTTTGTTATTCCTTGTTATAGAAGCCAGTATACAATATCTGACGTGGTGAGTGAAATAATTCGGAAGTGCTCGGAGAGAAAAGATTTTGACTATGAAATTATTTGCGTGAATGACGGCTCTCCTGATAATGTGTGGAATGTTATACGAGACTATGCTAAAGACGATAATCGAGTAATCGGTATAAATCTAAATCGAAATTTTAGTCAGTCAAATGCGCAGATGGCAGGTTTGGGTTACGCAAATGGAGATATCATAGTGTGCCTTGACGATGACGGTCAGTGTCCGATAGATCGTTTATGGGATTTAATCGCACCTATCGAAAGAGATGAGGGTGATATGACATTTGCAAAATACCCGCAAAAAAAGCAAAGTCTATTTAAGAATTTTGGCAGCAGAATAAACCAATATACCACACATTTCCTTTTGGATTTGCCGAAAGATGTTGAAACATCAAATTTTTGGGCAATTAACAGATTACTTTGCTCTCAGATTGTTCAGTATACAAACCCTTTCCCTTTTATTACCGGAATTGTGTGCAATGCAACAAAGCGTATCATCAATGTTCCTATGGAAGAGCGTGAACGTGTTTCGGGTACGACGGGATATACCTTCAAAAAACTCCTTCACCTATGGATGAACGGTTTTACAAATTTTTCTGTTGTGCCGTTGCGTGTCGCTTCTTTTTTAGGTGTAATTTGTTCAATGATCGGGTTTATTGCCGGTTTGATTAGTGTTATCAGAAAAATCGTTTCTCCTGATATTTTGACGGGCTATACCTCTATAATTGCTACGGTTTTATTCGTTGGCGGAATTATTATGCTGTTGCTCGGAATGATTGGTGAATATGTCGGCAGAATATTCATTTGTATTAATAAAACACCTCAGTACGTAATTAGGGAAGTAATCAATGGAAATCATGACAAAGAAATCTAAAAAAAATTACGTTACATTGCTTGTTCTGCACCTTATGCTGATGGTGTATTCAACAAGCGGTGTTTTCAGCAAGCTTGCTGCCGGAACAGAGTTTTTGAGCTTTAAGTTTTGCCTGTATTACGGCTGCGTTATCGTACTGCTCGGTATCTACGCCATCGGCTGGCAGCAGATTATCAAGCGTTTTCCGTTGACGAATGCATTTGCAAACAAGGCGGTCACGGTCGTTTGGGGTATTATTTGGGGAGCCGTTTTTTTCCGTGAAAGCATTACCGTAGGCAAAATTATCGGCGCTGTTCTTGTCATTGCCGGCGTCGTTTTGTATGCGAAAGCAGGTGAACACGATGGCGATTGATACCACCACACTTTGTTATGCGGCGTTACTGCTTATCGGAGTATTCGTCAGTGCGATTTCGCAGGTGCTGCTCAAAAAAGCCGCCCTTAAACAATACGATTCTCGGATAAAGGAGTACCTGAATCCGCTTGTTATTTTCGCATACGTGTTGTTTTTCGGCACAACGTTTCTTTCGATTTTGGCATATCGAGGCATTCCGCTTTCTATGGGTCCGATTTTAGAGGCGACAAGTTATCTGTATGTTACATTTTTCGGCGTAAAGATTTTTCACGAGAAAATGAATGCTAAAAAATACATAGCTCTCGCATTGATTATCGGCGGCATCGCCGTCTATGCTATTGCGGGTTGATGGTGAAATGATGGATAAATTCGGTAAAAAAGAAACAGCCATCATGAAGGGTGTCGGCGTTTGCTTGATTTACTCGTTGGGTTTAGAAAAAACAAAAAAGGAAAGTGAATAAACTCATTCTGAAATTCAAAGCAAAATCATTGGAAATGGTAAATAATACCGTTACAAATCACCACTCGCAAGAGAAAGAGTCTGACGGTTCTTACCGGCTTTTTCGTTATATATTAACAAACATAAAGCGGCAGGCTGTGCGCACTTTTCACGCAAAGGTCTGCCGTAAAAAACAGGGGCGGATGAAAACCGCCCCTGCACGCTGTATGATGTTGTAATTGAGCACCGCAATCAGTGCGGACCACCTACACTCATGCGGCTGACACTGTTCGCACTCGTGGTTGCTTTTCGCATATCTTGCGTGGTCTTTTCCTTCAGCTTAGTCTTTTCCTTTTTGCTCTCGTTCAGCTTTGCTTCGCGCTTATCCTTGATGTTCTGCTTGACGTTGTCGCGGTTCTTCTCGGCAAAACCGCGCAGCTTCTTGTCGAAGTCCTTGAGCGAAACCTCCTTGAGCGAGTTCTTCAGCTCGGTGTTGTTTTTGTTTGCGTTTACAAACTCCTTGACCGACTCGACGATTTCGGGACTATCCTTCAGCTCACTCATCAGCTCACTGACAGCGGCGTCGCTCGTATATTTCTTGCGTCCCTCGGTGCTCAGCGCAACCGTGTATTCGTCGAGCAGATTTTTGGCAAGCGTGCGGTACATTTCGCGTTCGAGTGCATTCTCCAGCTCGGTCTGACGCGACTGCTTGCTCTCTCTGCCGATTAGCTTTTGCTCGGCGACCTTTCCCACCGTCTTGACCGCCTTGTTCGCCACATCGATGGGGTCGAGCTTGGTACCTTCTGATATTTTGTCGTTCATCGCCTTGATATAGTCGTTGACCGCCTCACTGATGTTGGGGTTAGCCTGCAGACTGTCGACATAATCGTTAAAATTATCCCACGAAGCGAAGTCGAGCTGCATCTGCTCGTTCATACCCGAAGCCATATCGCGCATATATTCGGCGGCGAGCATATCATAAACCGCTCCGGTCAGCCATTCGGTGTAGTTCTGTTTGGAATCGGGAGAGGGGTCATGCCCTGCAAGGAGCATTGAGAAATGGTTTTTCATCTCCGCGATACGAGTTTCGAAAGTCTTTAAACCCCACGAAATGTCTTCTCTTTTGTTTATATTGTCGATTTCGGTTTTGAGATTGCTCTCCAAGCGTCTGTCTGCGTCGACGGCCTTGACGGTATCGCTGAAATACTTGCCCGGATTGTCGGCATTGGCCATTAAATCGCGGGTGCTTTGCCAGACGGAGTCACTACTTTTGTATTTATCCGGGTGTTTGAAGTAATCATTGAGCTGCAAATCGGTGTAGATTTGAGCTTTTTGCTGATTAAGCTTGCCGGCGAGGGTTAATTTGTTGTAATTTTCATTAGAAGCTTCGGTAAAAGAGTTATGATAATTGATGAATTTTTCTACGCGGCTTTGCTTCATACCGGGAAGGAGAGTGGACGCACTGTTAATGTCAATCGGCTTGGTGCTGTCGACCGTAACATATCCGAATTCACCGTCCGGATTGAAAATAACGAGATCCTTGTTTTTCGTATCGCCGTTAAGGTTTGCGATATGCAGGACGCCGTTCTGCGCAGAGCCCTGCAGTATGTTAATCTGATCCATGCTTAAGCCGGCAATACCTTTAGGGAAGCGTTCCCTCATCGAGTTTATGTTCAGCTCCAGTACCGACTCTTCAATATCATTGGAAATGAAGGTCCGCTTCGTCATTATCATTTTCTGAGGGTCAGACTTTGAAGGCGACTGTATTCCCTCGCTGAACGGAAGGTGAGTTCCGGTAATCGGATTTTCATCGTTGCTGACGAAGTCGACACGCAGCATGGCGACACTCATCGGGTCGTTGATGTCAATTCCTCTTTTTTCCAGATCATTCTTCAGACCCTCAAACCATCTCTGCTTTTGGTCATAATCGTCCATGTCGATATTAAAGTTCTCAAGCTCTCGTGAAGGATTTGAAATCTGATCTTTTACATACTTGGGGCCAAGTCCTTTTCCTTCAAGCTGAGCATCAAGACGGTACCGGAAGCCGGGCTTCGCCTTCATCTCAGATACAGCAAGGCTGAAATTATCATCGCTTATATAATTCCTGCGATCGTTTTCATTACTGAAGGTTGTCTTATCATAGCCCTCCAAAAGCTGCTCGGCGGCATACACCTCCGCGAGGGCGTCGGGAATCCTATTGCGCTCCTGTTCGCTCAGAGTTTCATATCTGTCAAGAAGATCGTTGAGTCGGGACAGCTTGGTGCCGACGCTGTTAAACAGCAAACGGCGGTATTCGTCGCACACCTCAATATTCTTGGTGGACGGATTGATTTCAAGGGTACATAACGGGTTATCGCTGTATGGGGCATACAGACCGACCTCTGCTCCTTTTTCCTGCGCCTGATGAATAACTCCCAGCATTTCGGCAACGAAATCGTTTGTTTTCGGCTTGAAGGTCTCACCGTTTATGCGGATATAACCCTCATTAACGGCCTTTTCAAGGGACATAACCGAGTCGATGTTATCCTCATCGTCGGTTTCAAGGGACATAAACGAGTAGATGTTATCCTTAACCATCTTTTGAAGCTCTGCGGTAATGGTCGGATATAAATTTTCGTAATGCTTGTATTCCGAATAATTTTCCGCATATCCGTAGACATCGCTAAATACACCGTCGTGCAAGCGCGTTGCTTTTTCAAAGCTTTTTATGCTTTCTTCGTCGTCAAACCGAGACGGATTCTCAAAATATGTTTTGAGAATATCGCTGCGGTATTTCTTGCGGGCGAGATATTCATTAGACAGCAGGTTGTATTTTTCTTCGGAGTCCAAGTGGTCTGTATTCTCGGCTCGAATGAACTCCGTCAGACTATTCTTGGCTTTTTGGGCTTCTTTGGGCGAAAGATCGGGGAAAATGTCCTTCGCGTCAGCACGCTCATCAAGCTGATTAAGCTTGAGCGAAACATAGCTGCCGTCATTACCGACATGAGGAAAATAGAAGTTTGCGGCGGTGTTCATATCCGTTTGGATAAAGCGCAGCTGGTGGTTCTTTGCAAGGTTATACAGTTGGTTAATATCATCGTTTGTGAGATTGTCAATTGAGGTGCCGTTCTTATAATCGATAAGCGAACGACCGTCGGCAATATCGAACAAACCGTTTTCTTTTTCTTGTACCGTGCGGTTGTCGATGTTCTCTTTAAAGTTACCGATGGGGTTATCCACCATAACTATATTGCTGTCTTCGGCGTCTATATCCGTTCCTTTGATTAAACCGAAGGACTCTATCAGCGCCGAGGAAACGGGGTCGGCGGTATTTATGCCCTTTGCCTTCAAATCCGCCTTAAAGCCGTCGAACCACTTCCGCACATCTTCGCTGACAGCATTCTTATTAATATCCTCGTATACCGATTTTCCGTTTCTTCTGTAATCAACAAGAGAGTCCGGGTTGGAAATTATTTTGTTGCTGATTTCGAAAAAACCGGGCAAAGTCATCAGCTGATTGGCGATGTCCTTTCCTTTGTTCTCAAATGCAGTCATCTTTTCGAGACTGCTTAAATCCGCTTCATTAATTTCCGAAAACAGAATAGATGTAGCAAGTGCATCCGCAAGCGCTTTTCTGAAATCGGCAAGACCGTTAGTTGGCTTTACGGCACCGGATTCTATCATTTGTTGAATTTTATTCGCTGAGTCGTTATACAAATTATTCAGATTATTACTTACCTGAGTTTTGTTGGTATCCATAAATTCCTCCCGTAACCGACGGCGAACGGCTCATCTGCCGCACTTTGCCGTACCGTAAAACAGTCAACTTACCTAATTGTTTTCCTTATGTGCTTATTATAAACGATAATACCGCGGTATTCAATAATTCCGCGTCATTATGAACAATAATTTACAAACGACCCTTTTTGCGTAACAAACCGTTCACAAACGGCAGAAAACAGACAAACGATGGCAGACTATCAAACGAAAAACAGAAACAACCCTCAGCGCGCGGGCAGGTGACACAGACGAACAAACGACAAAGTACGCGCGCGCAACGGTTGTCGGCAGTGACACCTTTTTTCTTCTCTCTCAGGCACAGCCCGCGGCGAGGGAGAACAAAAACACCCGACGGTTACCCGCCGGGTGTATATTGTTGCAATAATTTGATATATGATTGATATGGCACGGTCAACGGCAGGTCACTTTTGTAAACAATTTCAAAAGTCCCCCCATGCCGCTGAAATCACATTCCGAGAATTTCTCTTTTCTTGGCGGTAAACTCTTCCTCGGTGATGGCGCCGCTGTCGAACAGAGCCTTGAGTCTTACAATTCTGTCCAAACGGCTGTCGGCGTTGAGGTCGGTCGGGGTCTGAACAACAGGTGCGGCTGTCGGGACTTGTGAATTGAGCGTGCCGTTCACAGTCCTTTGAGCGTTGCCGCGGCATTTCGCCTCGAACGCAAATCCGAGCAGGAGCGCGCCGATCGTCGGCAGCAGATAGCCTACTGCGACAAGAAATCTTATGCTCGGGTGGCCGTATTCGATGACATTATTCACGATAAACAGCACGAAACGCAGTAGCCCGCAGACAAAGGAGAGTATTCCGAATGTCTTGGGGTGAAGGCGGCTGAAGGCGGTAATTACAAGGAAAATCCAAAAGACCACTCCGAGCACAATCGGCGCCAATGTAAGTGGCGTATTATACTCGATGAGATATGAGAAAATACGCACTGCACTCGAGGCAGAAAATACACCGCCTATTACGGCGCCGATTCCCGCAAGCACGGGAGATGCGATGAACGCGGCAATGCCGATGACAAGCGCGGGTATCAACGTTAAGAGATAAGATGTAATATTCTGAAAAATAACGATGTAGTAAATGTATATTGCGGCATAGATCAAAAAGCAAATACCCGCAATATATTGTGATGCATTCCTTTGTTTTTGCATTGAAATCACATCTTTCCGAGCAGCTCAGACTTGATTTTGGCAAACTCATCATCGTCAAGCACGCCCTGCTGATGAAGCTCCGAGGCCTTTTTCAGCTCGTCGTAAATATCCTCCTTGGGCTGTGCGGCGACAGGCGCGGCGGCGGAGCAGATATCCTCAAATGGGGTTTTCATTATACTATCGCGGGTTTTGACGTGTGGCTCGGCGAGATGCTCCTTGCCATGTCGATACTGATTTTGTTCGGTGTTCTCAACATTTTGGGTGTAGAGAAGGCAGGATTCGTTCAAACGGTGCTTGCGGTAACTCTTGCGGTATGCGCCTTTACGCTGTTTATCGCTTGCCTTATATCGTCAAAGACAAAGAGTATAAATTTGGAGCCGCTCTGGGGCTTTGACAAAGCCGCAGCCGCAGGTGCACCGACGCAGAATATCTCCGATTTCGCTCATATCGGGACACAAGGCGTAATCTCGGCGATTTTGGCAACATTTGCCATTGCACCGTGGGCATACGTCGGCTTCGACACCATTCCGCAGGCGGCTGAAGAATTTAAATTCTCATACAAAAAGGTTATGTCGATAATGGTAATCGCCCTGATTTTCGGCTGCTTCGTCTATGTTTCCAACAACACGGTCGCCGCCGCCGCGCTCGACAACTGGCCCGAGCGTGTTATGGCAGGCGAATGGGTATTGCTTGTCGCCGCCGAGGAAATGCTCGGTGCATTCGGCAAGGTGCTTATCGGCTGTGGCGTGAGCTGTGCCGTACTCAGCGGAATTATGGGCTTTTATCTCGCCTCAAGCCGTCTTATGTACTCGATGAGCCGTGACGGCTTTTTGCCCGAATGGTTCGGCAAGGTCGATGAAAAGCACGGTACTCCGAAAAACGCGATGCTGTTCTGCATTATTATTTCGCTGTCGGGTCCCGTTCTCGGCAGGGAGGCACTCGGTTGGTTTGTCGATATGTCGGCAATCGGCGCGTCGATAGGTTATTTTTTCACCTGCGCGTCATCGCTCGTTACAATGAAACGTCAGGGCGACGGCTCAAGGCGTCTGAAAGCCCTGTCAGTCACCGGAGTTGTTTTCTCACTCACCTTTATAGTGCTGCAGCTTGTTCCGATTTCGGCGCTCCCCAACGTTCACTTCGGCAGAGAATCGTATATAATGCTGCTGATTTGGATATTGCTCGGTGCGGCGTTTTATATCAGGCAGCGCGGAAATTTCAAGGAATTTCAATAACGGTAACGGCGGCGAACGGATTATCCCATCGTCGCTGTTGAATGTACTGCCGAAAATGCCGAATACAGGCTTTGTTGCCTGTGCATTTTCAAAAACTCACAAAAGCATACTGAGCTTTGCCGTCTGTTGTCTGTGTTTTCGGACAGCAGACGGTATAATATAAATACATAAAATCCGTTGATTGCGAAAGCGAGCATCACATTTTGAGGGTAAAAATGAGGTTTCGGCATAATGTCCATCGCAAAATAGGATTTAGTCGGATAACCGTTGAATCGGATATTAAATTTTACGGCATAAAACGTGAGAACCAAAAGAATAAACAAAACAGCGAGGTGTACTAAAATGAAGCTCATACATCTTTCCGACCTGCATTTGGGCAAAAGAATTTATGAATACTCGATGATTGAGGACCAGGCGTTTATACTTGACCGCATTACCGACATTATTGACAGTGAACGCGCCGACGGCGTAATCATTGCCGGCGATGTTTACGACAAGGCAACGCCGTCCGCCGAAGCGGTAGGTCTTTTCGACTGCTTTCTCTCGTCGCTTGCCAAACGAAGTATACCCGTTTTCGTCATAAGCGGCAACCACGACTCGCCCGAGCGGATAGCATTCGGCTCACAGATTATGTCGGAGCAAAGGGTTTATATGTCACCCGTTTACGGCGGCAGTGTCGAGCCTGTCACACTGACCGATGCTTACGGCGAGGTTGATGTGTGGCTGCTTCCGTTCATAAAGCCCGCCAATGTGCGCCGTTTCTTTGAGAATGGATTGACAGACAGCTACACCGATGCGCTTCGCACCGCTATCGACGCTATGCCGGTTGACCGTTCACGGCGGAATGTGCTTGTCACACATCAGCTTGTGACCGGCTCGACACGCAGTGACTCCGAGGAAATCTCGGTCGGCGGCACCGACAATGTCGACGCATCGGTCTTTGAGAGCTTCGATTATGTCGCGCTCGGTCACATACACTCACCGCAGAGCTGCGGAAGTCCCGTAATAAGATACTGCGGTACACCGCTTAAATACAGCTTCAGCGAGGCAAAGGACAACAAGTCGGTAACGGTCATTGAGCTGGGCAAAAAGGGGAATGTTTCCTATCGCACCGTACCGCTCACACCACTGCACGATATGGTCGAGCTTAAAGGCACATACGACGAGGTTATGTTCAAGGGCTTTTATGACGGCACAACGTGGGGCGATGATTATACGCATATCACGCTGACCGATGAAACCGACATTCCCGATGCCGTTGCCCGTTTGCGTACCGTTTACCACCGTCTGATGCATCTCGACTACGACAACACCCGTACCCGCACCGATGCGGTAACGGAGCAGGGCGCACAGGTGCAGAGCCGTTCACCGCTTGAGCTGTTCGGGGATTTCTTTGAGCTGCAAAACGGCAGACCTATGAGCGAGGAACAGCGCAGCTTCATCGGAAATAGGATTGAGAAAATTTGGGAGGACAGATAATGAGACCGTTAAAGCTTACCATGAGCGGCTTCGGGCCCTATGCCGAAACGCAGATACTCGACCTTGACCTGCTCGGAACAAACGGACTTTATCTCATAACGGGAGATACCGGTGCGGGTAAGACAACGGTTTTCGACGCAATCACCTTTGCGCTTTTCGGCGAAGCGAGCGGAAGCAACCGCGAGCCGGCTATGCTCCGTTCAAAATATGCCGACCCCAAAACCAAAACCGAGGTTGAGCTTGTCTTTGCCTACAACGGAAGAAAATACACGGTAAAACGCAATCCGCAGTATATGCGCCCGTCACAGCGCGGCGACGGTATGGTCAGTCAGCTTGCCGACGCCGAGCTGACTATGCACGACGGTGCGGTAATTACCGGCGTGCGAAATGTCAATGAAAAAATCGAGAGCATTCTCGGTATCAACCGCAATCAATTTCTGCAGATTGCAATGATAGCGCAGGGTGAGTTTTTAAAGCTGCTCACAGCTTCTACCAAAGACCGTATAGAAATTTTTCGCAAAATTTTCCTTACCGACAACTACCGTCGACTTGCCGATGATATCCAGACGGAGTACAGAAATCTTAACAATGATTACACAAGGCTTAAAAACAGCATAAAAATTCATATAGACAGAATACAGGTTGATGTGAACGACCCTCTGTATACAACGATTCAGAGTGCCAAGTCAGATGCTCTGCCTGTTACCGATACCGTTTCGGCACTTGAAAAGCTGATTGAACACGATGCTCAGACCGAAAAGGCGAACGAGGATGAGATAAAATCCGCAGATGACAAGCTTAAAGCTATCAACGCCAATATAGTACAGCTTGATATACGGGATAAAATCACTGCCGAACTGTCAAAAACCGTCAATGATCTGACAGCGGAGCAGACAGCTAACGAAAATCTCAGTCAAAAATTTAATACTGCCGATGAAAATCAGAAAAAGGTTTCCGGATTAAAAACCGAATTCGATAAGCTTAACGGCGAGCTTGCCGATTATGATGCGTTGGACAGCCTCGGCAAAAAAATAAAAGAGCTTGATGACGATATTAAGAAAAAAACAGATGAGCTTACGACCGTCAGCAGTCAAATCAAAAATGATGAAAAAAATATAAAGGACAAAACCGAGCGTCTCGCACTGCTTCAGTCGGCAGGCATAAATAAGGTTCAGCTTGAAGCGGATAAAAAAACTCTCGTTGACCGCCGTGACGAGCTTAAAGCACTGGCGGATAAGCTGTCGGAACACAAAAAAGCGGAAAATTACCTCAACAATATGCAGGGCATTTACAGCCGCGCCGCCGCCGAGGAGGAGAGGCTGACCGAAATTTACGAGCATCTTAACCGTGCCCTGCTCGACGGTCAGGCGGGAATTATCGCCAAAACACTGACAGACGGCAAACCCTGCCCGGTCTGCGGATCGGTACATCACCCGAACCCCGCGTCTATGCAGAGCGGTGTTCCGACCGAGCAGCAGCTCAACGACGCCAAATCCGCCTCGGACCGTGCCAAAAACAGTCGCAGCAAGCACAGCACGGACTGCGCCGTCGCCAAAGCCACCGTTGACGGCTTGCGGAAGGATATTAACGACAGGCTTGATAAGCTGCTGCCTACGAGCGACTTTTACCACGCCGACGCTGACGTAAAAAACGCCGTCGCACAAATCGAGAACGATATTAAATCAACCGATGACCGAATCGCCGTGGAGAACAAAAATATTTCCGAAAGGTTGAATATCGAGAAAAATCTTCCGATATGGAATAACAATCTGAAGACCTTGCACGATAACGCCGATAATCTTAAAAACGAAATTTCCGACAGAAGTGCAAAGCTTTCGACAGAGAATAATCGCTTCAATGACGACAAAGCGAGGCTGAGCTGCCCCGACCGCACCTCCGCCGAGACGAGAATTCGAATTCTTGACGATGAAATGAAAAAAATCAACGACGCTTACATCGCGGCAAAAAAGGATTTGGATGACTCAGACAGCAGAAAGGCCTCTCTCGACGGTCAAAAACAGCAGCTTGAGCAGCAGCTCCGAGGGTTTGCAAGGCTTGACCGAACAGAGCAGGAGAGCGAAAAAAGGGCGCTTACCGATAAGCTCAACGCACTCAATAACGCGGTCAGAGATACTCATTCACGGATTGACGCAAACCGCCGAACGCTCGATGAAATCAATAAAACCACCGTCAATCTCGACAATATCGAAAAGCGCTTTAAATGGGTTTCGGAGCTGTACAAAACGGCGGCGGGACAGATAAGCGGCAGTCGTGTTGCGCTTGAAACATACATTCAGATGACATATTTTGACAATATAATTGCGAGAGCAAACACAAGGCTGATGATTATGACGGGCGGTCAGTATGAGCTTCGCCGTTGTGATGACGCAGGCAGCGGAAACGCTCAGTCGGGACTGGAGCTGGATATCATCGACCACTACAACGGGAGCAGACGCAGTGTGAAATCGCTGTCGGGCGGTGAATCGTTCAAGGCGTCGCTGTCGCTCGCGCTCGGCCTGTCGGATGAGATACAGTCGACGGCGGGCGGCGTAAAGCTCGACACAATGTTTATCGACGAAGGCTTCGGCTCGCTCGATGACGAATCGCTTGAGCAGGCTATGAAGGCACTTGTTTCGCTCGCCGACAGCCACCGTCTTGTCGGCATAATCTCCCACGTTTCGGCGCTCAAGAGCCGAATCGACCGTCGGATAACCGTCACCAAAACACAGGTCGGCGGCAGCAGAGCGGCGATAGAGGTCTGACCCGAAAAGCGGCATTTCCGCATCACCTGTGGCAGAGCAGAGATGTGGTATAATATTAAAAACTAAATGGAACCGTATGCAAGACCTCACGGGATAAACCGATTTTCCTTCCTCGTTTACCCGCTTGATTTACGCAGTAGGATTACGGTTACTTTTTAGATTTCATTGCTTCTTGCCAACTTATTTGCCTATTGCGGCTTTGTATTAAGTTTCTGTCCGTCAGGCTACGATTTCGCTATCCCTTCTTCTCGGCTGCACCTCACGATACAAGCCTTGGGAGTCGCTTTCAGGTTAGTCGGTAACTACCTCCCGGCGGCTTTCACCGCAGAGCATATATATGCCCGTCATACATAAAAAACAGCAGGCTCGGTGCGTTCCGAACCTGCTGTTTACTATTTGCAATATTGCTAAAAGGTATAACATACCGGGAATTCGACCGGCTCGTGTACGGGGCGGTTCTGCGAGTCGACAAAAAACACCTTGGTCGTGCCGTCGAGCTGAGCGGTATCGAGGTGCTCAAAGCAATTGGGCATCGGTGTGACGATTCGAGTCGAAACGGCATACCCGAGCTCATCGTAAGAGCAGAAAATCATCCGCGTATCCTCGCCGTCGGGGACATACCAATATAGCCTTCCGCTATTATAGCTTACATTCCACGAGGGAGTGCGGGTCAGCGGCACGGTAACCGAGGCGGGGGACAGGACGTTTCCCTCGGTGCGGTCGTAGGTGAGCACGACGCTGTCATAATAGACGTCGACCAACAGTGCGTCTGCGAGGTCGGCAGTACCGTACTGCACACATCCCGCCCGAGCATTCACGAAGCCCTGGTCGGTGCGCAGATAATCGCCGAGCGTATAATTGACCCATCCGTCGCTGTGTTCGTGCCCCCAAATGAAAATCACGTTTTGATATTGTGTGAGAATCGGAATCAGCGCATCGGCAACGCCGTTTCTCGTCATCGGGTAGTGAGAAACGACGAAAATCGGCTTACCGTCCGAGTCGGCGGCAGCGTCGGCAAGCTCACGCGCGAGCCAATTTACCTGCTCCGTACCGTAAACGTTTTGACCGAGCAGTACGAGAGTGTCGGGTTTTTCCGCCGCCATGCAGAGGAAATGATAGCCATTAACTATTTTATGATAATAAATCGAGCTTTCGCCGGTGAATTGCATAAACTCATCTTGAGCATTCAAATTGATGCCCGTTGTGCCGTAGCCGTGGTTGCCGAGCGCCCAAAGCACTGTGCCGTAACCCGCGTCCGCGATGTATCCGCGAGCCTCGTTCCACACCGACGAGCTGCCGTAGCTCGACACGTCGCCGGCGCAGAGGAAAAGGTCGGTATAGCCTTTGGCGAAGCAGGAGGCAAGCTGAGTACGAAACTGGTCACGATTGCTGTGCGAGCTTTGAATCAAAACGTCATCAAGATGCAGGTCACTCATACACGCAAAACGAAAAAGCGGCGCACCACCCTCGGCGGTTACCGAAACGCTGCCGCAGAGCAGCAACGAAACGGTCAGCAATATGGCGAAAATTCTTTTCAAGCGCAATCTCCTTTCGGCGTCGGGACGGAAACGGTCGGCGGTATTTGGTTTTGCACGGCAACGGTCGCGAATTTCAACCGCCGTGTCGCTGTCAAACGATTAAAGCATCACCATAAATCGGGATTTTCATCTCCTGCCGCGGTCGGACGAGGAAATCGCGCATATTTCGACACGTCGAGCGCATGGCAGTTGCGGAAGCGACAATTTTATACGACGGAAAAGCACACGGATTATATTTGTTTTAGAAAAAATATTTGCTCCGTCCCTTTTCGTGCGAGCAGAGGCTTATTGAAGCCGGAAAACATCCCGACGCACGGGTGATATGGCCTTGACGGTGATTCCTCTTTCATTTACCTTCTCCGCGTAGCTCTCCCATCCGTGCGAGCAGTTGCCAATTAAGGCGATAAAGCATCCCGTCGCACGGGTAAGGTTGCTTTCTGTTTGCGCATCGTGACAGTTATTGATAGCCAAGCCAAAGTATAATCCCGCGCGGGAAATGTTGTCATTACAGAACGAAAATCAGTTTTACTGTCGGTCAAAGCTTGCACCCCGAGGAAGCTTATTCAACTCGGGCGAATTTACGCTTTTCCGCCGACAGTCAGCCTCATCTCGCCCGATAAATTTACGGCAAAATATTTAAATTCGGGTTTACTGCAACACATTCAACATTCGGAATAGCTGTGCTGCTGTATGCATTACTTTTCCTCATTTTCCCTGCCGTCTCCCATCCGTGCGAGCAGAGGCTTATTGAAGCCGGAAAACATTCCGTCGCACGGGTGATATGGTTTT
The DNA here is from genome assembly GCA_002315315.1 of Faecalibacterium sp. UBA1771. Taxonomy (GTDB): domain Bacteria; phylum Bacillota; class Clostridia; order Oscillospirales; family Ruminococcaceae; genus UBA1771. The sequence goes on from DCGT01000006.1 coordinate 56,839, forward strand.
GACGGTGATTCCTCTTTCATTTACCTTCTCCGCGTAGCTCTCCCTTCCGTGCGAGCAGTTGCCAATTAAGGCGATAAAACGTCCCGTCGCACGGGTAAGGTTGCTTTCTGTTTGCGCATCGTGACAGTTATTGATAGCCAAGCCAAAGTATAATCCCGCGCGGGAAATGTTGTCATTACAGAACGAAAATCAGTTTTACTGTCGGTCAAAGCTTGCACCCCGAGGAAGCTTATTCAACGCGGGCGAATTTACGCTTTTCCGCCGACAGACAACCTCATCTCGCCCGAGAGGGAAGCCGAAAAACGGGTGTAACATTATTCATACAAAGAAAAGTTTTATCGTTTCGAGGAAGCTTTTTCAATGCGGTTTGGTGCTTTATCCCGTCGGGCGCTCAACTATCGTTACGGCTGCTCCACTGAATGCCGAGGGGCATATACGTTTCGTCGGTGAGCAGGAACAGGCGGTATTCACAGTCGCCGTCAACCGTTATCGGCACCGAGCCGGTGTAACTGCCGAGCGACAGGTCGAAAACGTCGGACATCGAGGTCTGCACGGCTTTGCCGTCCTTATAGGCGCAGGCGGTGACGGTCATTTCCCGTAACAGGCAATAATCGCTCGTGACGGTGAAGGAGATTGCCGCGTCGCAGATTTCCACGTTCTCGAATGCCGCGGAATAGTCATCGGTCAGCATAATATATCCCACCGTGTCGGCGCTCGTGTGCGAGTACGACCAGTCGTGCGCGGTGATTTTGCATAGCGTATCCTCGCCGGTATCGGGCATTAAGACCGAGCCGGTGTAGAGCTTTTCCGCCGCGGTCGTGCCGCCCGTAATATTTTCAAGCGTGTAATAAATCGTCTCGCCGACGGTCGAAGCGACGTCGAGCGTGACCGTTTCACCGGCAGGCAGAACGGTCGGCTTTGAGGGGTCGGAGGAAACCGCGGTGTCGGCGATGTATATTGTCGGTGCCTCACTCGAATCGGTTATGCCGTAAACGCAGGCGTTGACGCCGGTGTTGTAGTAGCTGTCGTATGAGCGAATCCACGCGAGCGTGGTCAGCGGCTGATGATGCACCTCAACCGAGCTCGGATTCATAAGCAGGGAGCAGAGCATAACCGTCCGTCCGTCCCCGCCCGCCGAAAAGCCGTAGCTGTTCGCGGTGGTGTTGTAGTCGGCGCTCATAAACGACAGCGCCATATTAAAGAGCGTCGCCCACTCGTCCTTCAGCTCGTCCATCTCCTGCGGCGTGAGATAATCGTCGCCGTCCTGCAGGGCAATGGCTGTGAAAACCTTGTTATAGAAATCACTTATGTATTGCAGTCGGACGGTATCGTTGATTGCGGGAGCCTTTAGCAAAGGTATGCCGACAAGGGTTTTGACGATGGTGGTCTTGTCGGCGCTCGGTTTGTTCCAATTGAGAAGCATACTGAAAATCGGACCGTACAAATCCCATTTTTCGGTAAATAAATCGAGTGAAATATCGTCGGCGCTGACGGTGTACTCGTCGAGCACCACCTCGGCGCGCTTCATAAGCGTCGTAAGCTGTGAGTAGCTCTTGTTAAAGAATATATCGGCAACCAAAGCAATACCCTTTTCAACGGTGCCGTGAGTGCCGAGAGCAGCGTTGCAGTCGGTACCGCCCGCAAGCTTGGAGGGGTTGACGGCGTAGTTTGCGCGGCTTGAGGCAGCCCACTGCTGTGTCTGACGGAGCAGGGTCTGCATATAATCGCCGGTCAGCTTGTTGTAGCTGACGTCTCTCGACGCGCTGTAAGGACGCTTGGTCAGCAGACCCGCGTCAAGCAGAGCGGAGGTGAGGTCACCCTCGGTGTTTGAGAGGTCCGCAACATCGACAAGCAGCTCGGCAAGCTCCCACCAGTAGAGGTTGGAAAGCTCGGTGTCGAAGGAATAGGCGTCGAAAACATCGAAGCTTTCGTCAAGAGTGTAATTAAGCTGTGCAGCCTGCGTGAGCATGGCGGCTTTGCGGGTGTTGTAGACCGATTCGCTTGCGGCATAGCTTGTGCAGGTATCGTCGGCAAACGGGAAAACATGGTCCTGACCGTAGCGCACAAAGCCCATACCGCTCGGCGCAACGTATGTCACGAGGTCGGCATAGTTTACGACGTTGTGAATGCAGTTGTAGTTTTTGCCCGCAGCCTTGCCGCTCTCGGTGCCGGCAATGGGCGTTTCAAAGGTATAACCGTAGACCGCCCCGGTCGAATATTTATCGACAAGACGCTTGGCGACAAGGTCGGAGACCGCCGCCGCGCGGGAATAGCCGGTAACCCAGAATTTGAGCTGTCTGCCCTCAAGACCGAATTCCTCTATGTAGGCCTCAATGCCGCTCAAAACCTCGTCGGCGGCAAGCGAAAAGCCCTTTGCGTCGCCGCTCTCACCGAGAATGCCGTTGCTGTACCATTCGTGCCAATATCCGCCGCCGCGCACCACAACGGGAATGAGCGTATAGCCGGTGGAGGCGCCGTTGGCGTAGGTCAGCTCCTTGCTGCCCATAGTATAGGCGATGGAAAAGCGCTCGGGGAATTTGATGCTGCTCTCGTTTACGCGGACGCTGTCCTCGCCGCAGCCTATCTCGCACAAGAGCTGACGCGCCGCGCCGTGACCGTAGCGTGTATCGGAAACGATATGCATACCCGCCAGCGCAAGATTGAGCGACATAGTGGACAGATGTATGTTGTACGAGGTCGAGTCGCCCTCAAAATATCCGTCGGAATAGTAGTAGGGCAGATAATCGCCGTAATAATAATAGCCCTGCCGCACCGTATACTCCTTACCGCCGAACGACTCGGAAAAGGTATTGACAATACTGCTGTTCTGCGCCGACGCACCGACGGAGAACAGCGACAAAATGATTGCAAGACACAGCATAACGCAGAAAACACGTTTTTTCATCTGAAAGCCTCCCGAAAATCAACCGTATAATTTTATATCCGTAAATCGAACAGTAAATATTTTCAAATTAATATTGCATAACGATATGCGATGCCGGCTTTATAAATCCGGCGTCCGCAAATTCACCGTATAATTGTATTATACCTGCAATAACATTTTTTACAAGTGCGCAGGGAAGGAAAAAGACCTGCAGCCGCGGCGGCGAAGGTACCCCGCGATTTATTTTGCGGCTTTTAATTTTATTTAAGTCTTGTTTAAGGAAGATACGTTATATTTAATATGCCGCAAATAAAATCGGCATATATCACAGTCAAAGTTCAAACATAAAGGGCAAAAACAAAATTACGAAAGCGGGGAATCGAAAACCTTGCAAAAGGCAGCATACAAATTCGAGCGCATTGAGAAAAAGTTTTGGCTGAGTGCGAGTCAATATAATGAGCTGCTCCCGACGCTGGAGCATTATCTGTGCTATGACGAATACGGCGCGTCCACCGTGTGCAGTATCTACTACGATACGCCGGATTTCGCATTGATAAGGCGTTCGATAGAGCGTCCTCTCTTTAAGGAAAAGCTCCGTGTCAGAAGCTACGGAATACCGCGCGACGACGACGCAGTCTTTGTGGAAATCAAGCGGAAGCTGAACGGAATAGGGTACAAGCGGCGCATTTCGGTGTCGTTTGCGCAGGCAAAGCGGCTTATGCGCGGCGAGGCGGTAAGCTTCACCGGCACGCAGACGGAACGGGAGATAGCCGAGCTGGTGCGCAGATACCGACCCCGTCCGGCAGTCTGTATGACCTATACGCGATTTGCGATGTACGGCAGGCAGGACAGCTCCTTCCGCGTCACGGTCGACAGCAGGCTGAGATACACGACCGAGCGTCCCGAGCAGCCCGCCGCCGAGGCGATGCTGCCGATTACGGACGATGACACGAAGGTTTTGATGGAGATAAAGGCAAACGGCGCTATCCCTCAATGGCTCACCGACGAGATGAGCAGACTCAAAATCTATCAGGCGCCCTTTTCCAAGGTCGGCACCTGCTACACAAGGCATATTGCCGGAGCATTAAATTACAGCAATAATTGAAAGGACTAAATATTATGTTAAACAGTATTCTCTCAACCCCCGTGACTCTTATCGGACTTCTTGTCACCCTTGTCGGTTCGCTGATTTTGGGTATTTTAACCGCGCTTGTATTCTCGTATAAAAGCAAAATGTCCCCGTCGCTCTCGCTGACGCTTGCCGTTCTGCCCGTGGCGATGAGTATGATAGTGCTTATGGTAAACGGCAATCTCGGCATTGCGGTGGCGGTCGCCGGCGGATTTACGCTCGTCCGCTTCAGAAGCATAGCCGGCACGGGCAGGGAGATCAGCGCGGTGTTCTCGGTTATGACGCTCGGCGTTATCTGCGGCCTCGGCTATATCGGAATCGCCGCGGTTTTCTTCGTTATTACGGCGGCGCTCGTGCTTTTGCTGACCGTACTGCATTTCGGAGAGCACCCGAATGACAAGCTGTTGAGAATAACCATACCCGAGGATTACGATTACGCGGGTCTGTTCTCCGATATTTTCAGAAAATACGGCATTACCGCGAGCATTGACAAAATAAAGACAACAAATATGGGAAGCCTTATTGAAGTGACCTACAAGGTATCTCTGCCCGGAGGTATTCTTACTAAGGGAATGCTTGATGATTTGAGAGCGCGCAACGGCAATCTCAGCATTATGCTGACAAGCTATGAGGATTCCCGCGAGCAGCTGTAAGGGGACGACAAGGATGACGAAATCATCTAAGATAATATCGGTAATCATTTTGGCGGCGGTGCTAACAGCACTGGTTGTTTTCTGCGTACTGTTCGGCAAGCCTGTCGGTGACAGTGGGGTACAGACAGATGACAAAGCAAACGTAACCGCCGAGCAGGCGTTGACGGAGGCTCAGACACTCGCCGCTTCGGCAAAGACCGCATACGACAACGGCACGGCGGTCGAGGTTTCGCTCGCCGACGGCGCAAGCAAAGCCTCCGCCGCCTCGGTGAGAATCGACGGCGACACGGTGACGCTGCCCGCCGCGGGTATATATCGGCTCGGCGGTACGCTGACCGACGGTCAGGTTATTGTCGATTCCGACGGCGCGGTGACACTCATTCTCGACGGAGCGGATATTACCAATTCCGCGGACGCGGCAATAAGCATAGCAAACGCCGAGCACGCGCTCATTTATCTGCCCGACGGCGCGGAGAACAGCATCGTCGGCGGCACGGAATGTGAAATCACCGCCGCAAGCGAAAACAGCAGTCTGACCTCTGCCGAGGGCGCGGCGCTCTATTCAAGGGATAATCTGTCCTTCGCGGGCGACGGAGCCGTGAATATCGGCGGATATATCAACAACGGAGCCGCCGCCACCGACCGCATCACCGTTCTGTCGGGCACGCTGAACATCGAGGCGGTGAACAACGGTCTTAAAGGCAAGGACTCGGTACTCATTGTCGACGGCACTCTGAATATCACCTGCGGCAATGACGGAATCAAGTCGAACAACGACGCCGACGCCGACTGCGGAGCGGTGGAAATCCGCGGCGGTACGGTAAACCTGTGTACACTCGGCGACGGAGTTCAGGCAGAGCAGCAGCTTACCGCGTCGGGCGGCACGGTCAATATAACCGCCGGCAATCTCTCCGAAGACACGGCGGCGTTCGGCGGCAATATCCCGCAGGGCATAGGGGAGCTGACGGGCGAGGAGTTTTTCTCAAATATCGAGGGCATTACCGAAAACGACGACGGTACGATTTACGTTTCCGAGCAGGCGGCATCGGAGATTCTCTCGATGGCGGCGGAAATTTTCGGCTCTGCGGATATCGACATAGAGCAAATAACAGCCTGTTCCTCCTATGACGAGCTGAGCGGGCTTTTCAAGGGAAGCATCGAATCCCGAATGAACGGAGATATGCAGATGAACGGCGAATCACCCTTCGGCGGCGACAACGGAGGACAGATTCCCGAAAT
>DCGT01000028.1:0-405 GCA_002315315.1 Faecalibacterium sp. UBA1771
TTACCAAGATGCTCGAGCAGAATGTCCGTTTCCGCAAATGTAAACGATGCGGTAAATACTTTATAATGAAGGGCAACTACGACACCAACTACTGCGACCGTGTGGCGGAAGGCGAAACCCGTAACTGTCAGGAGCTTGCCGCAATCGAAAACTACAAGGCAAAGATTGCCGACGATAAGGCGATTCCGATTTACAACAAATACTACAAGCGGTACGCCGCCCGTCTGAAGGTCAGACAAATCAAGGAAGCCGACTTCAAGCATTGGAAGTATGAGGCAATGTCCAAGCGTGATGAATGTTCTGCCGGTACCATCACTCCCGAAGAATACACCGAGTGGATGGAGGCGGCGTTCCCGAACCGTACTCCGAAAAAGTGATATAAAACACAAAAATCCCTCCTATGTG
>DCGT01000028.1:506-11277 GCA_002315315.1 Faecalibacterium sp. UBA1771
CATTTTGACCTTGTAACCTCGAAAAATGCCGTATTTACGGGCTTTTTCGGGGTTCGTTTCTTATTCCCACTCGATTGTTCCGGTGGGCTTGGGGGTGACGTCGTAGAGGACGCGGTTTACGCCCTTGACCTCGTCGGTGATACGCTCAGTGATTTTGGCGAGCAGGGCATAGTCGATAGGTTCGATCGTAGCCGACATAGCATCAACGGTGTTGACTGCGCGGATTACAACCGGCCAGTCGAAGGAGCGCTTGCCGTCGCGGATACCGGTCGACTTGAAATCGGGAACGATAGTGAAATACTGCCAGACATGGTTCGACAGACCGGCTTTGGCAAACTCTTCACGGACGATGGCGTCCGACTCACGGACAGCTTCAAGACGGTCGCGTGTGATTGCGCCGACGCAACGAACGCCGAGACCGGGACCGGGGAACGGCTGACGGTCAACCATTCCGTCAGGCAGACCGAGAGTGCGTCCGACAACTCTGACTTCATCCTTGAACAGAAGCTTGAGCGGCTCGACCAGCTCGAACTTCAAATCCTCGGGCAGACCGCCGACGTTGTGGTGCGATTTGATTCCGTCGCTTTCGAGAATGTCGGGATAAATTGTACCCTGCGCGAGAAATTCTATACCCTCGAGCTTCCTCGCTTCCTCAACGAAAACGTCGATAAATTCTTTGCCGATGATTTTGCGCTTTGCTTCGGGGTCATCGACTCCTGCAAGCTTGTCGAGGAAACGGTCGACTGCATCGACATAAACGAGGTTGGCGTTCATTTCATCCTTGAAAACCTTGATAACCTGCTCAGGCTCACCCTTGCGGAGCAGACCGTGGTTGACGTGTACGCAGGTGAGGTTTTTGCCGATTGCCTTGATAAGCAGTGCGGCAACAACAGAGGAATCAACTCCGCCCGACAGTGCAAGCAGAACCTTTCGGTCGCCGACCTGAGCCTTGATTTCGGCTATCTGCTCGTTGATAAATGCTTCGGCAAGCTCGGGAGTCGAAATGCGTGTCATGCTTTCGGGACGTACATTTCCGTTCATAGAAATAATCTCCTTTTCTGTTTGCTCTGTCAGCGCCGTCCGGCATCGGCAAAGCCGTATTGATTTGTTTTTTAGGGATAATCGACAATATATGCGAAGCGCAAGAGTTACCTTTAAATGTCAATTATCCTACGTTTTTTCATTCTTATTATATACTATCGTTTTTGACAATGGAATATTTAAAAACATAAAATATCATTGTGATATTCGTTTAATTTATGTTGACAAAGACAGTGACGAATATCTATACTTTAAAGGTATAAATCTATAAAACCGTCTTTTACAGACGGCGTTTTTCAAAAAGGTATTCAAAATGAGCAAATTATTTATCCCCGACGGTTACAAGAGTGTTTTGGACAGCTACGATACGCAGAACGGTATCGGACTGCTCAAGCGGGTTTTTCAAGATGAGCTGGGTGAAAAGCTCCATCTAAAGCGTGTTTCTGCGCCGCTTTTCGTAGAGCCGAGCAGCGGCTTGAACGACGATTTGAACGGTGTGGAGCGCCCCGTCGAGTTTGACATAAAGGAGAACGGCAAGGTTGCGCAGGTCGTTCATTCGCTTGCAAAATGGAAACGCTTTGCACTCAAAAACTACCATTTCTATGTCGGCAACGGTCTGTATACCGATATGAACGCCATCCGTCGCGATGAGGATTTAGACAACATTCATTCGATTTATGTCGACCAATGGGACTGGGAGCTTGTCATTGAGGAAAAGGACAGAAACATTGAGTTCTTAAAGAATATAGTTCGCAACATCGTCGATGCAGTCTGCGACAGTCAGCAGAAGCTGATGGAGAAATATCCGCAGCTCGGCAACAGGATAGAGCGAAATGTCACCTTTATCACCACACAGGAGCTTGAGGATAGATACCCAGACCTCACACCCAAGGAGCGAGAGAACGCCGCCGCAAAGGAACACAAAACCGTGTTTCTTATGCAGATAGGCAAAAAGCTACGCTCGGGCAAGCGTCACGACGGGCGTGCTCCCGACTATGACGATTGGGATTTAAACGGAGATATCATCGTTTGGAACGAAGTTCTGGGACAGGCTTTTGAGCTGTCATCGATGGGAATCCGTGTCAGCCCCGAGTCGCTTGACCGTCAGCTTACCGAGGCGGGTTGTGACAGCCGCAGAGAGCTTATGTACCATAAAATGCTGTTGGCGGGTGAGCTTCCGTACACCGTGGGCGGCGGAATAGGTCAGTCAAGATTGTGTATGCTCATACTTAATAAAGCGCACATCGGAGAGGTGCACGCTTCGGTGTGGGACGACGAAACTATAGAAGGCTGCCGCAAGGCGGGAATTAAATTACTTTAATTAATAACACAAAGCCGGTACTCCGAAATTCTCGGAATACCGGCTGTTTTTATTTCGGCTATTGAGCCTTGACGCTTTTTGCCAGCTCGTCTGCTATTTCCGCTATGCCGGCGCGGGTAACGGTGTTGAGCGCGGATTTGATTGTCACTGTGTTTTCTATAAAGCGCATCCCGGGCAGAGGCTCGAGAATTGCCTTCATCTGCTTGCCGCTCGAGGGTGACCAGCTTCCGTTTTCGATAATCGCAATAGTGCGGTTTGAGAGATTGTGCTGTGCGATATCTCGGAGCAGGTCCTCCATGGCGATGAATATTCCCGTATTATATGTTGTCGAAGCGAAAACAAGGTGGCTGTAACGGAATGCTTCGGAAACAATGTCGGATGCGGGGGTAACGGATACATCGAATACCGTGGTTTTTATTCCGCGCTCGCGAAGCTCGCAGGCGAGAATGTCGGCGGCGTTGGCAGTATTGCCGTAGACCGAAGCATAAGCAATCATTACGCCGTTGACCTCGGGTGTGTAGCTGCTCCATTTGTCATACAGCTCAATGAATTTGCCTAAGTCGGAGCGGTGAACGAAGCCGTGAAGCGGGCAAATCATTTGAATGTCAAGTCCCGAAGCCTTTTTGAGCAATGCCTGAACCTGCTGACCGTATTTACCGACTATGTTGGTGTAATAACGGCGAGCCTCAGAAGTGTAATCGTTATAGAAATCGACCTCGTCGGCAAAAAGTGCGCCGTTTAGTGCTCCGAAGGTACCGAAAGCATCGGCACTGAACAGTATTTTGTCGGTCTTGTCATAGGTTACAATGACCTCCGGCCAATGTACCATAGGTGCGGTAACAAAGACGAACTCGTGTTTTCCGCTCGAAAGCGTGCTTCCCTCGGCGACAATCTCGGTGCGGGCGGTTATGTCGGTATCGAAAAACTGCTTTATCATACCGAGTGCCATACGGGAGCAGACAACCTTTGTTTCAGGGTGCTTTTCGAGTACGCGGGCAATGGTGGCGGAATGGTCCGGCTCCATGTGCTGTACTACGAGATAGTCGAGCGCACGAGTTCCTAGCAGAGCGTTGAGATTATCAAAGAAAACCTCGGAAACGGCACGGTCTACGGTGTCGAACAGCACCGTTTTATCATCAAGAACAAGGTAGGAGTTATAGGAAACTCCGTCGGGAACGGAATAAATTCCCTCGAACATAGCAAGACGGCGGTCATTTCCGCCGACCCAATAAATATCATCACGGACCTTGCGGTAGCAGTACATATATTATTCCTCCAATGATTTTTTTTCATTATACCACATTTCAGCCGCTTGAGGAAGAAATCCCCGCTTATATTTTTTGAATTTCGGCGGTGTTGACCGGAAAGTGATGTGATGATATTTCGCCATTGGTCTGTCGGTCGGATAGCGAAAGGCTTTTCGCTCCGAGCAGTATGATATCCTCCGGGTCATGGGTGACAACTACTGCCGTTTTGCCTTCAATATGCCGCAGGAGATATGCAATAACCGCTGATTTGGTGTTTTCATCAAGTCCCTTAAACGGCTCGTCGAGCAGAAGCGTATTTCGATTGCTTGCCACGGCTCTGACAAGTGCCACGCGTCTTTTCATACCGCCGCTCAGCTCCGAAACGGGCTTCGCTATGTCGCCGTCCGACAGCATAACCTCGGCCAAATGTGCGCTGACGTCGGCTTTTTCGCGCAGTACAAGTCTGATGTTGTCTACGGCGTTAAGCTGTTCGCATAACCTGTCCTCCTGAAAAACGGCGGCTATGCTGTCGTTTCCAGTGATTTTCCCCGACTGCGGCTTTTCAAGCCTCATAATAAGTCTCAAAAGCGTGGTTTTGCCGCTTCCCGACCTTCCGATAAGGCAGGTTATTCCGCTGTCAAAAACAGTCGAAAAGCCGTCAAAAATAACCTTATCACGGTATGCGAAATGCAAATTGTCGATTATTATGCTCATTTTACCGACCCTTCGACCGCTTTGGCGGAAAGACTTTTGATTGCGCGTATGACTGCTTTTTCAAACACAAAGCTGACCGAGACAATGACAAACGTATATGCAAACAGCTCGGCGGTGCTGTAATAGATTTTTGATTCGTAAAGGAGCTTGCCGAGCGAATTGCCGGTAATCCCTATTACCTCGGCGGCGACGCCAGATTTCCAGCAAAGACCGAGCGATACCGAGCAGGCTGACAGGAAAAAGGGCATAATGGCGGGCAGTCTTATATATCTGAAGGTTTTGAACGCTCCTATGCCGAAAACCTTTGCCATTTCAAGCAAAGCCTTATCGGTATTGTCGATGCCGGCAAGAGTGTTGGAATAAATAACCGGCAGGACCATAAGAAACGATATGACAGCGGCGAGCCGCTCGGAGCCGAGCATTATTATGACGAGTATTACAAACGATGCAACCGGTGTCGAGCGTATCACGGTGAAAAGCGGTGACATAAGCGTGCGAAGCAGCTTGAATTTTGAGCAAAGCACGGCGAAAATCACTCCGACGGCAACTGCTGACACAAATCCCGTTGATATTCGCGAAAAGCTTCCCCAAAGCGCTTTGTAAAAGGACGGTTGCCGGAGAATTACCCTCAAGGCCTTGAAAACGGCAACAGGCGAGGAGAAAAAAAGCTCCTCGCCGATTAATACCGATGCTGTTTGCCATACGCCGAGCCAGAATAACGCAACGGCTATGGTAACGACTGCTTTATTTTTGCTCGGTGAAGTAGAACGCCGCATCGGGCAAAGCACCTCCGACCGAAGTTTGATTCTGTTCATAGAGAACGCCGAGATAGCTCTTTACGGCGTTTTTCATCTCGTCACCGGTCAGCAGTACGATGTTGCAGTAGGGGAGCGCCCTTGACGCAACCTCCGCCTTGGTGATATCAAGCTGTTCAATCAGTGTCGCCGCCTCATCGGCTTTTTCGTTTGCAAATTTAACCGATTCCGCGTATTCTGCCATAAAGTCGGCAAGCTCAGTGCGGTGCTTGTCCGCAAACTCATTGCGAACTACCGCAACTCCGGTAACGAGCGCGCCGCCGTCCTCACATACCTTGTTCCATTCCTCGGTCATATCAAGCGCAATGCGAACCGCATCATTCTGCATCATTACGGTGGTAACGTAGGGCTGAGGGAGCATGGCTATAACATCTCCGGTGTCATCGGCAGCAAGAAGCGATGCTATTTCGGTTGCCTCCGATTTATATTCCACCGTCAAATCCTTTTCGACGTCAATTCCGTTCTGTGCAAGAATGTAGTTGAGCACGTATTCCGGCGTCGTTCCGCTGCCGGTCGAATAAATTGTTTTGCCCTTTAAATCCTCGATGCTTTTTATGCTGTCGCCGTTTTCTACAATATAGAGAACACCGAGTGTGTTGACGCCGATAACCGATATCGATTTTGTCTTATTGTAAAGAATTGACGCGAGATTGCAGGGAATGGCAGCTATGTCCACATTTCCCTTGACAATTTCGGCGGCAAGCTCGTCGGCGGTACCATAGACGTTATAGCTGTATCCGCCGTCGGTCAACAGCTTCGCCATACCCATTGCCGTCGGACCCTTGAGCGCGGCTACTCTTACGGTGTAGTCATCAAGTGTTTCGGGTTGTTCTTCGCTCTGCGGTTCCCCGACAGCATCGTTTTGCTCGGGTACTGTCGTCGTATCGGACTTTTTGCCGCAGGCGGCGAGCGATAAGGTCATAATAAGCGCAAGCAGTAAAGCGGTTATTTTTTTCATATTATTTATTCCTTTCTCTTGCTGTAAACGGTTTCTACTTGCCGTTTCGATTGAATTGTACTAAAATGAAGCCGATAATGATGTTGCAATTGCAACGAGGTGATAAAATGACCGAAATAATCAAAGCACTTACCGAATGTGAGTTATTCACGGGTATTTCGCGGGACGGTATAAAATCTATTATCGACCTGCTTGCTCCCGATATTCGTTCCTTCCGAAAGGGTGACACGATTATTGTCGAGGGAGAGCGCAACCGCGAGATAGGAATAATTCTGTCGGGCGGTATTGTGGCACAAAAGATTTCGGCGGACGGAGACGCATCGACGGTAAGTGAGATAGATAAAAACGGTGTGTTCGGTGAAATTTTGTCCGGATCGACCGCTATCAGTCCCGTCACAGTCACCGCGTCATCGGTCAGCGAGATAATGTTTATCAATTATGACCGACTTATTGACGCCGATTTCGATGACCGGGATATGTACCGCCGCATTATCAGAAATCTGATTGTTATGGTATCGGACAGCTATTTCCGATTGCAAAAGAGGATGTCGCTGTTGACCGTCGGCAAGCTGCGACAGCGGATATTCGCATATCTTGACAGCTACTCGGACGCCGCCGATGAGCGGGGCTTTTTTGACGTGCCGCATACAAGGGAGGCACAGGCGTCGCTCTTCGGCTGTGACCGCTCCGCTCTGTCCCGTGAGCTGTCAAATATGAAAAGGGAAGGATTGATCGACTATTACCGGAATACATTTAAAATCCTTTACCGTTCCTGATGTAACAGCAAAAAACAAACGGAGAAATGCTCTTACGATGAAGCGTAACAGAGCATTTCTCCGTGTTATTTACGATTAAATTCACATCGGTATTTATTCAACCTCGCCTCTTGCGAGCGAGAGAATTTTACTCTCGTCAAGACGGAACGAAATCCATTCATCAAGTGATTCGGCGCCTATCGACTGATAGAAATCTATGCTCGGCTTGTTCCAGTCAAGGCATCTCCATTCGACCCTGCCGCAGCCGCGTTCGAGTGCTATTTCACTCAGACGGCGGATAATGGCACCGCCGAAGCCTTTTCCGCGGTATTCCTCGTCGATGAAAATGTCCTCCACATAGATACCGGCGCGCCCGAGAAAGGTTGAGAAATTGTGAAAAAACAGCGCAAACCCGATAGGATTGCCGTCATATTCGGCAATCAGCGATTCGGCTTTTTCTTTTTCAAACATCCAATAGGAGAGCGACTGCTCGTCGGCTACCACTTGCTCCTCCATCTTCTCGTATTTTGCCAGCCTTTTGATGTATTCAAGCACGATTGCCGTGTCATCTGCTCCGGCAAACCTTAAAGTGAATTTTTCGTCGTTAATCATTCCCAAAGCTTTTGTATCTCCTCGTATAATTGCAGGTATCGGTCAGCCGACCTGTCCCAGCTGAAATTGCAGTCAAGCGCACGCTTGACAAGTGTCTGCCATTCTCCGGAATAAAATGCGTTTTTGGCGCGTATGCACGCACCGAGAAGCTCGTCGGCAGTGACGTCGACAAAGGTAAATCCGTTTCCCTCTCCGTCTCCGCAGTCGGTAACGCTGTCATACAGACCCCCGACACGGTGAACAATCGGCAGAGTGCCGTAACGCAGTGCAATCATCTGTGCCAGACCGCACGGCTCGGACAGCGACGGCATAAGGAACAAATCACTGCCGGCATATATTCGGCGTGCGAGCTGACCGTCGAAACCTATTCTCACGCCGAGTGAGCCTTGATGCCGTTCGGCGAGCGCGGAAAAAGCGCTCTCGTATTCGTAATCGCCCGACCCGAGCAGAACAACATTCATTCCGCTTGCGAGAATGTATTCCAAGGCGTTTTTGACAAGGTCAAAGCCCTTGTGAGATACGAGACGCGACACCAGACCGATTATCGGCTTGTCGGTGTCGGTGAGACCGAATTCGGCGGCGAGAGACTTTTTGCACTTTGCCTTGCCCGAAAAATCACTGCTGTCGAAGCTTGCGTCGAGTGCACTGTCGGTTGACGGGTCGTAGACGCCACGGTCGATTCCGTTCAGTATTCCGCACAGCTTAAAGGCGTTGTCGCGCATAAGTCCGTCCAGACCGCAGGCAAAATACGGCTCCTTAAGCTCCTCGGCATAGCGGGGACTCACGGTGTTCACGCGGTCAACCGAAGCTATTCCCGCTTTCAGATAGTTGATATTTCCGCCGTATTCGAGCAAGCTTCCGTGAGCAGGGTGGATACCGAGAATGTCGGTCATTACCTCACGCCCGTAAATACCCTGATACTGAATGTTGTGAATGGTCAAAAGGGTTTTTATCGAATAGAATTTCGGATTGTCACGGTAAAACTCGTTCAAAAATACGGGTGCGAGTGCCGACTGCCAGTCGTTGGCGTGGATAACATCGGGGTGAAAGCTGATGTTATTAAGCATTTCAATACACGCCTTGGCAAAGAACGCAAACCTCTCTCCGTCGTCGTAGTATCCGTATAGACCCGAGCGCTTAAAATAATATTCGTTATCAAGAAAATAAAACTTCACACCGTCCTGCTCAAGCTCAAACAGACCGCAATACTGGTTTCTCCACGCAAGAGGAACGTTGAAATTGACGACATAGCGCATTTTACTTCGGTACTGCTCGGATATATCGGCATAGAGCGGCATAACCACTCTGACATCGACGCTTTTTTCGGCAAGAGCCTTGGGCAGAGCGAATGATACGTCGCCCAAACCGCCGCTTGTCAAAAAAGGATAGGACTCGCTTGTGATGTACAGAACCTTCACGGTGACACCTCCTCGGTTTATTGTGTTATTCGTGGATTTATCGTTTATATGTCGTTGAGCAAATCAGAATTTATGAAATGTAATACTTAAATCGGTGTGCTGTCCGGCTTTCTGCGTATATGTTATGACAATCAGACCACGCTGTCCTTTTCGATATACAGCGGATAGCTCTGATAACCCATCAACGTTCTTTTTTCGCTTATAACGATGTTTTTGTCGCTTATGACATAGCTTAACCTTGAGCCGGAGCGAACGGCGGTATTCTGCATTATTATCGAATTTTCCACCACCGCGCCCTTGTCAATGTGTACGCCGCGGAATAGGATGCAGTTGCGCACCTCTCCCTCAATTACACAGCCGTCGGCTATCAGCGAGTTGACGACTTTTGAGTCAAGACCGTAGCGTACCGGCGCATCGTCGTGAATTTTTGTATAGACGGTGGCGCCCGGCTTATATAACAGCTCGCGAAGATTATCGGAGTCGAGCAGACTCATATTTGATTCATAATAGCTTTGAATTGAGCAGATACGGCTGACGAAGCCGTGATAGCGGTCGGCACGGATATCCATTTTTTCGAGATTCGGGAAGATAATATCGCGCTCGACCGAATTTTTCATCTTGCTGTGAGCATCGGTGATAAGCTCAATAAGCAGACGGCGCGAAACGATGCAGGTATTCATGGTTGTCAGTCTGCCCTGCTCATAGGGTATTCCGATTCGCATAGAGGTTATGCGGTCGTTTTCGTCTACGTCAATAATCGAGCAGTCGGTGACATATTCTCCGAATTTAAGCTCGTCGGTACACAGCATGGTTATATCCGCACCGCTCTCGATGTGCTTGTTTACGAAAGGCTCGAGGTCGACATTTGCCATCTGGTCGCAGTCGAACAGCACAACGTAATCGGCAGAGGAGTCGGTGAACAGCTCCATAACGCCGAACAGCGCGTCGATTCGGTTGGCATAGACCGAGCCGCTGTTGGAAATGCTGAATGGCGGGTAGATGGTCAAGCCCTCTCTTTTTCTCGCAAGGTCCCAATCGCGCCCGTTGCCGAGATGATCCATAAGCGAACGGTAATTTGACTTGGTAATGACCGCAACCTGTGAAATTCCCGCTCTTACTGCCGAGGAAAGACAGAAATCGATAAGGCGGTAACGACCGCAGACGGGAACGGAGCCCATCGACCTCCGCGATGTCAGCGAGGATATTTTTTCATCGTGCATATTGGCGAAGATGACCGCCATTGTTTTGCTTTTCAGCATACGACCTCACCGTCCTTCACATCGTTGTAAAGCATTGCCTTGGGGCTTATTACGGCATTTTTACCTACCGTTACTCCGCCTCCGACAACGGATACGCCCCATTTATCCTTATCCTCGATATTTTCGGGTCGTTCACCTATCCTTGCGCCTTGCTTTATCACGGCGTTTTCGGCGACTATGGAATATTGCACTATCGCACCCGATTCCACAACCGAGCCGGGCATAATTATCGAGTCTCGCACCACCGCGCCATTTTGCACCGTCACACCCTCAAACAGCACCGAGAAGTCAACCTCGCCGTATACGTTGCAGCCTGCCGCAACGACCGAGTTGCCGACCTTTGCCTGCGGGTCGATATACTGCGGCGGCATCTGAGATGAACGACTGTAAACCTTAAAATCATTATCCCACAGAGAGAACGGTTCATTGGGGTCAATCAGGTCCATATTCGCTTCCCAAAGGCTGTCTATTGTGCCTACATCCTTCCAATATCCGTCAAAGCGGTAGGAGAGCATACGTTCGCCGGCATTGAGCATATAGGGAATAATGTCGTGACCGAAGTCCTTGGAGCTGTCGGGGTCGCCGTTGTCGCGCTCAAGGTAATATTTCAGTTTGTCCGTGCTGAAAACAT